>NZ_FMHZ01000002.1:686666-1030000 GCF_900090315.1 Micromonospora citrea | reverse complement strand
GAATTGCACAGTGGACGCGAGCATCTTTGTGGTCAAGTTGTCAAGGGCGAACGGTGGATGCCTTGGCACCAGGAGCCGATGAAGGACGTGGGAGGCCGCGATAGGCCTGGGGGAGCTGTCAACCGAGCTGTGATCCCAGGGTGTCCGAATGGGGGAACCCGGCATCAGTCATGTGATGTCACCTGCACCTGAACACATAGGGTGTATGGGGGGAACGCGGGGAAGTGAAACATCTCAGTACCCGTAGGAAGAGAAAACAAATTAGTGATTCCGTGAGTAGTGGCGAGCGAAAGCGGATTGAGGCTAAACCGGCTGCGTGTGATACCTGTCAGGGGTTGCGTGGTCGGGGTTGTGGGACCCTGCTGAGCAAGCTGACACTTGTTCGAGGAGTTATAAAGTCAGTGGCTAGCCGAACAGTCTGGAATGGCTGACCGTAGGCGGTGATAGTCCGGTAGGTGAAAGTTGCTGACCTTCTGTGGGTGTTCCCGAGTAGCGGCGGACCCCTGAAATCTGCCGTGAATCTGCCAGGACCACCTGGTAAGCCTAAATACTTCCTGGTGACCGATAGCGGACGAGTACCGTGAGGGAATGGTGAAAAGTACCCCGGGAGGGGAGTGAAATAGTACCTGAAACCGTTCGCCTACAATCCGTCGGAGCCTTGCGGGGTGACGGCGTGCCTTTTGAAGAATGAGCCTGCGAGTTAGTGGCATGTGGCGAGGTTAACCCGTGTGGGGGAGCCGTAGCGAAAGCGAGTCTGAATAGGGCGATTCAGTCGCGTGTCCTAGACCCGAAGCGGAGTGATCTAGCCATGGGCAGGCTGAAGCGCGGGTAAGACCGCGTGGAGGGCCGAACCCACCAACGTTGAAAAGTTGGGGGATGACCTGTGGTTAGGGGTGAAAGGCCAATCAAACTCCGTGATAGCTGGTTCTCCCCGAAATGCATTTAGGTGCAGCGTCGCGTGTTTCTTGCCGGAGGTAGAGCACTGGATGGTCTAGGGGGCCCACAAGCTTACCGAAATCAGCCAAACTCCGAATGCCGGTAAGTGAGAGCGCGGCAGTGAGACTGCGGGGGATAAGCTTCGTAGTCGAGAGGGAAACAGCCCAGATCACCAGCTAAGGCCCCTAAGCGTGTGCTAAGTGGAAAAGGATGTGGGGTCGCATAGACAACCAGGAGGTTGGCTTAGAAGCAGCCACCCTTTAAAGAGTGCGTAATAGCTCACTGGTCAAGTGGTTCCGCGCCGACAATGTAGCGGGGCTCAAGCACACCGCCGAAGCTGTGGCATTCACATTTTTACTTCGCAACGCCTTGATGTGTTGTGCAGGTGTGTGGATGGGTAGGGGAGCGTCGTGCCGGGGGTGAAGCAGCGGGGTGACCCAGTTGTGGACGCGGCACGAGTGAGAATGCAGGCATGAGTAGCGAAAGAAGGGTGAGAAACCCTTCCGCCGGATGACCAAGGGTTCCAGGGCCAGGCTAATCCGCCCTGGGTGAGTCGGGACCTAAGGCGAGGCCGAGAGGCGTAGTCGATGGACAACGGGTTGATATTCCCGTACCCGCGAAAGAGCGTCCCTGATGAACCTCGTTGTGCTAACCACCCAAACCAGCCAAGGCCTTCGGGTTGAGGTTGGGGAGCGTGGGAACCTGGCGGGTAGTAGTCAAGCGATGGGGTGACGCAGGAAGGTAGCTGAGCCCGGCCGGTGGTTGTGCCGGGGTAAGCGTGTAGGCCGTGCTGTAGGCAAATCCGCAGCACATGTAGGCTGAGACGTGATGCCGAGCCGATTCAGGTGAAGTCAGTGATCCTATGCTGCCGAGAAAAGCCTCTAGCGAGTTCTGAGCGGCCCGTACCCCAAACCGACACAGGTGGTCAGGTAGAGAATACCGAGGCGATCGGGCGAACTGTGGTTAAGGAACTCGGCAAATTGCCCCCGTAACTTAGGGAGAAGGGGGGCCGGAGACGTGAAGCCCCGCGCGGGTGGAGCGTTGTATGGCCGCAGAGAGCAGGGGGAAGCGACTGTTTACTAAAAACACAGGTCCATGCGAAGAAGTAATTCGATGTATATGGACTGACGCCTGCCCGGTGCTGGAACGTTAAGGGGACCTGTTAGCTCTTCGGGGCGAAGCGGAGAACTTAAGCGCCAGTAAACGGCGGTGGTAACTATAACCATCCTAAGGTAGCGAAATTCCTTGTCGGGTAAGTTCCGACCTGCACGAATGGCGTAACGACTTCCCCACTGTCTCAACCACAGGCCCGGCGAAATTGCATTACGAGTAAAGATGCTCGTTACGCGCGGCAGGACGGAAAGACCCCGGGACCTTTACTATAGCTTGACATTGGTATCTGAGTTAGCTTGTGTAGGATAGGTGGGAGCCGGTGAAGTCCATACGCCAGTATGGGTGGAGGCAATCTTGAAATACCACTCTGGTTGATTTGGGTATCTAACTTCGGACCGTTATCCGGTTCAGGGACAGTGTCTGGTGGGTAGTTTAACTGGGGCGGTTGCCTCCTAAAGGGTAACGGAGGCGCCCAAAGGTTCCCTCAGCCTGGTTGGCAATCAGGTGTTGAGTGCAAGTACACAAGGGAGCTTGACTGTGAGACTGACAGGTCGAGCAGGGACGAAAGTCGGGACTAGTGATCCGGCACTTGCGTGTGGAAGCGGTGTCGCTCAACGGATAAAAGGTACCCCGGGGATAACAGGCTGATCTTCCCCAAGAGTCCATATCGACGGGATGGTTTGGCACCTCGATGTCGGCTCGTCGCATCCTGGGGCTGTAGCAGGTCCCAAGGGTTGGGCTGTTCGCCCATTAAAGCGGTACGCGAGCTGGGTTTAGAACGTCGTGAGACAGTTCGGTCCCTATCCGCCGTGCGCGTAGGATACTTGAGAAGGGCTGTCCCTAGTACGAGAGGACCGGGACGGACGAACCTCTGGTGTGCCAGTTGTCCCGCCAGGGGCACGGCTGGTTAGCTACGTTCGGAAGGGATAACCGCTGAAAGCATCTAAGCGGGAAGCTCGCTTCAAGATGAGGTATCCCACCATCCTTTGGATGGGTAAGGCCCCCAGCTAGACGACTGGGTTGATAGGCCGGAAATGTAAGCCCGGTAACGGGTTCAGTTGACCGGTACTAATAGGCCGAGGACTTGATTACTAAGCTGCTACGCGTCCACTGTGCAACTCTGAACGAGCGAACACTCCACGTGTGTTTGACATTTTCATAGAGTTACGGCGGTCATGGCGGAGGGGAAACGCCCGGTTACATTCCGAACCCGGAAGCTAAGCCCTCCAGCGCCGATGGTACTGCACTCGGGAGGGTGTGGGAGAGTAGGACACCGCCGGACATTCTTTCGTTCAGGGCCACCCCCTTGCGGGGGTGGCCCTGAACGCATTTCCGCACCGGGTCAGAACGCGTACCGGACGCGGCAGTACGGCGCCTTCGCCGCGATGAGGTCGGTCAGCGCGGCCACGTACTCGCCCTTGCGGCCGGTGCGGTAGCGCACGTTCCAGCCGCCGGTCTGCGACCGCTTCGGCTGCTGGAGCTCCGGCCGCCAGAGCAGTTCCTCGGCCTTCGGGTGCCAGCCGAGGTTCACCTCGTGCAACCGGTCGTTGTGGGTCAGGAAGATGACCTCGGCGGCGAGCTGCGCCTTCGCGCGGGCGCCGAGCGCGTCGTCCAGCTGGTCGAGCAGCTCCGCCCAGTCGTCGAGCCAGCCGTCGCGGACGACCACGGGGCTGAGGTTGACGTGCACCTCGTAGCCGGCGGCGACGAAGTCGTCGATCGCCGCCATCCGCTCGGCGACCGGGGAGGTCCGGATGTCGAGCAGCTTCGCGTCCCGGGCCGGCATCAGCGAGAAGCGGACGCGGGTGCGGCCCCGCGGGTCCCAGTCGAGCAGGTCGCGGTTGACGTGCTTGGTGGCGAAGGTGGCCTTCGCCGTCGGCAGGTCCCGGAACAGCGTGACCAGGTCGCGGACGTTGTCGGAGATCCTCGCGTCCAGCGAGCAGTCGGAGTTCTCGCCGATGTCGTACACCCAGGCGGTGGGGTCGCACTGGTTCGGCTCGGCCTTCACGCCCTGCCGGCCGACGTGCCGGCCGAGGTAGCCGGTGATCCGGTCGATGTTGGCGAAGACTGTCACCGGGTTGCTGTAGCCCTTGCGGCGCGGCACGTAGCAGTAGGCGCAGGCCATCGCGCAGCCGTTCGCCGTGGACGGGGCGATGAAGTCGGCCGACCGGCCGTTCGGGCGGGCGGTGAGGGACCTCTTGACCCCCAGCACGAGCGCCTCGGTCTTGATCCGCACCCACCGGGCCACGTTTGTCTCGTCCCCGTACAGCTCCGGGATGCGGGAGTGGCTCTCCACCTCGACGCGCTCCGCGTCGGGGAACCGGTCCAGCACAGCCCGCCCCCGGGGCAGCGCGGCGGCCTCCGGTTCCACGTAGATCCGCCGGATGTCGAGCAGCCGCCGGTGCGGCGCAGCGTCGGTCACGAAAGGGGACAACTACGGACCGATCGGCGATGTTCCCGCCGGTCGGCGTCGTTTTCGGGCAGGGTCGCCGGGTATCCGGGCCGCATGCCCGAGGGCCACCTGATCCACCGGTACGCGCGCGACCAGCACGCCGCGCTCGCCGGTCAGGTCCTCGCCGTCTCCAGCCCGCAGGGCCGCCTGGACACCCGGCCGTACGACGGGCGGCGGCTGCGGTCCGTGGAGGCGTACGGCAAGCACCTGCTCTACCACGTCGACGGCGCCCCCGGCCTGCACGTCCACCTCGGCATGCGAGGGCTGTTCCTGCGTCACGACGACCCCGAGGTGCCGCCCCGCAAGGGCGTGCGGCTGCGCCTGGCGGGCGCCGGCGTCGCGTACGACCTCATCGCCCCGACCCGCTGCGAACCGCTGCCGGCCGACGGCGAGCGCGCGCTGCGGGCCTCGCTCGGGCCGGACCCGCTGCGCGCCGACGCCGACGGCGACGAGGCCGTGCGGCGGCTGACCGCCGCGCGGGCGGCGGTCGGCACCGCGCTGCTGGACCAGGCGGTGTGGGCGGGTGTCGGCAACGCCTGGCGGGCCGAGCTGCTCTTCCTCGCCGGCCTCGACCCCGCCGCCCGGCCCGTCGCGCCGGCGACCGCCCGCCGGCTGTGGGACCTGGCCGTCCGGCACCTGGCCCTCGGCCGCGACGCCGGCCAGGTGGTCAGCGACCCTTCGGCTCCCGACGCGCGGTGGGTCTACAAGCGCGCCACCTGCCGCCGTTGCGGCGCCCCGGTGCGGACGTGGGAGCTGGGCGGACGCACCGCCTACGCCTGCCCAGTCGACCAGCCGGCGGCCTGATCCGCCCGGCGGCACGGCCGGGCGCGTCCACCCCACGGGTGAGTGAGACGCGCGCGTATGCGCCCGCGCCTCGCGGCGATGGCCGCCGCCGCCCGGCCGCGGTGGGATCGATGGCATGACGAACACCAACACCGTCCTCGTTCTCGGCGCCACCGGCAGGACCGGTCGGCGCGTCGCCGACCGGCTCGCCGCCCGCGGGGTGCCCGTGCGGCTCGGCTCCCGGTCCGCGGCCCCCGCGTTCGACTGGGCGGACCGGTCCACCTGGCCCGACGCCCTGGCGGGGGTGGACGCGGTCTACCTGACCTACCAGCCGGACCTGGCCGTGCCGGGCGCGGTCGAGGCCGTCGAGTCGTTCACGCGGCTGGCCGTGGCGAGCGGCGCGCGCCGGGTGGTGCTGCTGTCCGGACGGGGCGAGCCGGAGGCGGAACAGGCCGAGAAGGCGGTCGCGCAGGTCGTGGACGGCGCCGGCGGCCGGTGGACCGTGGTGCGGGCGAGCTGGTTCCAGCAGAACTTCAGCGAGGGCCCGTTCGTCGACGGGATCCGCGCGGGGGCCCTCCACCTGCCGGTCGGCGGCGTGCGGGAGCCGTTCGTGGACGCCGACGACATCGCCGACGTCGCCGTGGCGGCGCTGCTGGCGGACGGGCACGCCGGCGAGGTGTACGAGGTGACCGGGCCGCGGCTGCTGACGTTCGCCGAGGCGGTGGGCGAGATCGCCGCGGCGACCGGCCGCCAGGTCTCGTTCGTCCCGGTCTCCGTCGAGGAGTACGTCGACGCGCTGCACGGGGCCGGCGTCCCCGCCGACGTGGTGTCGCTGCTGACGTACCTGTTCACGCAGGTGCTCGACGGGCGCAACGAGGGCCTGGCGGACGGCGTCGCCCGGGCGCTCGGCCGGGCGCCCGGGGACTTCGCCGACTACGCCCGGTCGGCTGCCGCGACCGGCGTCTGGGCCGCCTGACGCCCGCGCTGCGGTGCGCCCGTCCGGTGGCGCTTACGCCCGGTGGCGTGGGCCGCCGGGCGGGGGGCCGGGGCCCGTCGAAGGTCGGGACGCGTTGCGGGTCGGGGCCCGTCAGCGGCGGGTCCGGCGGGGGCCGGCGAGCCGCAGGGCGTTGCAGACGTCGACCACGCCCCGGACGTCCCAGGCCAGCTCACCGGCCACCTGCCGGGTGTCCGGGCCCGCCACGACGCCCGAGAGGATGACGACCTGGTTCTGCACCGTCACCACGATCTGCTGGCGTCGGGTGGTCCAGTCGCTGCTCAACCGCTGCGCGACCAGCGCCGCGAGCCGGGCGTCCTCGTCGTCCGGGGCGGGCCGGGGCGGCTGGGGACGGAACGCGTCCTCGTCCGGGTACGGCCAGGGCATGCGCATCGGGATGCGTCCTCTCGACGGGCGGGCGGGGTGCGGGGGCCGGCGGCTCAGCGGTCGGAGGTCGCCGTTGCCGGCCGGCCGGCCCGGTCGGGCGCGGCCACGGTGGCCGTCAGGCCGGCGGGCCCACCGATAGCGGGCGGGGAGAGCCGCCGGACGGCCTCCTCGGCGCTGGCGAAGATCGGGAACAGTCCGTCCAGCCGCATGGTGTGCAGCACGGTCAGGATGAAGCGGGACGGGGCGGCGAGGCAGAGCACGGCGCCGCGTTCCCGGGCGTCGCGGTGGGCCCGGACGAGCAGCCCGAGCCCACCCGCGTCGATCAGGTGGACGCGGGTCAGGTCGACCACGACGTGCCCGCAGATGTCCACCGCCTGCCGCAGGGCGGTGCGCAGGTCGTCGGCGGCGTCGACGTCGATGTCGCCGGCGGCGGTCACCACCGCGACGTCGTCGAGGTGGTCCACCCCCAGCACTCCGCCGGGCACCTCGTCGCCGTGCCCGGCCCCGCCGTCGCGGCCGGCGGCGGGGCCCAGCAGGCTGCAGCGGGGGCAGCGGTGCGGGCCCGTCGCGAAGGGGGAGCCGCTCCAGCCGTGTTCGGCGACCAGGGTCCAGACGACCTCGGCGTCGGGCAGGACGCACGCGGTTCCCGTGGTCACGTCTCCGCAGCTGTCGCAGATCAGCGTCATCGAGTTGTCGTCCGGTACGACGGTCATGGTGTCTTCCTCCACGGGAGGTCGGGCGGCGCGACCCGCCGGCCCGCGACCGGCGGCGTCGAGGCGGGATCGGGATCCGGCCGCGTCGGGTCGGCGGGGGCCGGCGGGCGCCGGGGGCGCGCCGTGACGGCCACGAGCGCGACGCCGAGTACGGCGGAGGCCGCCGGCACGGCCACGTCCCACAGGCCGGCGCGGCCGGTGTCGAGGCCGACGATGCGGGCCAGGATGACGCCGAGGACGGCGGTGACGATGCCGGTCACCAGGGCCAGCCAGGCCGGGACGTCCCGCCGGCCCGGGAGCGCCAGCCAGCCCGCCGTGGCGACGAGCAGCCCGACGGCGAGCGCGGTGACGAGGCCGGCGACGGTCATCTGCTCCCTCCTCCGGACGGTCGGCCGACGGCTGACGAGCCCGTCGGCTCCGCACACCACCCTGGGCGCCGCCCGTGGCGCGGGCCACGCGGTCGTATGACAGTTGCGTGACAAATCCGCCGAACGCCGGACACGATTGGGCGCTCGGGCCGGGCTTGTGGATGATGCGGTTATGACGGGCGTGCTGGTGATCGAGGACGACGACCGGATCCGTCTGGCCCTGCTGCTCGCGCTCGAGGACGAGGGCTACACCGTCCGGGGGGCCGCGACCGCCGAGGAGGGGCTGCGGATGCAGCGCCAGGAGCCGGCCGACCACGTGCTGGTCGACCTGATGCTGCCGGGCCTGGACGGCTTCGAGTGCATCCGGCAGCTGCGCCGCGACGACGACGTGCCGATCGTGGTGATCAGCGCCCGCGACGACACCCACGACATCGTGGCCGCGCTGGAGGCCGGCGCCGACGACTACGTGGTCAAGCCGGTGGCGGTCAAGGAGCTGTCGGCGCGCCTGCGGGCCCTGCGGCGCCGGGCCCGGGCGGTGCCCGCGCCCGTGCCGGTCCTCACCTTCGGCGCGCTCGAGGTCAGCCCGGACGCGGGGGAGGTGCGCCGGGCCGGTCGACCGGTGCCGGTCACCCGCACCGAGTTCCGGCTGCTGTGCGAGCTGGCCGAGCACGCCGGCCGCGTGTTGTCGCGTCAGCAGCTGCTCCAGCGGGTCTGGGGCTACGACACCGGTGACGAGCGGCTCGTCGACGTGCACGTCGGTCGGCTGCGGCAGAAGATCGAGGACGACCCGGGCAACCCCCGGCACCTGGTCACGCTGCGCGGCCTCGGCTACAAGCTGACCCGGTGAGGCGGCTCGGACTGCGGGCGCGGGTGTCCGCCGGATTCGCCGTCGGCGCGCTGCTGCTGTCGGCCTCCATGGCGCTGGTCTCGTACGAGCTGACCAGGCGGTCGCTGCTCGACGAGCGGGAGCGCACCGCCGTGCGGGCGGCGTACTTCGACGCGGCGGTGGTGCGTACCGGCCTGGACACGGAGGAACCCGACGTCGTGGAGGTGCTGCGCTCCCTCGACACGGGCGGCAACCGCCGGCCGCTGCTGCACCGGGGAGACGACTGGTACGCCCGCAGCGCCGACACCGGCCTCACCGCCGCCATCCCGGCCGACCTGCAACGGCTCGTCCGCGCGGGGGAGCCGGCCGTGCAGCGGGTCCGCGTCAACGGTCAGCCCACCCTGCTCGTCGGCCTGCCGCTGGCCCCGTCCACCAGCTACTACGAGCTGACCTCGCTGCGCGAGCTGGACGAGACCCTCCAGGTGCTGGCCCTCGCGCTGACCGCCGTCGCCATCGTGGTCGCCGGCTCCGGCGCGGCCCTGGGCTGGTACGCCACCCGGCACAGCCTGCGCCCGCTGACCGCGGTGGCCGACGCCGCCCAGGAGATCGCCGGGGGAAATCTGTCCGCCCGCCTCGCGCCGACCACCGACCCGGACCTCACCCGGCTGTCCACGTCGTTCAACCACATGGTCGACCAGCTCTCCCGGCGTATCGAGCGGGACCGCCGCTTCGCCGCGGACGTCAGCCACGAGCTGCGCTCGCCGCTGCAGACCCTGGCGGCGGCGGCCAGCGTCCTCGCCCGGCGCCGGGAGCACCTCGACGACCGGACGGCCACCGCGGCCGGCCTGGTCGCCGACGAGATCACCCGCTTCCAGCAGTTGGTCAACGACCTGATCGAGCTCGCCCGCACCGACCAGCCGGCGGACCGGCAGCCCGTCGACGTGGCGGCGTCGGCGCGCCGGGTGTGCCAGGCGCGCGGGCTGGCGACCGCGCTCGTGCGCGTGGACCCCGGTGTCGCCGCCACCTGGCTGGTCGACCGGCGTCGCGTCGAGCAGATCCTGGCCAACCTCGTCGACAACGCGGTCCGCCACGGCGGCGGCCCGGTGGCCGTACGGTTGGCGCAGCGGGGCGGGGTCGGCGTCGTCGAGGTCGACGACGCGGGGCCGGGCGTGCCGCCGGCCGACCGGGACGCCATCTTCGACCGCTTCGTGCGCGGGCGCGCCGCCCACGCGCGCGCCGCCGGCGACGGCACCGGTCTCGGGCTCGCCCTCGTCGCCCAGCACGCCGCCGCGCACCGGGGGTCCGCCGGCGTCGCCGACCGCCCCGGCGGGGGCGCCCGCTTCCGGGTCGAACTTCCCGGGGTGTCGCCGTGAGCCGGCGCCCGCCGGGACCGTGGTGTCGACTCGGCGCCGCGCTCGTCGCCCTGGGGCTGCTCGCCGGGTGCGGCGTCCCCGACGAGGACACCCCGCGCGCCGTGGCGCCGCCGCCCGGGCCGTTCCCCACCTCGGGCGGGGTCGTGACGACCCCGCCTCCGACCCTGACGGCGGGGCGGGCGACGGAGGTGCTCTGCTTCGTCCGCGACGACCGTCTGGTGCGCGTGCAACGCCGCGTGGACGGCACGCCCACCGTCGACGCCCAGCTCCAGCACCTGCTCGCCGGCCCGACCGCCGCCGAGCGCGACAGTGGCCTGAGCACCGCGCTGCCGGGGGCCGTCGCGACCGCCGCCGCCCGGCACGTGGGCACCGAGGCCGAGGTGGACGTCGGCGAGACCGGAGACGAGACGGGCCGCAGCGACGAGGTCCTCGCGTTCGGCCAGATCGTCTGCACGCTGACGGCCCGGTCCGACGTCGACACCGTGGAGTTCCTGCGCGGCGGGACGTCCCTCGGGGTGCCGCGCGCCGACGGGTCGCTGTCCCGCCGCCCCCTCACCGTCGCCGACTACGCCGACCTCGTCGCGCCCCGCTGACGACCGGCCATCGGGCGGCCGTCGACCGTCCCCGCCGAGGTGGTCGAGGGCGGGCGTGCGCGGCGGTCATCCGCTGTAGGCGGTCAGGAACCGGTCGCGGAAGGCGTCCATCGGCCAGACCGGGGCGTCCGGCGCGGGGCGCAGGCCGTCGGTCCAGCCCCAACCCGAGATCCGGTCGAGCACGGCCGGGTCGCGCGCGACGATGGTGACCGGCACGTCGCGGCCGGCCCCCTCGCCGGTGACGACGGGGGCGGGCTGGTGGTCACCGAGGAAGACCAGCACCAGATCGTCGTCGCCCCGCCTCTCGAGCCAGGACACGAGGGCGGCCAGCGAGTACCCGACGGCCTGCCGGTAGCCGGCGCGGGCCTGCGACGACGGGTTCTCGACGGTCGCCCCGTGGAAGACGCCGCCGTCGCCGAGCCGCGCCCAGTCGACCAGGCGGGGGATCCTGGTCCAGGGCGAGTGGCTCGACACGAGCGCGATCTCCGCCATGACCGGCGCGCGGTCGGGCCGGGCACGCTCCAGCCGGTCGAAGGCGGCCAGCGTGTACTGGTCGGGCATCGGGGCGTAGCCGAACCTCGGCCCCCGGTAGCCGAGGCTGCGGCCGTCGTAGAAGCGCTCGTAGCCGAAGAAGGCGCCCTCCGGCCACGGCCGGGTGGCGGCCGGCATCACGCCCACCGTGCGCCAGTCGGCCCGCCGGAACGCGCCGCCCAACGTCAGCCGGTCGCTGGCCAGCAGGCTGCGGTGCCGCTGCTCGTTGTCGATCCACAGGCCGGACAGCAGGGTGGCGTGGGCCAGCCAGCTGCCGCCGCCGACGGTCGACGAGGTGAGGAAGCCGCTGCGGGCGGCGAACCCGGCCGCCCGCAGCCGGCGGTCCCCGTCGGCGAGCACCGCGCCGACCGACGGGGCGAACTCCGGGTCCTCCACCGCGGCGCGCCCGTAGCTCTCCACGAAGGCGACCACCACGTCCCTGCCCCGCAGCGCGGTCAGCAACCGGTCGCCGGGGACGTCCCGGAAGGGGTCGGCGGCGACCCGGGCCGCGAAGACCTCCCGGTCGCGCAGCCGGGCGCGTACCTGGTGCGCGTGCGCGCCGACCAGGTCGGTGGCGGCCGAGTCGGCGACCGGCACGCCGGGGACGACCCGCACGCCGAACGCGGCGGCGGCCAGCCACACCACCACCAGCGCCGCGACGGTCCGCCGGGTCGCCGCGCGGCGCCGGGCCAGCACGGCGGTCAACCGCAGCACCGACCCGGTCGTCGCGACGACCAGCCCGGCGAGCAGCAACACCGCCGCCACGACCGCGCCGGTCGCGCCCGCCCGGCCCACCGAGTCGGCGAGGAACCCGACGGCGTCGTCGAGCAGGGCCCAGTCGAGCACGAGGTCGAACCGGCGGCCGAGCGTCGCCAGGAAGCCCAGGTCGGCGGCCTTCAACAGGACCAGCAGGCCGAGCAGCGCGCCGACGAACGCCGCCACCGGCCGTCGTGCCCGCGCCGGCAGGGCGAGCAGCACGGCGACGGCGACCAGCCCTTCCAGGGGGATCCGCACGAACCCGCCGGGCGTGAGCCGGCCGGGCTGGTGCGGCGCGGTCAGGGCGGCCAACACCAGCAGGGCGGCCAGCGCGGTGGCCGCCGGCGCCGCGACCCGTCGACGCGCGCCGCGCGGGGCGACCGGCCGGCGGTCAGTCACCGACGGCGGCGAACTCGGGCCGCGCCGGCGACCGTCGGGCGGCGGCCGGGACCGGCGGCGCGGGGCGCCGGGGCGGGGCCGGGTCGACGGGACGGTGCCGCCACAGCCAGCCGACGTCGCGGCCGAACGACTCGACGAGCAGGGCCAGCGCCGCCACCAGCACGAGGGCGGTCGCCGGTCCCGGCAGCACCCCGGCCGCCGCCACCAGCAGCAGGACGCCCTGCGCCGCCGCGACGACCTTGCGCCAGTACCTCGCCGGCAGCGGCCGGCGCATCCAGGGCAGCGCCCGGCCCGCGGCGACGAAGGCGTACCGCATGGCGCCGAGGAGGAGCACCCAGCCGCCCACGGCCGGCGCGACGTACAGGCCGAGGACGAGGATGAGGAACGCGTCGACCTCCATGTCGAAGCGGGCCCCGAGCGCGCTGGTCGTGCCGGTGCGCCGGGCCACGTGGCCGTCGACGGCGTCGAGCGCCAGCGCCACCGAGGTGAGGGCGACCAGCGTTCCCACCGCAGCGGCCCGGTCGGCGCCGGCGGCGAGCGCGTCCACGGCCAGCGCCGTCACGCCGCCGACGAGCAGGGCCCGGGCCAGCGTCACCCGGTCGGCCGGCCCGAGGCCGCGCCCGGGCGGGGGGCCCAGCCCTCGGCTGAGCGCCAGGCACAGCACCACGCCGTACGCGGTCCCGGCGAGCCAGCCCGCCGGCCCGAGGCCGGCCGTTCCCGCCAGCCCCGCCAACAGGACAATCTGCACGAACAGCCCGATCGCCGGGCCCCTTCGAACCGTGGGCACCGTACCTCCGTGTCTATGGTCGACGACTTTCGACATGAACTACGGAAAACACCGCCGTCCGGTTCGCTCCGGATGCGGGTGAGGGGGAGCCGGTGACCCGCGAGGCGCGCGCCTTCTGGCTCCGTACGCCCGGCGTCGGCGAGATCCGGCCGGCGCCGCTGCCCGAGCCCGGCCCGGGTGAGGTGCTCGTGCGCAGCCGCTGCTCCGGCGTCAGCCGCGGCACCGAGACGCTGGTCTTCGCCGGCCGCGTCCCCGCCGACCAGTACGCCGCGATGCGCGCCCCGTTCCAGGAGGGCGACTTCCCCGCGCCGGTGAAGTACGGCTACCTCAGCGTGGGCGTGGTCGAGCGGGGCCCCGCCCACCTGTGCGGCCGGACGGTGTTCTGCCTGCACCCGCACCAGACGGCGTACGTGGTCCCGGCCGAGGCGGTGGTGCCGGTGCCGGAGGCGGTGCCGCCGGCCCGCGCGGTGCTCGCCGGCACCGTGGAGACGGCGGTGAACGCGCTCTGGGACGCCGCGCCCCTGGTGGGCGACCGGGTGAGCGTGGTGGGCGGCGGCATGGTCGGCTGCTGCGTCGCGGCGCTGCTCGCCCGTTTCCCCGGCGTGCGCGTCGAACTGGTCGACACCGACCCGGCCCGGGCGGCGGTCGCCGCCGCGCTCGGCGTCGGGTTCGCCGCGCCGCGGGACGCCGCCGGCGGGCGGGACCTCGTGGTGCACGCCAGCGCCACCTCCGCCGGCCTGCGCCGGTCGCTGGAGCTGCTGCGTGCCGAGGGCACGGTCGTCGAGCTGAGCTGGTACGGCGACCGCGTGGTCGACCTGGCGCTGGGCGGGGCGTTCCACTCCGGACGGCTGACGATCCGCAGCAGCCAGGTGGGCGCGGTCGCGCCGGCCCGGCGGGGCAGCCGCGGCTTCGCCGACCGGCTGGCGCTGGCCCTGGACCTGCTCGCCGATCCCGTGTTCGACGCGCTGGTCACCGGGGAGTCGCCGTTCGCGGAGCTGCCCGACGTGCTGGCCCGGCTGGCCGCGGGCAGTCTGCCCGCGCTGTGCCACCTCATCACCTACGACGGGGAGTGATCCGTGTTCAGCGTTACCGTCCGTGACCACATGATGATCGCGCACAGCTTCCGGGGCGAGGTGTTCGGCCCGGCGCAGCGCCTGCACGGGGCGACCTTCGTCGTCGACGCCACCTTCCGCCGCGCCGACCTGGACGCCGACGGCGTCGTGGTCGACATCGGACTGGCCACCGAGCAGCTCCGGGCCGTGCTCGGCGAGCTGACCTACCGCAACCTCGACGACGAGCCGGCGTTCGCCGGCGTGAACACCACCACCGAGGTGCTCGCCCGGACCGTCGCCGACCGCCTCGCCGAGCGGGCGCGCGGCGGCGACCTCGGCGCTGGGGCCCGTGCGCTCGCCGGGATCACCGTCACGCTGCACGAGTCGCACGTCGCCTGGGCCAGCTGTGAGCGGTCCCTCTGAGGCCGGGGTGGACGTCCACCCGGCGGGTCCGGCGACGGCGCGGCGCCGCGCGTCGGTCGTGCACGTCGTGCTGCCGAACGACATCGACGACCCGGCCGCGCCGAGCGGCGGCAACACCTACGACCGCCGGCTCTGCCGGGGCCTCGCGGCGGCCGGCTGGAGGGTCCACGAGCATGCTGTGCCGGGCGGCTGGCCCCGCCCCGACGCGACCGCGCGCGCCGGGCTCGCCCGGGTGCTCGCGGCGCTGCCCGACGGGGCGGTGGTGCTGCTCGACGGGCTGGTCGCCTCGGCCGCGCCGCAGGCGCTGACCCCGCAGGCCCGGCGGTTGCGCCTCGTCGTGGTGGTGCACCTGCCGCTGGAGCACGACGCGGAGGGCGCGGCCCTGGCCGCCGCCGTCGCGGTCGTCACCACCAGCGGGTGGACCCGGCGGCGGCTGCTCGACCGGTACGCGCTGCCCGCCGGGCGGGTGCACGTCGCCCCGCCGGGCGTCGACCCGGCCCCGCCCGCCCCCGGTACGCCGGCCGGCGGGCGCCTGCTCTGCGTCGCCGCGGTCGCCCCGCACAAGGGGCACGACGTGCTGGTGGAGGCGCTTGCCGTGGTCGCCGACCTGACCTGGCAGTGCGTCTGCGTCGGCGCGCTCACCCGGGATCCCGGGTTCGTGGCGGCGCTGCGCCGGCGGGCGGCCGGGCACGGCCTCACCGGTCGGGTGCGCCTGGTCGGCCCGCGCACCGGGGCGGCCCTCGACGCCGCGTACGCCGCCGCCGACCTGCTGGTGCTGGCGTCACGCCGGGAGACGTACGGGATGGTGGTCACCGAGGCCCTCGCGCGCGGGATCCCGGTGCTGGGCACGGCCGCCGGCGGGCTGCCCGAGGCCCTGGGCCGCGCGCCGGACGGCGCGTACCCGGGCCTGCTGGTGCCTCCCGACGATCCGGCCGCCCTGGCGGGGGCGCTGCGGCGCTGGCTCGGCGACCCCGGGCTGCGGGGGCGGCTGCGGCGGGCGGCGCGCGACCGGCGCGGCACCCTCGACGGCTGGCCGGCCACCGTCGCGGCGACCGTCGCCGTGCTGGCGGAGGCGGCGGCATGAGCGTGGACCTGCCGCCGCACTTCGCGGACTGGCTGGCGCTGCGCGAGCCCGCCGACGCGGCGGCCCGCGCCGGTGACCTGGCGGAGCTCGTCCGGCGCCGGCTGGCAGCCGGCGCCGACCCGCTCGCGCCCGCCGGGCCGCTCGTCGTGCACGACCTCGGCGCCGGCACCGGCTCGATGGCCCGCTGGCTGGCGCCGCGCCTGCCCGGCCCGCAGCACTGGATCCTGCACGACGGCGACGCCGACCTGCTGGCCCGGGCGGTCGCCGGACGGCCCGACGCCGCCGCCGACGGCGCGGCGGTCACCGTCGAGACCCGGCGCGGCGACCTGACCCGGCTGACCGCCGCCGACCTGGCCGACGCGTGCCTGGTCACCGCGTCCGCGCTGCTGGACATGCTCACCGCCGAGGAGGTCGAGCGTCTCGTCGCGGCCTGCGCCGGCCGCCCGACGCTGCTGGCCCTCTCGGTGACCGGGCGGGTGCGGCTCACCCCGGCCGACCCGTTCGACGTGGAGGTCGCCGCCGCGTTCGACGACCACCAGCGCCGCACGGTCGGCGGGCGCGCCCTGCTCGGGCCGGACGCCGTGCACGCCTGCGCGGCGGCGTTCGCCCGGCACGGCGTCGAGGTGCTGCTGCGGCCCAGCCCGTGGCGGCTCGGCCCGGCGCAGGCCGCGCTGGCCGGCGAGTGGTTCGCCGGCTGGCTCGACGCGGCCTGCGAGCAGCGGCCCGAACTGGCCGGCCCGGCCCGGGCGTACGCCGGTCGCCGCCGCGCCGAGATCGCCGCCGGCCGGCTCGGCGTCGTGGTGGAGCACCTCGACCTGCTGGCCGGCGGCTGAACCGGGCGGGCGTGCGGGGCGTGCCTACCGGAAGGAAGATCGTCGAGGGAGGGCCGAGTGGGGGCGACGGCGACCGTGCCGACGCGGCGGTTCCGCGCGTGGGCGCACGCGCTCGGCGGCCTGGCCGTGCTTGCCGCCCTGCTGGGCTGGCTGGGCGCCGGCCCGTTCCTCGACGGCCTCCGCCTGATCGACGCCCCGGCGCTGGCCGCCGCGCTCGGCATCGGGTTGTTGACCACCGTGTGCTGCGCCTGGCGGTGGAGCCTGGTCGCGGCGGGGCTGGGCGTGAAGCTGCCGCTGCCGACGGCCGTCGCGCACTGCTATCGGGCGGTGTTCCTCAACGCGACGCTGCCCGGCGGTGTGCTCGGCGACGTGCACCGGGCGGTGCGTCACGGCCGCGACGTCGGCGACGTCGGCCGGGGCGTGCGCGCGGTGGTCTGGGAGCGCGCCGCCGGGCAGGTGGTGCTGGCCGCCGTCGCGGTGGTCGTGCTCGCCGCGTTCCCGTCGCCGGTCCGGCCGCACCTGCCGGCCGCCGCCGCGCTGCTGACGGCGGCCGGTCTCGGCGTCGTCCTGCTGGCCCGCGCGCTGCCCGGCGCGGGGCCGTCGCGCTGGGCGCGGGCGGCGCGCGCCGCGGCGGCCGACGTGCGGTCCGGGCTGCTCGGCCGCCGGACGTGGCCGGGCGTGCTGGTGGCGTCCACCGTTGCCGTCGCCGGCCACCTGGCCACGTTCGTGCTGGCCGCGCGCACCGCCGGCTCCACCGCCCCGCTGGCCCTGCTGGTGCCGTTGACGCTGCTGGCGCTGCTGGCCATGGGGATACCGGCGAACGTCGCTGGTTTCGGCCCCCGGGAGGGCGTGGCCGCGTGGGCGTTCGGCGCGGCCGGCCTGAGCGCCGCCGAGGGCGTGGCCACCGCCATGGTGTACGGGGCCCTGGTGCTCGTCGCGAGCCTTCCCGGCGCCGCCGTCCTGGTGGTCCGTCGTGTCCGCGTGCCCGCCAACACCGTCTGACGAGGAGTCCGAGTGCCCGAAACCCCGCCCGCCGCCACGGTTCGTACGCAGGTCACGGTCCCGCTGAGGTTTTCCGACGGCTACCTCGCCACCGCGCGGGTGTTCTCGTTCGACGGTCTCGTCGACGGCCGGGAGCACCTCGCGTTCGGCCTCGGCGACCGGGCCGGACCCCTCGACGGGAGGGTGGCGCGGCCGGTCCCGCCGCTGGTGCGCCCGCACAGCGAGTGCCTGACCGGGGACGTGTTCGGCAGCCGGCGCTGCGACTGCGGCCCGCAACTGCGCGAGGCGGTCGAACGCATCGCCGACGCCGGCGGCTACCTGCTCTACCTGCGTCAGGAGGGCCGGGGCATCGGCCTGTACGCCAAGCTCGACGCGTACGCGCTGCAGGACGCCGGGCTGGACACCTACGAGGCGAACCTGGCGTTGGGCCACCGGCCCGACGAGCGGGACTACACCGTCGCCGCGCAGATGCTCGCCGCGCTGGGCGTGGACCGGGCCGCCCTGCTCAGCAACAACCCGGACAAGGCGGCGCAGCTCGCCCGGCTCGGGGTGACGGTCACCGCGCGGGTACCCACCGGCGTGCACCTGTCCCCGGCGAACGCCGGCTACCTGGCGGCCAAGGCCGGCCGTGGCGGGCACGCCCTCGACCTCCCGCTCGTCCGTGACTGACCGCCCGTACGTCCTGCTCAGCTGCGCGACGTCGCTGGACGGTTACCTCGACGACGCCAGCGCGCAGCGGCTGCTGCTGTCCAACGAGGCCGACCTGGACCGGGTCGACGAGGTGCGGGCCGGCTGCGACGCGATCCTGGTGGGCGCGGGCACGGTCCGACGTGACGACCCGCGGCTGCTGGTCCGCTCCGCGCGGCGCCGGGCCGCCCGCCTCGCGCGGGGCCTGTCCGCGTCGCCGACGAAGGTGACGGTGACCGGCTGCGGCGACCTGGACCCGGCCGCCCGGTTCTTCACCACCGGCGAGGCCGACCGGATCGTCTACTGCGCGAGCCCGGCGGCGGAGCAGACCGGGCAGCGCCTGGCCGGCCGGGCCACGGTGGTGGACGCGGGCGAGCGGGTCGACCCGGCGTGGGCGCTGGCCGACCTCGCCGGCCGGGGCGTGGAGCGGCTGATGGTGGAGGGCGGGGCGAACGTGCTCGGGCAGTTCCTCACCGCCGGCCTCGCCGACGAGCTGCACCTGGTGGTGGCCCCGTTCTTCGTCGGCGACCGGCGGGCGCCCCGGTTCGTCGGCGACGGGACGTTCCCCTGGCATCCCGGCCGCCGGGCGCGGCTGGTGGAGACCCGCCAGATCGGCGACGTGGTGCTGCTCCGCTACGCGCTGTCGGACCGCTGCGCCGCCGACTGAGCGGGCGTCGTCCTGGACGCCCCACGGCCCTGCCCCCGGACGGCCGGTCGGGCGTCGTCCTGGACGCCCCACGGCCCTGCCCCCGGACGGCCGGTCGGGCGTCGTCCTGGACGCCCCACGGCCCTGCCCCCGGACGGCCGGTCGGGCGTCGTCCTGGACGCCCCACGGCCCCGCCCCCGGACGGCCGATCGGGCGTCGTCCCGGCCCCGCGCCGCCGCACCCCACGGGCCGATCGGGCGCCGCCCCGGCTGTCGGGGGGAGCCGGTTTCGGGCGGGGTGCCGGCGGCGCGGGGCCCGGGTCGGTCAGGCCGGCGACGGCCTGTCGCGCTGCCCGCGCGGCCGCCGGCCGGACTGTGCATACTTGCGCGGTTGATGTCGTGCCGGTGGGCGGGCCCCCGGCGGCTGCGAGGTGGTCTGTGGTGGTCGAGAAGACGGCGGCGCGGCACAGCCCGGCAGCCGGTGGCGGCGCGGCGATGGCCGACCCGGGGCTGCGGCAGCTGCTGGCCGGCCTGACGGCGGTGCGCGACGGCGACTTCGGCACCCGGCTGCCGGAGGACGCCGACGGCCTGCTGGGGGAGATCGCCACCGTCTTCAACGGCATGGTGGACCAGCTGTCGCTGTTCACCTCCGAGGTGACCCGGGTGGCCCGCGAGGTCGGCACCGAGGGGCAGCTCGGCGGTCAGGCCGAGGTGCCCGGGGTGTCGGGCACCTGGAAGGACCTGACCGACTCCGTCAACGCCATGGCCGGCAACCTCACCGACCAGGTCCGCGACATCGCCGAGGTGGCGACGGCGGTGGCCCGGGGCGACCTGTCGCAGAAGATCACCGTGGACGTGCGCGGCGAGATCCTGGAGCTGAAGATCACCATCAACACGATGGTGGACCAGTTGTCGTCGTTCGCCGACGAGGTGACGCGGGTGGCCCGGGAGGTGGGCAGCGAGGGGCGCCTCGGCGGCCAGGCGGAGGTGCCCGGGGTGGCCGGCACCTGGCGCGACCTCACCGACTCGGTGAACTTCATGGCCGGCAATCTGACCAGCCAGGTGCGCAACATCGCCCAGGTCACCACGGCGGTGGCCCGGGGCGACCTGTCGCAGAAGATCACCGTCGACGCCCGGGGCGAGATCCTGGAGCTCAAGAGCACCATCAACACGATGGTGGACCAGTTGTCGTCGTTCGCCGACGAGGTGACGCGGGTGGCCCGGGAGGTCGGCACCGACGGGCGCCTCGGCGGTCAGGCCCAGGTCAGCGGCGTCGCCGGCACCTGGCGCGACCTCACCGACTCGGTGAACTCGATGGCCGTCAACCTCACCGACCAGGTGCGCAGCATCGCGCAGGTGGCCACGGCGGTGGCCCGGGGCGACCTGTCGCAGAAGATCACGGTCACCGCGCACGGCGAGATCCTGGAGCTGAAGAACACCATCAACACGATGGTGGACCAGTTGTCGTCGTTCGCCGACGAGGTGACCCGGGTCGCCCGGGAGGTCGGTACGGAGGGTCGCCTCGGCGGGCAGGCCGACGTCAAGGGCGTCTCCGGCACCTGGAAGGACCTCACCGAGTCGGTCAACGTCATGGCGGACAACCTCACCGCGCAGGTGCGCAGCATCGCCGAGGTGACCACGGCGGTGGCGAAGGGCGACCTGACCCAGAAGATCCGGGTCGACGCGCGCGGCGAGATCCTGGCGCTGAAGGAGACCATCAACACGATGGTCGACCAGCTCTCCGCGTTCGCCGACGAGGTGACCCGGGTGGCCCGGGAGGTGGGCACCGAGGGCCGCCTCGGCGGCCAGGCGCGGGTGTCCAACGTGGCCGGCACCTGGAAGGACCTGACCGACAACGTCAACGAGATGGCCAACAACCTCACCAACCAGGTGCGCTCGATCGCGCTGGTGGCCACCGCCGTGGCCCAGGGCGACCTGAGCCGGCAGATCACCGTGGAGGCCAAGGGCGAGGTGGCCGTGCTCGCCCAGACCATCAACACGATGGTCGGCACGCTCGGCGCGTTCGCCGACGAGGTGACCCGGGTGGCCCGGGAGGTGGGCACCGAGGGCCGACTGGGCGGCCAGGCGCGGGTGCCGAACGTGGCCGGCACCTGGAAGGACCTGACCGACAACGTCAACTCGATGGCGAACAACCTGACCGGCCAGGTGCGCAACATCGCCCAGGTCACCACGGCGGTGGCCCAGGGCGACCTGACCAGGAAGATCGACGTCGACGCGCGCGGCGAGATCCTGGAGCTGAAGACCACGATCAACACGATGGTGGACCAGCTCTCGTCGTTCGCCGCCGAGGTGACCCGGGTGGCCCGGGAGGTCGGCAGCGAGGGCCGCCTCGGCGGGCAGGCCGAGGTCGAGGGCGTCTCCGGCACCTGGAAGCGGCTCACCGAGAACGTCAACGAGCTGGCCGGGAACCTCACCCGCCAGGTCCGGGCCATCGCCGAGGTGACCAGCGCGGTCGCCACCGGCGACCTGACCCGCTCCATCACCGTCGACGCCCCCGGCGAGGTCGGCGAGCTGAAGGACAACATCAACTCGATGGTGGAGTCGCTGCGCGAGACCACCCGCACCAACCAGGAACAGGACTGGCTCAAGACCAACCTGGCCCGCATCGCCGGGCTCATGCAGGGCCACCGGGACCTGGACGTGGTCGCCGGCCTGGTGATGAACGAGCTGGCCCCGCTGGTCTCCGCCCAGCTCGGCACGTTCCTGCTGGTCGACGAGGGTGCCGGCGGCACCGGCCTGCGGGTGGTCGGCGGGTACGGGCACGACACCACCGGCCGCCGGTACGCCCTCGGTGAGTCCCTGGTCGGGCAGGCCGCGGTGAGCAAGCGGGCGATCGTGGTGGACGCCGTGCCGGCCGACTACGTCACCGTCTCCTCCAGCCTCGGCGCCGCCGCCCCGCTGCACCTGGTGGTGCTGCCGATCCTCTTCGAGGACCAGGTGCTCGGCGTGATCGAGCTGGCCGGCATGAGCCGCTTCACCGAGGTGCAGCGCGACTTCCTCGACCAGCTCACCGAGACCCTCGGCGTCAACGTCAACACCATCGTCGCCAACGCCCGCACCGACGTGCTGCTCACCGAGTCGCAGCGACTCGCCGCCGAACTCCAGGCCCGTTCGGAGGAGTTGCAGGCCCGCTCCGAGGAGCTCCAGCGTTCCAACGCCGAGCTGGAGGACAAGGCGGCCCTGCTGGTGCGGCAGAACCACGACATCGAGACCAAGAACTCCGAGATCGAGCAGGCGCGGCAGGAGCTGGAGACGCGGGCCCAGCAGCTCGCGCTCGCCTCGAAGTACAAGTCGGAGTTCCTCGCCAACATGAGCCACGAGCTGCGTACGCCGCTGAACTCGCTGCTCATCCTCGCCCAGTTGCTGGCGCAGAACCCGAACCGCAACCTGACCGCCAAGCAGGTCGAGTACGCCACCGTCATCCACTCCGCCGGCACGGACCTGCTCCAGCTCATCAACGACATTCTCGACCTGTCCAAGGTGGAGGCCGGGAAGATGGACATCAACCCGGAGACCTTCGAGGTGTCCGCGCTGCGCGACTACGTCGACGCCACGTTCCGGCCGCTGACCACGCCCCGGGGGCTGGAGCTGGAGATCAGCACCGGGCCGGGCGTGCCGACGCGGCTGCACACCGACGAGCAGCGGCTGCGGCAGGTGCTGCGCAACCTGGTCTCCAACGCGGTCAAGTTCACCGAGCGGGGGCAGGTGCAGCTGCGCATCGAGCGGGCCGCACCGGACGAGCTGCCCGACGGCTTCGCCCCGGGCGGCACGGTGATCGCGTTCCGGGTGATCGACACCGGCATCGGTATCGCCGAGCAGCACCTGACCGCGATCTTCGACGCGTTCCAGCAGGCCGACGGCACCACCAGCCGGCGGTACGGGGGCACCGGCCTCGGGCTGTCCATCAGCCGGGAGATCGCCCACCTGCTCGGCGGCCGGATCAAGGCGCACAGCGTGCTCGGCCAGGGCAGCACGTTCACCCTCTACCTGCCGGTCGGCGCCGTGCCGACGGCCGGCGCGGAGGCGACCACGGACGGCGGGCCGTCGCCCTGGGCGCTGCCGGCCGCGCTGCCGCCCGCCGTCACGCTCTCCCCGGGCGAGGTCCGCCGGGTGCTGGTGCTGGAGCGCCACGACAAGGGGCTGCTGACGCTGCTCGCCCAGGGCGTCGCGGCGGACCTCGGCGAGGCGCACCCGCAGGTGGAGATCTCCACCGCGGTGGACGTGGCCTCGGCGCTGGAGACGCTCTCCGGCGGGCGGCACCACCTGCTGGTGCTCCAGCTCGACCTGCCCGACGACGGCGGGACCACGCTGCTCAGGACGCTGCACGACGATCCGGCGCTGCGCGGGGTGCCGGTGCTGGCGTACCACGGTCACCCGCTGGCCGCCGGCCAGCAGAGCCTGCTCCAGGCGCTGGCCCACGATCGGCCGCTGGAGGTCCTGCGCAGCCTGGACGACCTGCGCGAGCGGATCGCCCTGCACCTGACGGCGGTGACCCCCGAGCGGGTGCTGCCGTTCGCGCCGGTGCTGCCGGCCGACCGGCCGGTCGCCGACGCGCTGCCGGCCGACCTGAGCGGCCGCAAGGTGCTGGTGGTGGACGACGACGCGCGCAACGTCTTCGCGCTCACCAACATCCTGGAGCTGCACGGTCTCGACGTCGTCTACGCCGAGAACGGGCGGCAGGGCGTCGAGACGCTGATGCGCCACGACGACATCGACCTGGTGCTGATGGACGTGATGATGCCGGAGATGGACGGCTACGCCGCCACCGCCGCGATCCGGGCCATGCCCCGCTACGCCGACCTGCCCATCATCGCCGTGACGGCCAAGGCGATGCACGGCGACCGGGAGAAGAGCATCTCCTCCGGCGCCAGCGACTACGTCACCAAGCCGGTGGACGCCGCCGACCTGCTCCAGTGCATCCACCGGTGGCTCAACGGCTGATCCCGCCGCCGCGCGCCGCGTCCGGCCCGTCGCCCGCATCCCGGGCGACGGGCCGAGTCGGATTCCGGCCCGTCGCCAACTCGACTCTGTCGATCCGTACGGAGGCGCCGGGTGCTCCGATGCTTCCCACGGCCCGAACGGTTCGGGCCACGGGAACGGAGAGTGCGAGTGGGATCCCAACTCCTGCGTCGGGCCGCCACGGCGGCCGTGGCGCTCAGCTGCGCCGTCCTGGGGTCGGTGGTGGTCGCGGCCGGGCCGGCGGCGGCCAGCCCGATCCGCAACAACACCCCCTGGTCCGTGCTGCTCTGCAAGTTCAGCGACAAGCCGGCGGAGCCCAGGACCCCGTCGTTCTTCGCGAACTTCCTCACCCACGCCGGGCTCGGCACCGGCGGGGTGGCCGACTACCTCGCCGACCAGTCCGGCGGCCGGGTCTCGCTGGCCGGCTCGGCGGTGCGGGGCTGGTACACCATGTCGTACACCCTGGCGCAGTTCCAGTCGATCGACCGCGGCACCCGCATCCAGCGCTGCGTCGACACCGCCGCGGCCAACGGCTACACCGTCCCCGCCGGGCACCGCACCGCCGTCATGCTCAACGACTGGGTGGACTCCGGGGCGGCCGGCGGCCGGGTGCTGCTCGACCCGGGGGCCTGGAACGTCGGGTTCGCCGCCCACGAGATGCTGCACGGCTACAACCTGGGCCACTCGTTCTCCAACGACACGACGTACCAGAACGCGCCGTGGTCGCAGCCGGGCGAGTACGACGACCCGTGGGACGAGATGAGCGCCATGCACATCCACGCCTTCGCCACGGCGAACTACGGCACGAGCGCGGTGGGGCTCAACGCGTTCCACCGCGACGAGCTGGGCTGGCTGCCGAAGAACCGGGTGTTCACGATGGCCGCCGACGGGGTGGCCTCGCGGACGATCACGCTGGCGCCGCTGGAGGTGCCCTCGGCGGCCGGCCCGCAGCTGGTCCGGATCCCGTTCGACCCGGCCGACCTGTTCCACTACTACACGGTGGAGTTCCGCCGCAAGACCGGCTGGAGCGCGGGCATCCCGGCGGACACGGTCCTGCTGCACGAGGTGCGCAACGGCACGCCCACCCTGCTGCGGACCGGCCCCGGCGGCGGCCCGGCGCAGTCGCTCAACGCCAACGGCGTGCAGATCGGCGTGAACTGGATCTCGGGCAACTCCGCCTCGGTCACCGTCACCACCGACGTGGTCAACCGCTGCCTGCAGGGCTACGTCTGGCGGGAGGCCCGCCCCGGCGACCTGGTCTGCGTCACCGGCGCCACCCGCAGCCAGGTCTGGGCGGACAACGCCGCCGCACCGAGCCGCTGGGTCGACGGGCCCTACGGCCCGCACACCTGCGTGTCGGGTTACGTGTGGCGGGAGGCGTACGCCGGTGACGACGTCTGCGTGACCGGCACCCAGCGCAGCCAGGCCGCCGCCGACAACGCCGCCGCGGCGTCCCGCCGCAACCCGGCGCGCCTGGTCTCGGGGCCGAACACCTGCGTCAGCGGGTACGTCTGGCGCGACGCCGACCAGTCCGACTACGTCTGCGTCACCGGGGCGACCCGGTCCCAGGTGCTCGCCGACAACGCCGTGGCCGCGAGCCGCTGGGTCAACGGGCCGTACGGCCCGCACACCTGCGTGTCGGGTTACGTGTGGCGGGAGGCGTTCCTCGGCGACGACGTCTGCGTCACCGGCACCCAGCGCAGCCAGGCCGCGGCGGACAACGCCGCCGGGCGGGGCCGGGTGCTGCGGCCGGGCGGCTGACCCACGGCGTTCCCCGGGCGGGCGACCGCCCGGGGAGCGGACCGGGTCAGCGCCGCCGGGCCTCGAAGGTCTCCCGGTCGAGGAACATCAGCCGGGCCCGCTTGCCGTTCAGGTCGATCAGCGGGCCGGCGACGAAGCCGGTGCGCAGCAGCCGGTCGACCGCCTTGTCGTTGCGCGCGTCCGGCTCCATCACGACGCGCCGGCGTCCCGGGTCGGTGAAGACGAAGTCCAGGAACACCTCCAACAGGGTCCCGGTGAAGCCCGGCTCGGGCCGGCTCGTCGGGCCGATCAGCAGGTGGGCGCCGTGGTCGCCGGGCCGGACGTCGTAGCACTCGCCGACCGGGTCGGCCGTCGGCTCGTACGTCTGGAACAGCGCGACGGGCACGCCGTCGCGGTGCGTCAGCCAGGCGTGGTGGGTGGGCAGCGAGTCGAGGTGGCGGTAGATCTCCTCGACGCGGTCGCGACCGGCGTCGCGCATCCCCCAGAACCGGGCCCGTTCCTCGCCGACCCAGCCGTGGACCAGGTCGATGTCGGTGTCCGGGTCCAGGGGGCGGATCGTCACCCGGCCGAAGCCGTCGACGTCCTGGCGGTAGGTGTTGACGACGTCACGCATCGGTGCCACCGTACGGTGATTTCGGTCGATGCGCACGCGCGGGGCGCGGCGTGGCGGGCCTCCACTCGCGTCGCCGGCCGGCGCTCACGGCCGGTCGCCGGCGGCGGCCACCGCCGGGGCGCCGGCGCTCGCGGCGGGCGACCGGCGGCGGGCGGCGGGGACCACCAGGGGAGTGCCGCTCTCGGGGTCGTCGATGACCCGGCAGGGCAGCCGGAAGACCTCCTCGACCAGCTCAGCGGTGACCACCTCGCGGGGCGGGCCGGCGGCGACCACCCGGCCGTCGCGCATCGCGATCAGGTGCGTGGCGTAGCGGGCGGCGTGGTTGAGGTCGTGCAGCACCGCGACCAGGGTTCGGCCCTGCTCCTCGTGCAGCCGCGCGCAGAGGTCGAGGATCTCGATCTGGTGGGCGATGTCCAGGTAGGTGGTCGGCTCGTCCAGCAGCAGCAGGGGCGTCTGCTGGGCCAGCGCCATCGCGATCCACACCCGCTGCCGCTGCCCGCCGGAGAGCTCGTCGACGGGCCGGTCGGCCAGGTCGGTGACCCCGGTGGCCGCCATCGACTCGGCGACCACCCGCTCGTCCTCGCGCGACCACTGCCGCAGCAGCCTTTGGTGGGGGTACCGGCCCCGGGCGACGAGTTCGGCGACGCCGATGCCGTCCGGGGCGACGGACGTCTGCGGCAGCAGGCCGAGGGTGCGCGCGACGCCCCGGGCCGGCAGCCGGTGGATGTCCTCGCCGTCCAGCAGCACCGCACCGGCCGCCGGCTTGAGCAGCCGGGACAGCGCGCGCAGCAGGGTGGACTTGCCGCAGGCGTTCGGGCCGATGATCACCGTGAACGACTGGTCGGGCACGGCGACGCTCAGGTCCTCGGCGATGGTCCGTCGCTCGTAGGCGAGGGTCATCGCGTTGCCGCTCAGCCGGGACTGCATGCTCCGTGCTCCGTTCTCGTCGTGGTGCGCCCGCCCGTTCGGGCCCGTTCCGTTCACAGCCGGCCGGCCCGGCGTTCGCCGGCGAGCAGCCAGACCAGGTAGGCGCCGCCCAGCACGCCGGTCACCACGCCCACCGGCAGTTGGTGCCCGGGGAAGGCCCGCAGCGCGATCTGGTCGGCGGCGACCACCAGCACCGCCCCGACGACCGCCGCGGGCAGCAGGTTCGGCCCCGGTGCCCGGGTCAGCCGCCGGGCCAGGTGCGGCGCGGTGAGCGCCACGAAGTTCACCGGCCCGGCGGCGGCCGCCGCCAGGGAGACCAGCAGCACCGCCGCCGCCAGCACGACCAGGCGCACCCGCTCCACGCGTACGCCCAGGGCGGAGGCGGTGTCGTCGCCCATCTCGACCAGGCGCAGCGCCGGCCCGAAGCCGACCAGCATCACCGGCACCAGCACCGCCAGCGCGATCAGCAGGGGCAGCGCGTTGACCCAGCCGCGCCCGTCCAGGCTGCCGGTGAGCCAGAGCACGGCGCGCGCGGCGTCCATCAGCTTCGCCCGGGTCAGCAGCCAGCCGTTGACCCCGGTCAGGATCGCCATGGTGCCGATGCCGACCAGGATCAACCGGAACCCGTGCACGCCGCGCCGCCAGGCCAGCGCGTAGACCAGCGCGCCCGTGACCAGCCCGCCGGCCACCGCCGACCAGGCGAGCGCCAGGCTGCTGCCGCCGAGCAGCACCACGACCAGCGCGCCGGTCGCCGCGCCCTGGGTGAAGCCGAGCATGTCGGGGCTGCCCAGCGGGTTGCGGACCAGCGACTGGAAGACGGCGCCGGCCAGCGCCAGCGCGGCGCCGACGCAGAGCGCGGTGACCACCCGGGGCAGCCGCAGCTCGGTGACGATGAACTCCTCGGCCGGGGTCCCGCCGCCGGCGAGGGTGCGCAGCACGTCGGCGGGGCTCATCGGGTAGTCACCGCTGCCGACGGCGAGGACGCTCAGCGCCAGCGCCAGCAGCACGCCGGCGAGGCCGACGGCGACGGCACGGGGGCGCAGCCGCAGGGACAGACCGGAGGCGCGAAGGGTGATCACGGGTGGGCCACCCGCCCGCGCAGCACCAGCCAGAGGAAGAGCGGCCCGCCGACGACGGCGGTCACCGTCCCGACCTGGAGTTCGCCGGGCCGGCTCAGCACCCGGCCCAGCACGTCGGCGCCGAGCAGCAGCACGGGGGCGAGGACGGCGCAGTACGGCAGCATCCAGCGCAGGTCGGGCCCGGTGAGCGCGCGGACCAGGTGCGGCACGAGCAGACCGACGAAGACGATCGGCCCGCAGGCGGCCGTGGCGGCGCCGCAGAGCAGCGTGATGGCCAGGATCACCGTGGCCCGGACGAGCGTGGGCCGCGCGCCGAGCGCGCGCGCCGCGTCGTCGCCGAGCGCCAGCGCGTTGAGCGCGCGGGTGGCGGCCAGGGCGACCAGCAGGCCCGCCGCGATGAACGGCGCGACCGTGCGCACGGTGGCCGGCTCGGCGCCGGCCAGCGAGCCCACCGTCCAGAACCGCAGCCGCTCCAGCGACGCCGAGTCGAGCAGCATGACCGCGCTGACGTACGAGTAGAGGGTGGCGTTGAGCGCCGCGCCGGCCAGTGCCAGCCGGGCGGGGGTGGCCCCGCGCCCGCCACCGACGACGTAGACGGCGGCGGTCACGGCGGCGGCGCCGAGCAGCGCGAACCAGACCTGGCCGCCGAGCCCGCCGATGCCGAGCAGGGCCGCCGCGCTGGCCACCGCCGCGGCGGCGCCGGCGTTGATGCCGAGCAGCCCGGGGTCGGCCAGCGGGTTGCGGGTCAGCGCCTGCATCACCGCGCCGGCCACGCCGAGCGCCGTGCCGGCGAGCAGGCCGAGCAGCGTACGCGGCAGCCGCATCCGGTGCACGACGGCGTACTCGGCGGCGTCGCGGTGCAGCAGGCCCTGCCACACGTCGGCGAGGGGGAGCTGCTTGGCGCCCACGGCGATGCTCAGCACCACGACGGCGGCGAGGAGCAGCACCGACGCCGCGAGGCCGGCGGCCCGCAGCGCGACGTGGCCGGGACGACGCGCGACGGACGGCGCCGGTGGCGCCCCGGCGCGGGAGGAGAGGGTGGCGGACAGTGTGGTCTCCGATGAGGTGCGGAATTCCGGGCCGGGCTTGACAGCGATTTAGGTTAGGTTAACCTAACCCCGCTGTCCATGGTCATTCGCCCGACCCTGATCGAAAGACACCGTCATGCAGAATCCCGTGTCCGCCCGCCGCCTCTCCCGTCGGGGCCTGCTCGCCGCCGGTGGCGCCGCCACCCTGGCCGCCCTGCTCGCCGGCTGCGGCCGGGACGAGGACTCCGCCACCCCCGCCACCAAGAACTCCGGCGGCCCCTGGTCGTTCACCGACGACCGTAACGAGAAGGCGAGCGCCCCCGCCCGCCCGACCCGGGTGGTCGCCTTCACGGGAGCGGCCGCCGCGCTCGTCGACTTCGGACTCGACAAGCAGATCGTCGGCGTGTTCGGCGAGACGAAGCGCGCCGACGGCAGCAAGGAGCCGCAGGCCGGCGACCTGAACGTGGAGTCCGTGGAGATCCTCGGCAACGTCTGGGGCGAGTTCAGCCTGGAGAAGTACGCGGCCCTGCGGCCGGAACTGCTCGTCACCCACATGTACGACCCGGGCGCCTTCTGGTACGTGCCGGACGAGAGCAAGGACAAGATCCTCCCGCTCGCCCCGACCGTCACCATCACCACCGCCCGGGTGCCGTTGACCAAGCCGATCGAGCGGTACGCGCAGCTCGCCGAGTCCCTCGGCGCCGACCTGTCCGCCAAGAAGGTCACCGACGCCAAGGCCCGCTTCGAGGCCGCCGCCGAGTCGGTCCGCCAGGCGGTCAAGGCCAACCCGGGCATCAAGGTGCTCGCCTGCTCCGGCAGCCCCGACCTGTTCTACGTCTCCAACCCCAGGGTCAGCACCGACCTGATGTACTTCGCCGAGCTGGGCGTCGACATCGTCGTTCCCACCAAGCTGGAGGCCGGCGACTACTTCGAGGCGCTGAGCTGGGAGAACGCCGGCAAGTTCCCGGCCGACCTGCTCCTGCTCGACAACCGCAACACCGCCCTGCAGCCCAAGGACCTGGCCGCCAAGCCGACCTGGCAGCAGCTCCCGGCGGTCAAGGCCAACCAGATCACCCCGTGGGACGCCGTGCCCCGCTTCTCGTACGCGGGCGCCGCGCCGCTGCTGGAGAACCTCGCCACCGCCATCCGGGGCGCCAAGAAGGTCACCGCGTGAGCACCGCGGTCGCCCTCCAGTACCGCTTCTTCGCCGCGCGGGTCGTCGGCGCCCGCCGGATCGGGGCCTCCCTGATCCGGGTCACCCTCGGCGGGCCGGAGCTGGCCGACTTCGCCGGCGGCGGCCGCGACCAGAGCGTCTCGCTGTTCCTGCCGCACCCCGGCCAGCCCGCGCCGGTGCTGCCGGTCGAGGCGGGGGAGGACTGGTTCGGCGCGTACCGGGCCATGCCGGCGGACGTGCGCGCGGTGATGCGCTCCTACACCATCCGGGAGCAGCGGCCCGAGGCCTGCGAGGTGGACATCGACTTCGTCAGCCACGGCGACACCGGCCCCGCCTCCCGCTGGGCCCGGCACGCCCTGCCCGGGGACCAGGTGGTGCTGCTCGGCCCGGCCGTGCACGACAACCGCAGCGTCTGCTTCCGCCCCCCGGCCGGCACCGACTCGGTGCTGCTCGTGGCCGACGAGACCGCGCTGCCCGCCGCCGCCGGCATCCTGGCCTGGCTGCCCGCCGACACCCCGGTCCGGGCCTGGATCGAGGTCCCCGACGCGGCGGACATCCGGGAACTGCCCACCGCCGCCCGCGCCGAGGTGCGCTGGGTCGTGCGGGGCGGCACCGCCCCCGGCAGCACCCTGCTGGCGGACGCGGTCCGCGCCGCCCGGCTGCCGGCCGGCACCCCGTACGCCTGGGTCGCCGGCGAGTCGTCGATGGTGCGGGCGGTGCGGCGGCATCTCGTCGCCGAGCGCGGCCTGGACCGGCGGCACGTCACGTTCGCCGGCTACTGGCGGCGCGGCGCCTCGGAGGAGGACCTGCGCGCCGAGGCGAGCGCCGCGGCCGTCGCCTGACCGACGGGCCGGCCGCCGCCCGGACCGGGCGGCGGCCGGTCGTCAGAACTCCTGGTACATCACGTGCAGGCCCACCCGCCCGAGGGTGGGGTGCGCGAACGCGCCGGGCACCGTGCCGACCACCGCGAAGCCCTCCCGCCGGTACAGCTCGACCGCCGAGGCGTTCGACTCGACCACCGCGTTGAACTGCATGCCCGCGTACCCCCGCTCGCGGGCCCAGCCGACCGCGTGCCGGCACAGCGCGGTGCCCACGCCCCGGCAGCGCGCCTCGCGGGCCACCATGAAGCTCGCGGTCGCCACGTGCGACCCCGGCCCGGGGCGGTTGGTGCCCATCTTGGCGGTGCCCAGCACCCGCTCGCCGTCGACCGCGACCACCGTGCGGCCCGGCGCGGCCTCCACCCACGTGTCGTACGCCTGCTCGGCGGTCATCTCCGGGTCGTAGACGAAGGTCTCCCGCGCCCGGACCACCTCCGCGACGATCGGCCACACCTGGGCCCAGTCGGGTTCCTGGAACTCGCGGATCATCATTCGGGCGATGGTATCGGCGGCCCGGCGTCCGCGATCCCCCGCTCGCGCAGCAGCGCGTCCCCGGTGCGGTAGAGCTCGACGAGCAGCGGGCGCAGCCGCGTGCCGATCCGCGGGGCTCTACACCGGTAGCCCGTCCGTGGCGGTTCGCGGCAGTGCCCGCCACTGGCTCATCCGACGGAGACCGGCTCCGAGGTGGACGCGAGGTCGCCGGCTGCGGGCCGCGCGCGGCGGGCTCGCAGCCGGGCCAGGGCGGTCGTCGTGTGGGCCAGTGCGAGGAGCCCGGCCAGGGCGGCCACGGCGACGGTCGCGTGCCCGATGTCCGGCGTCCAGAGCAGCAGCAGGCCAAGACCGCCCACCAACGACGGCAGCACCAGTAGCGCCGCGCCGGCGCCCGCCGCCCAGCCGAGCGCCCAGGCCGCGGACGTGGCCACCGCCCGGCGGCCGGTTCGGGGATCGGCCCGGTGTCGGCGTGTGCCGCGCACGACCGTCGCGATCAGGACGATCATGAGCAGGCCGGCGACGCCGAACAGCGCCGGAGCGACCGAGAGCAGGAGAGTGTCGTTCGTCGCCGGCTGCGGTGGGACACCGAGCAGGATGCGCGCGACGTCGAAACCGGCCGACGCGAGCGCCGGGTCCGCAGCCGGGTGGTAGAGGTTGGCCAGCAGGATCACGGCCAGATCGGCCTCGGGCACGAGCACGACGTGTGCGAAGAAGCCCGGTGTGGCGCCGGCGTGCCAGACCGTCCGGGCGCCGCTGCCGGACAGGACCGTGTCCCGCCAGCCCAGGGCGTATCGACCACCGCTGGCGATGGGCGCCTGGCCGCGGTGCATCCGCGTGACGCCGTCGGCCGAGAGCAGCCGGGACTCCCCGAACCGGCCCTCGTTGAGCTGCGCGGCGGCGAAGTTGCCGAGGTCGGTGAGGCTGCCGGCCAGGTAGCCGTAGGGGACCCCGGACGTGTCGTACGGCGGGTCGAACTCCTGCGCTCGGCCGAGGTAGCGGCGATGGCCGGCGGGCAGACCCAGGCGCTCCGCGTCGGCGGCGGTGGCCGCGGCCTGCCGCATCCGCAGGGGATCCAGCACGCTGCGACGCAGGTGCTCGGCGAAGGGGCGACCCGTCACCTCCTCCACGAGCGCACCGAGCACCATGTAGTTGGCGTCGCTGTACCGGTGCTCGCTGCCCGGCTGCCCGGCCAGCGGCACGTCGGCGAGGTCCCGGACCGCCCGGGCGACTCCGCCCGGTGCGTTGTCGTAGCGGTCCGTCAGACCCGCGGTGATCACCTCGGGCAGGCCGCTGGTGTGGGTGAGCAGTTGTCGGACGGTGACGCGCGCGGTCGCCGCCTCGTCGCTGAGCCGCAGCCAGGGGAGGTGTACACGAGCCGGCGCGTCCAGGCTTATCCGGCCGTCCTCGGCCAGTTGCAGCACCGCCAACGCGGTGAACGGCTTGCTTACCGAGCCGTACAGGAAGGGTGTCTGCGCGGTCACCGGTGTGCCGTCGCCCGCCACCCCGGCGAGGTGTTCCTGCACGACCCGGTCCCCGCGCACCACGGCCGCCGCGAGCCCGGGTATGTGGTTGGTCTTTCGGTAGTGGTCCAGGTATGTCCGCACGCGGTCGGTCTCGTCGCCGGCCGCGCTCGCGGGCGGGCCGCTGGTGATCGCCAGAGCGCCGACCGCGGCCAGCGCCACCGCGAACCGGCGTAGCTGAGGTCTCATCTTCTCTTCCTTCGTGGATCGCTGGCTCATCCGATCTGGCTGAGCAGCCGCTCCAGTTCGGTCAGGCGCTCCCTGACCTGCGCCAGCTCCGTGCGGGTGGCCCGGACGTCCGACCGCAGGCCCTTCAGCTCCGCGACCGTCTGCTGGGCGCTCTCGGCCGACCGGGCCTGTGTGACGCTGGCCTGTTCGGCGAGGCCGCGGTAGTGCGCCTCCCGGGCTGCCGAGTGTCTGGCGCGGTAGACGCCGAGCGCCACGAATGCCACGATCGCCACCAGGGCGATCACCATCACCGTCGACGTGACGATGCCGATCTGGGCGATGTCGCCCTCGGCTGCTGCCGTCGTGCTCACTTCTTGTCCTTTCCGGTGCCACCGGCTTCCAATGTCGGTACGGCCGTCGCGACCGTCGCGGGAGTCAGCGTCAGCGCGAAGGGAACGACCTCGAACCACTTCACCGAGTTGCCGTCGGGCGTCGTCTCCAACGAACCGGCGACGAGCCCGGCGGCCTCCAGGCGCTGCAGGTGCATGTAGAGCAGGGGTCGGTTCATCTCCAGCCGCCGTGCCAGCTCGCTGACGTAGCTGCGGCCCTCGGCGAGCGCAGCGATGATCCGCAGCCGGTGCGGACTCGCGAGCGCGGTGAGCGCAGCGAGCAGTTCATCGCCGTTCGGCTGCGTCCCGTCCATCTCCTGCAACCTTCCTGGGTGTCAGGAAACGCTGACACCCCCCTGTCAGAAAATCTTGACAGGGGGGTGCGGGCGAAGCCAGGACAAGTGGTCTACGTCACGCGACATTGCTGGCAGGTCGGTGGCCGCCGGCATCCGCTCTCGCAGACCGACGGCTGGGCGGGCCTCCGCCGCCGGTTGTGCGCCCCGGCGTACGGGACGGGCTCAGCCGAGGCGTACCTGGGCCGGGCGTTCGGGCCGGACGGCACCGTCGAGGGTGGCGCCGGCCGGGGCGGTGGGCCGGGCCGGCACGATCGGGGCGTCCCGGCCGGTGCCCCGGTGGCCGTCCCCGTCGTGGCTCGACTCCTCGTGGTAGTCCTGCTCCACGTTGACCGACCAGACGTCGTGGTTCGTGCCGCAGGCGATGTTCTCGGCGGTCAGCATCGCCGTCAGCATCGAGTGGTCCTGGTTGTTGTAGCGGTGCATGCCGTTGCGCCCGACCGGGTGCACGTTGGGCACCTCGCGCGCCAGCCACCGGCGGATCACGTCGACGTTGCGCTGGTAGCGCTCGTCGTAGACCGGGTACGCCTTCGGCATCCGCACCACGTACCCGGCCTCGACGACGCCCGGCCGGACCAGGCCGAGCCGCTCCAGCTCGGCCGTCGCGGCGGCGACCAGCTCGGCGTCCGGCGTGCGCCAGGTCTCGTCGTCCTCGAAGACGAAGTACTCCAGGCCGAGGCAGGTGCGGCCGTCCTTGACCAGGTGCGGCGACCAGGAGCCGAAGTTCTGGATCCGGCCGACCTTCACCGCCGGGTCGTGCACGTAGATCCAGTTGTCGGGGAACGAGAACTCCTCCGGGACCACCAGCGCGACGGTCAGGAAGTCCCGGTACCGCAGGTCGGCCGCGGCGGCCAGCACCTCCGGCGGGGCGGCCGGGCGCAGCGCGGCCACCAGCTCCGAGATCGGCATCGAGGAGACGACGTGCTCGGCGGGCTCGGTGCGCTGCCCGCCCGCCCCGCCGACGGTGACGGCGACCGCCCGGCGCTGCTCCGGGTCGCGGTGCACGGCGGTCACCCAACTGCCCGTCTCCACCCGGCCGCCGCGCCGGCGGACCTCCTCGGCGCAGCGTTCCCACATCATCCCCGGGCCGAGCCTCGGGTACTGGAACTCCTCGATCAGGCTCGTCACGTCCTTGCGGTTGCGGCGGGGCAGCACGGCGTTGCGGACCGCCTTGGCCAGGGACAGGTTCTTGATCCGCTGCGCGGCCCAGTCGGCCTGCAACCGGTCGGCCGGCATGCCCCAGACCTTCTCCGTGTACGTCTTGAAGAACATCGAGTACAGCCGCCAGCCGAACCGGGCCGAGACCCAGCCCTCGAAGTGCGACTGGTCCTTCGGCGGGCGCAGCCGGGCGCGCGCGTACGAGCCCATGCACAGCGCGGCCTCCCGGAGCCCGAGGTTGCGCAGGGCGTTCGCGGCGCTCAGCGGGTAGTCGAACAGCGCGCCGCGGTAGTAGATCCGACTCATCCGGGGCCGCAGCAGGAAATCCTCGTCGGGCAGGATCTCGTGCCAGAACTCCTCGACCCGGGCCACCTTGGTGAAGAAGCGGTGCCCGCCGATGTCGAATCGCCACCCGTCCCGCTCGACGGTGCGGCTGATCCCGCCCACCACGTCGTCGGCCTCGAAGACCCGGACGGGGGCGCCTCGCCGGAGCAGTTCGTACGCCGCCGTCAGGCCCGCCGGCCCCGCACCGATGACCACCGTGCCGCGCTCTTCGCCCATGCCGTACCGCTCCCTGCTTCCGTCTGCCGGAGGCGGCCCGCTTACCCGTCATCGGCGGGATCTCACCCGGATCCGCCTTCCGTGCCCCGGCGCCCGCCGACGGGGCGGCGCCGGGCACCCGGCGCGGTCGCACCGCCGCGCCGGCGGCGACGTGTCAACCGGCGCGGAACGGGGATGTGGCACCGTTCGGGCGGCCGGATCGGGAGACGTACTGATGCACAGGTGGCGGGCCGTCGGGCAGGGACGGCGGCGCGCCGCGCGCCTGTCCGCCGGGCTCGCCGGGCGCGGCGACGACCTGCGGCGCGCCGCCGCGCGGGCCGCCGGCCGGGTGCCGGCGCCGTGGCTGTTCGTGGTGGGCGTCTTCGTCGGTACGAAGGTCGTGCTCAGCGGGGTCGGGGTGCTCGCGCTGAGCGCCTTCGACGAGGTGCCGTGGGCGCCGCCGCCGGACGAGACGACGATGCGCGAGCAGCAGCGGGCGATCTCCGGGCGCCGCTGGCTGCACCTCTGGTTCGCGTGGGACTCGTTCCTCTACGACCACCTGGCCCGGCTCCCGCTCGACGAACCGTGGCGGGACTTCGGCTTCCCCCTGCTCTATCCGTTCCTGGCCCGGCCGCTGGCCCCGCTGCTGGGTGGGGACACCGCGCTGGCGCTGCTGCTCGTCGCCAACGTCGCCTTCCTGCTGATGCTTTTCTACGCCCACCGGCTGGGCGAGCGGCTGCTCGGCGACGACGCGTCGGCCCGCCGGTTCGTGCGCTACCTGGTGCTGCTGCCGGCGGCGTTCCTGTTCCAGGCGGCGTTGACCGAGTCGCTCTTCCTCTGCCTGGCGCTCGCCGCCTTCCACTACGCCGAGCGACGCCGGTGGCTGCTGGTCGGCGTCGTGGGGTTCTTCCTGGCGCTGAGCCGCTCGGTCGGGTTCTTCGTGGTGCTCCCGCTGGCCCTGGTGCTGCTGCGGCAGCACGGCTACCGGGCGGGCCCGCGCGCGCTGTGGACGTACGTCCGCGTCGGGTGGCCGCTGGTGCTGGTGCCCGCCGGCTGGCTGAGCTTCATGGCGTTCTGCCGGTGGCAGAGCGGCGACTGGTTCGCCTACAAGCACGCCCAGGAGAAGGGCTGGGGCATCTCCGTGCAGAACCCGCTCGCGGTGCTGTGGCACGGCCTGACCGACGCCCCGACCCGGGACGCCCTGCGGGTGTGGGTCGCCGTCGTGGTGCTGGTGGTCCTGCTCGCGGGCGCGCGCCGGCTCGGGCTGCCCTATCTCGCGTACGGGCTGATCATGGTCCTGGTGCCGCTGTCGATGGGTCCGCCGGTCTACAAGAGCCTGCTGCGCTACCTGCTCGCCGTGTTTCCGGTCGGCCTGGTGCTGGCCCGCTGGGCCCGGCACGCCACCGCCGACGCCTGGCTGACCGCCGCCCTCGCGCTCCTGCAGGGGGCGCTCTTCGTCGTCTGGCTCGCCTACTGGACCCACTTCATCATCTAGTGCGGGCCGAGCCGACCGGAGCGTCCTCACCGGCACGGCCGTTGCCGACTCGTGGCCGCCTCCCTAGACTGCGTGGGCAAGCGCTTTCCCGTCTCGTGGCGCGGGGGCGGGACGGCCGCGTGGCGCGCGGACCGCCGGGCCGGTGGCCGGGCTCGGCGGGGGAGGGGGAGCGGTGCGGATGCGGGTGGTGGTCGCCCCCGACTCGTTCAAGGGCAGCGTCCCGGCGCGGGACGCGGCGGCCGCCGTCGCCGAGGGCTGGCGGCGGGAGCGGCCCGACGACGAGGTCCGGCTGCTGCCGCTGGCCGACGGGGGCGAGGGGAGCTGCGCCGTGCTCGCCGCGGCGCATCCCGGGGCCCGCTGGCGGCCGGCCCAGGTGACCGGGCCGGACGGCCGACCCGTGCGCGCGGGTTGGCTGCTGTTGCCCGACGGCACGGCCGTCGTCGAGCTCGCCGCCGCCAGCGGCCTGCCGCTGGCGGCCCGGCCCGACGCCCTGGGCGCGGGCACCCACGGCACCGGCGAGCTGACGGCCGCCGCGCTGGCCGACCCGGCCACCCGCCGGCTGCTGGTCGCCCTCGGCGGCTCCGCGAGCACCGACGGGGGCGCCGGCGCGCTGCGGGCGTTGGGCGTACGGCTGCGCGACGCCGAGGGCCGCGACCTGCCGCCCGGTGGCGGCGCCCTGTCCCGACTGGCCTCGGTCGACCTCGCCGGGCTGCCGCCGCCCCCGCCCGGCGGGGTGACCTGCCTGGTCGACGTGACCGCGCCGCTGCTCGGGCCGGCCGGGGCCGCCCGTCAGTTCGCTCCGCAGAAGGGCGCCTCCGCCGGGGACGTCCACCGGCTGGAGGCGGGGCTGCGCCGGCTGGCGGAGTTGCTGGGCGGCCGGCCCGACCAGCCCGGCGCCGGGGCTGCCGGCGGCACCGGCTACGGGCTCGCCGCCGCCTGGGGGGCCGACCTGGTCGCCGGCGCCGCGACGATCGCCGAGGTCGCCGGGCTGCCGGCCGCGCTCGCCGACGCCGACCTGGTGCTCACCGGCGAGGGCCGCTTCGACGACCAGTCCACCCGGGGCAAGCTCGTCGGGCACGTGCTGGACGTCGCGCGCGCCGCCGGCGTCCCGGTCCACCTGGTGGCCGGCGAGGTGGCCGCGCCCCCGCCGCCCCCGGTCGTGGCGGCGGAGGACCTCACGACGCTGGCGGGCGGGCGGTCGGCCGCGATGGCCGAGCCCCGTCGCTGGCTCGCGGCGGCCGGGAGCCGGTCGGCGCGGCGGTTGCGGCCGGTCGGGGGCGCACCGGGGTGACCTCGGGCGCCGAACCGGCGCTGTCGCGGCGCACCACCTCGGCGGGGAGCACCTCGACCCGGGGCGAGGGCGCGCCGGGGTCGAGGGCCAGCGACATGGCGCGGACGCCCATCTCGACCAGCGGCAGCCGCACGGTCGTCAACGCGGGGGTCACGTCCCGGGCGATGGGCATGTCGTCGAAGCCGACGACCGACACCTGCCCCGGCACGGCCACCGAGCGGGCGCGCAGGGTCGCCAGCGCGCCGATCGCCATCGAGTCGTTGAGCGCCACCACGGCGGTCAGCTCCGGATCGGCGTCGAGCAGGGCGGCGGTCGCGGCGGCGCCCCCGTCGCGGTCGAACTCGGCGTGGCGGAGGCGGTGCTCGGGCAGGCTGCGCCCGTACGCGGCGAGGGCCTCCCGCAGCCCGGCGAGGCGGTCGGTGGTGGTGGTGAGCACCGCCGGCCCGGCCACCACGCCGATCGCCCGGTGGCCCAGCTCGCACAGCTCCGTGCCGATCAACCGGCCGCCGGCGCGATTGTCCGGCATCACCGCGTCGCCGGAGTGCTCGTGCCGGCCGATGACCGCCACCCGGCCGCCGGTCGCCTCGTACGCGGCGAGCTTGTCGTTGAGCAGGCGGGTGAACTCGGCGTCGTGGTAGCCGGAGCCGGCCAGGATGATCGCGGCGACCTGCTGGCCGCGCAGCAGCTCGACGTACTCCAGCTCGCGCTCCGGGTCGCGGTAGCTGTTGCAGATCATCAGCAGCCGCCCCCGGTCGGTGGCGACCCGTTGCAGCCCCCGGGTGATCTCGGCGAAGTACGGGTCGGAGACGTCGTGCACGATGACGCCCACCGCCGTGCGGTGCGCGCGGGCCAGGAGCTGGGCGTGCGCGTTCGGCACGTACCGCAGCTCGGCGACGGCCCGCAGCACCCGCTCACGCAGCTCGTCGGTGACCGGCTTGCTGCTGCCGTTGATCACCCGTGAGGCGGTCGCGGGCGAGACCCCCGCCCGCCGGGCCACGTCGGACAGGGTCGCCACTGCCGCCCCCCTCGGTCGCACTCGACGGCCGCGCCCCCGCATCGCCGGCCGACCGACACACCGTACCGCAGAGAAAGGCCTTTCCCGCCGCGCTGCCCCGCGTCGTTCCGGCCGCTCGCGACGGGCGGCCGGAAGCGCGGCGAGGAAAGCCCTTGCCTGGCCGACGACGGTTCCCTACGCTGCCCGGGAAAGCGTTTGCCTGACGCCCCGACCCGCCGGTCCCCGCGACGACGGCGCGGGCGTGGAGGAGGGGCCGCCGTCCGCCGCCGTCGCAGGCCGGAGGCCGCCCCGCGGAGGGAAGGAGTCACCATGACCCGCAGGTCGATCGGCATCATCGTCAACGGCGTCACCGGCCGGATGGGCTACCGCCAACACCTGGTGCGTTCCCTGCTCGCCATCCGCGAGCAGGGCGGCGTGCCGCTGGCCGACGGCACGACCGTCTGGCCCGAACCCGTACTGGTCGGCCGCAGTGAGGCCAGGCTGCGCGAGGTCGCCGAGCGGCACGGGCTGACCGACTGGACCACCGACCTGACCGCCGCGCTGGCCCGCGACGACGTGGAGGTCTACTTCGACGCGCAGGTCACCCAGCAGCGGGAGAAGGCGATCCGCCGGGCCATCGAGGCCGGCAAGCACATCTACACCGAGAAGCCGCTGGCCGAGGACACCGTCGGCGCGCTCGACCTGGCCCGCGCGGCCCGCGCGGCGGGGGTCCGGACCGGGGTGGTGCAGGACAAGCTCTTCCTGCCCGGGCTGCGCAAGCTCAAGCGGCTCGTCGACGGCGGCTTCTTCGGCCGGATCCTGTCGGTACGCGGCGAGTTCGGCTACTGGGTGTTCGAGGGCGACTGGCAGCCCGCCCAGCGCCCGTCCTGGAACTACCGGGCCGAGGACGGCGGCGGCATCGTCGTGGACATGTTCCCGCACTGGCACTACGTGCTGGAGGAGCTCTTCGGCCGGGTGCGGACGGTCTCCTGCGTCACCGCCACCCACGTCCCGCAGCGGGTGGACGAGGCCGGGCGGGCCTACCCGGCGACCGCCGACGACGCCGCGTACGGCATCTTCGAGCTCGACGGCGGCGTGGTGGCCCAGCTCAACTCCTCCTGGTGCGTCCGGGTGCACCGCGACGAGCTCGTCGAGTTCCAGGTCGACGGCACCGAGGGCAGCGCGGTCGCCGGCCTGCGCGGCTGCCGCGTGCAGCACCGGGCGGTCACCCCGAAGCCGGTGTGGAACCCGGACCTGCCGGTCACCGAGGACTTCCGGGCGCAGTGGACCGAGGTGCCGGACAACGAGGAGTTCGACAACGGCTTCAAGGTGCAGTGGGAGGCGTTCCTGCGGCACGTCGTCGCCGACGAGCCGTTCCCGTGGGACTTCCTGGCCGGCGCGCGCGGCGTGCAGCTGGCCGAGCTGGGCCTGCGCTCGGCCCGCGAGGGCGCCCGGCTCGACGTCCCGGAGCTGGAGCTGTGAGCGCGCCCGCCACCGTCGGGACGGAGGTGTCGCTGCCGGGCGGGCGGCGGCACCGGCTGACCGGGGGCGCCGGCTTCCCGCGCCCCGCCGGTCCGCCGGCCAGCCGGATCGCGTACGCCGCCGCGCACGTGGTCGCCGACCCGACCGCCGAGAACGTCCCGGGCGCCCCGGCCGCCCTCGACTGGGACCGCACCCTGGCGTTCCGGCACCACCTGTGGTCGTACGGCTTCGGGGTGGCCGAGGCGATGGACACCGCCCAGCGCGGCATGGGCCTGGACTACCCGGCGACCCGGGAGCTGGTCCGGCGCAGCGCCGCCGAGGCCCGCGCGGCCGGCGGCCGGATCGTCGCCGGGGTCAACACCGACCAGCTCCCGCCGGGCCCGGCCACCCTCGCCGAGGTCACCCGCGCCTACCGCGAGCAGCTCGACGACGTGCAGGCCGCCGGCGCCCGCCCGGTGCTGATGTGCAGCCGTCACCTGGCCGCCGCCGCCAGCGGCCCCGAGGACTACCTGCGGGTGTACGCGGAGCTGCTGGCCGCCGCCGACCAGCCGGTGGTGCTGCACTGGCTCGGCCCGATGTTCGACCCGGCGCTGACCGGCTACTGGGGCTCGGCTGACCTGGACCGGGCCGCCGACACCGTCGTCGAGCTGGTCGAGGCCCACGCCGGCCGGGTGGACGGGATCAAGGTGTCGCTGCTCGACGCCGGCCGCGAGGTGGCGCTGCGCCGCCGGCTGCCGGCGGGGGTACGCCTCTACACCGGCGACGACTTCCACTATCCCGAGTTGATCCGGGGCGACGCCGCCGGCCACTCCGACGCGCTGCTCGGGGTGTTCGCCGCGATCGCCCCGGCCGCCGCCGCCGCGCTGGCCGCGCTGGACCGGGGCGACCTGGCGGCGTACGACGAGATGTTCGCGCCGACCGTGCCGCTGGCCCGGCACCTCTTCGCGGCGCCCACCTGGCACTACAAGACCGGGATCGTCTTCCTGGCCTGGCTCGCCGGCCACCAGGAGCACTTCACGATGGTCGGCGGGGCGCAGTCCGGCCGCTCGCCCGCGCACCTGGCGACCCTGCTCACCCTCGCCGACGCGGCCGGGCTGCTGCCCGACGCCGACCTGGCCGCCGCCCGCGCCCGTGCCTTCTTCACCGTCGCGGGGGTGACCCGGTGACCGCGGTCGGCCCGGCGGGTGCGGCTGATCCGGCGGGGGCGGTCGGTCCACGGCGAGCGGACGCCCTGCGGCGGTTCTCGTTCAACCAGGCCACCGCGCAGCACTGGCCGCTGCCCGAGGTGGTCGCCGGCTGCGTCGAGGCGGGGGTGCCCGGGATCGGGCTGTGGCGCGAGCCGGTGGCCGCGCACGGGCTGGCCCGCGCCGCCGGGCTGGTCCGCGACGCCGGCCTCGCGGTCACCTCGCTGTGCCGGGGCGGGTTCTTCACCGCCGACGACTGGCGGGACGACAACCTGCGCGCCGTCGAGGAGGCCGCCGCCCTCGGCGCGCCGGTGCTGGTGCTGGTCTCCGGCGGGCTGCCGCCGGGCAGCCGCGACGTCGACGACGCCCGCCGCCGGGTCGCCGACGCGATCGCCGAGCTGGCCCCGCACGCCGCGGCGGCCGGGGTGACCCTGGCGATCGAGCCGCTGCACCCGATGTTCTGCGCCGACCGCTGCGTGGTGTCCACCCTCGGCCAGGCGCTCGACATCGCCGAACGGTTCGACCCGGGCGTCGTCGGCGTGGTGGTCGACGCGTACCACGTGTGGTGGGACGACACCGTGTACGCGCAGATCGCCCGTGCCGGGGCGCGGATCGCCGCCTTCCAGGTCTGCGACTGGGTCACCCCGCTGCCCGAGGGGGTGCTGCTCGGTCGGGCGCTGCCCGGCGACGGCTGCATCGAGCTGCGCCGCCTGCGGGAGGCCGTCGACGCGGCCGGCTACACCGGGCCGGTCGAGGTGGAGGTCTTCTCCGCCGAGGTGTGGGCGCGCCCCGGCCGTGAGGTGCTGGACGCCTCGCTCGCCGGCTACCTGCGCCACGTCGCCTGACGGCGGTCGGGGTCCCCACCGGCTCGCCGGGCCCGGTCGGCGCGGGGCCGTCGGAACCGCCGGCCACGGCGGCGTCTTCACCTGGCCGGCCCGGCTCTCTATGATCCGGTTGAAAACTGTCGCCGGGCATCGGTCGGCAGCCGGAAGAAATCTACGGGCGCGACCGGCGCGCCGGGAAGGGCTGGCATGGCGCTGTCCGCGACCGTCCTCGCCGAGCTGCGCGGCATCGTCGGCCCGTCGCACGTGCACGACGCGGCCGGCGACCTGGTGGCGTACGCCCGGGACGCCACACCGCTCTTCTCCCACCGGCCCGACGCGGTGGTGTTCCCGGCCGACACGGCCGAGGTCGCCGCCGTGCTGGCCCTGGCCACCCGGCACCGGGTCCCGGTGGTGCCGCGCGGCGCCGGCTCCAACCTGTGCGCGGCGACGGTGCCGCTGCGCGGCGGGATCGTCCTGGTGCTGACCCGGCTCGACGCCGTCCTGGAGGTCAGCGCCGACGAACTGCTCGCCCGGGTGCAGCCCGGCGTGACCAGCGCCGCGCTGGCCGACGCCGCCGCGGCGCGGGGCCTGCTCTGGGCGCCCGACCCGGGCAGCCGCACCGTCGCCACCGTCGGCGGCACCATCGCCACCTGCGCCGGCGGACTGCGCGGCCTGAAGTACGGCGTGACCCGCAACTACGTGCTCGGTCTGGAGGCGGTGCTGCCCACCGGCGAGGTGATCCGCACCGGCGGCCGGCTGTGGAAGGACGTCGCCGGCTACGACCTGACCCGGCTGCTCACCGGCTCCGAGGGCACCCTCGCGGTGATCACCGAGGCGACCGTGGCACTGCTGCCCGCCCCGGCGGCGACCAACACCGGGGTGGCGTACTTCCCGACGCTCGCCGAGGCGGGGCAGGCCGTCGCCCGCGTGATCCGGGCCGGCGTGGTCCCGGCGACCCTGGAGTTCCTCGACCGGGCCTGCATCACGGCGGTCGAGGACTTCGCCCACCTGGGGCTGCGCGCCGACGCCGGGGCGCTGCTGCTCTTCGGCGACGACGGCCCGCCGGACCTGGTCGCCACCCACCTGGACCGCATCGGCGCGGCCTGCGTCGAGGCCGGCGCGGTGGAGGTCACCACCGCCCGCGAGGTCGCCCAGGCCGAGGCGCTGCTGGCCGCGCGCCGCTGCGCGTTGCCGGCCCTGTCCCGCCGGGGCGGGGTGACCATCCTGGAGGACGCGACCGTGCCCCGGCCGAGGATCGCCGAGATGGTCGACCGGATCGACGCGATCGCCGACCGGCACGGCGTCGCCATCGCCACCTTCGGCCACGCCGGGGACGGCAACCTGCACCCCACCTGCGTCCTCGACTCCGCCGACGACCACGACGCCGTACGCCGCGCCGAGGCGGCCTTCGCCGACGTCTTCGCCGCCGCCCTCGACCTCGGCGGCACCATCACCGGCGAGCACGGGGTCGGCGCGGCCAAGCTGCCGTTCCTGGCCGCCCGGCTCGGCGACGACCAGCTCGCCCTGCTGCGGCGGATCAAGACCGCCTTCGACCCGGCGGGCATCCTCAACCCCGGAAAGCTGGGTTCATGACGGGCGACGTGTTCGAGCCGGAGCAGTTGTCCCGCTGCATCTCCTGCGGCTTCTGCCTGCCGGCCTGCCCCACGTACGCGATGACCGGCGACGAGGCGTCCTCGCCGCGCGGCCGGATCACGCTGATGCGGGCGTTGCAGGACGGCACCCTGCCTCCGGACGACGACACGCTGGCCGAGCAGTCCTCGTTCTGCCTGGGCTGCCGCGCCTGCGAGCCGGTCTGTCCGGCCGGCGTCGAGTACGGCAGCCTGCTGGAGCAGTGGCGGGTGCACCAGTGGCGCGGCCGGCGACGGCCGCTGCTCGCGCGTGCGCTGATGCTGTTCGCCGAGCAGCGCCGGCTGCTGCGCCTGCTCGGCCTGCTCCGCCGCGCCGCCCACGGCCCGGCCGCCACCCCGCCGGCCGCGTCGTCACCCGCATCGGCCGCGTGGCCCGCGTCGTCACCGGCGTCAGCTCCATCGTCACCCGCACCGCCGGTTCCCCCGGCCACCCCGCCCGTCGCGCGGACCGCCGGCGGTCCCGCTCCCACTGTGGCGGCACCGGCGGCGACCGGTGGTCCGGTCGGCGCCAACGTGTCCGGGCCGGAGGCGCAGTTGATGCTCGGCTGCTTCGAGCGGGTTCTCTTCCCGGCGGTCAGCCGGGCCGCGCGGGCCCTCGACCCGGCGCTGGCGGCACCGACCGCGCAGGGCTGCTGCGGCGCGCTGCACGCGCACAACGGCGACCTGGCCGGTGGCGAGCGGATGGCCCGGCGCCTCGGCGCGGAGCTGCCGGGCACGATCGTCACCACCTCCGGCGGCTGCGCGGCGCACCTCGCCTCGGTGCTGGGCCGGGACCGGGTGCGGGAACTGTCCACCTGGCTCGCCGCCCGGCCCGCCGGCGTCGAGCTGCGGGTGGCCGGTCGACGCGCCCGGGTGGCCCTCCAGGACTCCTGCCACCTGCGCAACGGCCTCGGTGTCTTCGCCGAGCCGCGGGCGCTGCTGCGCCAGGTCGCCGACTACGTCGAGCTGCCCTCGGCGGCCGCCTGCTGCGGGGCCGCCGGCACGTACTCGCTGCTGCGGCCCAGGGAGTCGCGGCGGATCCTGGACGCGAAGCTCGACGAGATCGAGGCCGCCGGGGTGGACCTGGTGGTGGCCGTCAACCCGGGGTGCCTACGGCAGTTGCGCACCGGGCTGCGCCGGCGTCGGTCGGCCGTCCGAGCCGTGCACCTGGCCGAGCTGCTCGCCCGCGTCGAGCCGCCGCCCCCGCCGACCTGAACCGGCCCCGCACGACCGCCGGCCCGTCAGGGCGCCGTGGCCCGGCCGGTGCGGACGCGTTCCGGCCGGGCCACGGCTGACCTGACCCGGTTGCCGGCCGGAGCGGGCCACGGTCCACCCGGTGCGGATGCCGCCCGGCCGGGTCACGGCATGCCTCGTGCGAATGCCGTGACCCGGGCACGCCAGGGATCACTCGGTGCGGATGCCGTCCGGCCGGGTCAGTCGCCACAGCGTCGGCAGGCTGAGCCCGGTGACCAGCAGCATCACCGCCGCGCCGAGGGCGGTGGAGATGCCGAGCGCCGGCCAGGCGACCGTGACCGGGACCTGCACCATGCGCAGCAGCACCGCGCCCAGCCCCAGCCCGAAGGCGACCGCCAGGACGAGCCCGATCACCACCGGCACGGCGGTCTGCCACAGCACCGACCAGCTCAGCGTGCCGCGCCGGGTGCCCACCGCGACCAGCATCGCCAGCAGCCGACGGCGTTCCCGGAGCTGCTCCAGCACGCCGATCAGCATGCTGGCCCCGATCAGCAGCAGGGTGACCACCGCGCCGATGTAGAGGCCGCGCGTGATGTTGACGAACCTGTCGGCCTGCCTGGTCTCGGTCAGGGTGAGGACCGAGGAGAACGGGTCGGCCGCGGCGGCGACGTTGCGGACGTGCTCCACGGCGTCCGGCCGGTCCGGCGCGAGCCGCAGGTACGCGTCACCGCGCAGCGGGCCCAGCCGGGCGGCGTCGGCCGCGCCGGGCGTGGCGAGCACGGTGGTCTGCCGGTGGCCGGCGGGGTCGGCGCGGATCGGCGCCTCCCGTGCGTCCCGGGGGACCGTCCAGACCGACCCGGCGACGTCCGGCACCGTGACGGTCGCGCCCGGACCGATGCCCGTCTGCGGGGCCGTGTCGTCCCGCACCAGGAAGACGTCGCCGTCGGCGCACCGGTCGATCAGCGCGAAGTCGGCCAGCTCGGCGCAGTCACCGATCCGCAGGTCGGCGTGGCTGTCGCTGCCGGTGACCCCGACCACGGTCACCAGGGTGGTGTTGCTGCGGGTGACGCCGGGCGCGGCGGCCAGCCGGTCCAGCGCGGCGGCGGCGCCCGCGCCGGCCGGGAACTGCACCTGCACCTGCCCCCGGGAGGTGTCCTGCCCGGTGTCGAAGGTGAACCGGTCGGCGACGCCGGCGAAGAGCATCTGCAGCCCGATGGTGCCCGCCACCGCGACCGCGATGCCGTTGACCAGGCGCGCCGAGGCGGCGCTGTCGAGCTGGATGCGGCGCACCGCGAGCTGCCACGACACCGGGCCACCGCGCAGCCGGCGTACCAGCAGGTCGGTCAGCCACGGCAGCAGGGTGACCACGCCGACCAGCAGCAGCACCGCGCCGGCCGCGGTCTGCCGCTCGGCGCCCAGCGGCGCGACGTCGGCGGCGCCGGCCAGCAGCAGGCCGAGCCCGGCGGCCGGCAACAGCAGCCGCCACGCCAACCGCCGGCGCACCGGCGTCGCCCGCCGGGTCACCCCGAGCGGCTCGATCAGCACGGCACGCATCGACACCAGCGTCACCACGACGGCGAGCGCCAGCACCGCCACCACCACGGCGGCGACCAGCGGCAGCGGCGGGCGAACGTCGCCCGCGTACACGCTGAGGTCCATCAGGGTGACCAGCGGCACCACCTGCCGGCCGAGCGCGAAGAACACGCCGCCGGCCGCGACGCCGAGCAACGCGCCGGCGGCGGCCTCCCCGGCGGCGATCCGGCGGACCATCGCGGCGTCGGCGCCGACCAGCCGCAGCGCGGCCAGCCGCCGGTCGCGCCGCTCGCCGCCGAAGCGCACCGCCGCGCCGAGGAACACCGCGATGGGCAACAGCAGGACCACGAAGATGACGACCACCAGCACCATCAGCACGGGCCCGAACGGCTCACCGGGCAGCCCGCCGCCGAACGCGTCGAGCCGGGTCGCGCCGTCCGCCACGCTCAACCGGTCGCTGCCCAGGTAGAAGGCCAGCTCGCGGGGGCCCGCCAGGCCCTCGTCGCCGATGATCCCGGTGACGCGGGCTCCGCCCAACCGGGGCGTGAGCAGCGCGCCGTCGGCGGAGTCGAGCAGGTCCCGCAGCGCGGGGGAGACGACCACCTCGCCCGCGCGGGGCAGCGCCGCCACGCCCGGCGGTGCGGGCGCCGCCGGGCCCTCGGGTCGCAGCACCCGGCCGCGCACCGGCTGCCCCCGGAACTCCGTGTCGGCGTAGCGGACCAGCAGGGTGTTCGCGGCGGCGGGGATCGGCTCGCCCATCCGCAGGTCGTCGCGGGCGTCGCCGCGCGCCTCGCGGGCGTCCAGCGCGCCGGGCACGGCGGCGGCGAGCAGGAGCATCGCCACCCCGACGCCGACGCCGACCGCGGTGAGCACGGCCCGCAGCCACCCGTCCCGGCCGCCGGTGAAGGCCATCCGCGCGCCCATCGCGAGGTCCGCCGCGCCGTGGCGCAGGCGCGTCACGCGGCGACCTCCAGGTCGCGGGTGCGGCCGTCGCGCACCACCACCTCCCGATCGGAGTACGCGGCCACGCGCGCCTCGTGCGTCACCAGCACCACGGCCGCGCCGGTCTCCCGGGCGGCGCCCGTGAGCAGCCGCATCACCCGCTCGCCGTTGAGCGAGTCGAGCGCGCCGGTCGGCTCGTCGGCGAAGACCACCCGGGGGCGGGTGACCAGCGCCCGGGCGACCGCCACCCGCTGCCCCTGCCCGCCTGAGACCTCGCCGGGCCGCTTGCCGGCCACCTCGGCGACCTCCAGGCGGTCCAGCCACTCGGCGGCCCGCCGCTCGGCCTCGCGCCGGCCGACCCGGTCCAGCCGCAGCGGCAGCGCCACGTTCTCCAGGCAGGTCAGTTCGGGCACGAGCTGGCCGAACTGGAAGACGAAACCGAACTCCTCGCGGCGCAGCGCGCTGCGCTCGGCGTCGGTGGAAGCGGCCAGGTCACGGCCGGCGTAGAGCACGCGGCCGGAGTCGGGCCGGACGATGCCGGCGAGACAGTGCAGCAGGGTGGACTTGCCGGAGCCCGAGGAGCCCATGACGGCCAGCACCTCGCCGGGGTGCACGCGCAGGCTGGCGCCGGCGAGCGCCCGGGTCGGGCCGAAGCTGCGGTGCAGGTCCTCGGCGACCAGCAGCGGCGCGTTCACGACCGCACCGTCGCGGCGAGCTCGTCGAGGCGGGCGGCGGTCAGCTCCAGCCAGCGCAGGTCGGCCTCGAGGTGGAACAGGGCGTGGTCGCAGATGAGCTGCTCGGCGAGGTCGCCGTCGCGCTTGCGGCGGGTCAGCTCGCGCATCATCCGCAGGTGCTCGCCGCGCTGCACGTCGAGCAGGTCGGCGGCGGAGCGGCCGGTGAGCAGGGCCAGCACCACCTTGGTGTAGAGGACGCTCTGCAGGTACGGCTCGGGCTTCTCCGCGCGGGCCAGCCACTGCTCCACGTCGGTGACGCCGGCGTCGGTGATCGCGTACCGCTTGCGCTCCGGGCCCTCGCCGGGCTCGACCGCCTCCACCTCGACCAGGCCGCTGCGCAGCAGTCGGGAGAGGGTGGCGTAGACCTGCCCGTACGCGAGCGGCCGGGCGTGGCCGAAGCGCTCGTCGTAGAGGCGTTTGATGTCGTAGCCGTGGCGTGGGGTGGCCTCCAGGAGGCCGAGGAAGGTCTGTCCGATCGACATGGCCGCGACTATACACATCGCGTATACCTGGCGTGTATAGCGGCTGAGGGTCGGGCGGCAGCCGTCCCGTGGCAAGCTGTGATCAGCCGCTGGACCAGGCCGGACGGACGCAGTTCACCCTCGGGGGCGGGTTGCGGCGGGGCCGGCGCGCGCTTCCGGCCGGCGGGCGACCGCGTGGCGCCGGCGTCGTCCGGGTGCGTCCGGACGACGCCGGCAGGGTCAGGGCAGCGACCGCAGGAACGGGCCGTGGTGCAGGCGGAACTCCCAGGCGTAGAACCGGTCCCAGTTGATCGACCAGGTCATCAGCCCTCGGAACGCCGGGTTGGTGCCGCTGCGCGGCGCGTACGACCCGCAGCCCTGCCCGTGCACGAGGCAGGTCACCGCGGCCTGCACCCCGGCAGGGGCGAGGTACCCGTTGCCCGCGCTGGGCGAGGAGGGCGCGCCGAAGGCGACCTGGTCCTCGCGCAGCGGCGGAAAGAACCGGTCGGGGTTGCCGGCGACCGGGAAGCCGGCCAGCAGCATGTCCGTCATCGCGATGTGGAAGTCCGCGCTGCCCATGGTGTGGTACTGGTTGTCGAGGCCCATGATCGGCCCGGAGTTGTAGTCCTGCACGTGCAGCACGGTGATGTCGTCGCGCAGCGCGTGGATCACCGGCAGGTACGACCCGGCGCGCGGGTCCTGCCCGCCCCACGGCCCCGAGCCGTAGAACTGGTAGCCGAGCTGGACGAAGAACGTCTCCGGCGCCATGGTGAGCACGAAGCCGGCCCCGTACCGCTGCTTGAGGGTGCGGATCGCGGAGATCAGGTTGACGACCACCGGCGTGGTCGGGTTGCGGAAGTCGGTGTCGCCGGCGTCCAGGTAGAGCGAGTGCCCCTCGAAGTCGATGTCCAGCCCGTTCAGACCGTACCGGTCGATGACGGCCGACACCGACCGGACGAAGGTGTCCCGCGCGGCGGTCGTGGTGAGCTGGACCTGGCCGTTCTGCCCGCCGATGGAGAGCAGCACCTTCTTGCCCTGCGCCTGCCTGGCGCGGATCGCCGCGACGAACTCGGCCTCGGTCTCGACGCCGGGGCACTCGGCGGGCGGGCAGAGTTGGAACCGGATGTCGCCCGAGGTCGCCGTGGTGGGCTCGCCGAAGGCGAGGTTGACGATGTCCCAGTCGGCCGGCACGTCGGCCATCCGCAGGTAGCCCGAGCCGTTGGCGAAGCTGGCGTGCAGGTAGCCGATCAGCGTGTGCCGGGGCAGCCCGCCGGTCGGGGGAGTGGTGGGCGGCGGAGTGGTCGGTGGTGCGGTGGTCGGCGGCGCGGTGGTCGGTGGTGCGGTGGTCGGTGGTGCGGTGGTCGGCGGCGCGGTGGGTGTGCCGCCGAGGCAGGGTGCGCCGTTGAGCGTGCAGTCGGTGGGGGAGCCGGAGCCGGTGGCCAGGAAGCCGAAGGACACCGATGCGCCGGGGGTGACGGTGCCGTTCCACGAGCGGTTGGTGAACGTGTGCCGCTGGCCGACGCTGGTCACCGTGGCGTCCCAGTACGAGCCGAGCGTGGTGCCCGTCGGCAGGGTGAAGGCGACCTGCCAGCCGGTGATGGTCGACGAGCCGCCGTTGGTGACGGTGTAGCGCCCCTCCCACCCGGTGCCCCAGTCGGCGGTCTTGACAAAGGTGGCGGTCGGGCCGGCGGCGCGTGCCGGCGCGGCGAGGACGAGGGTCGTGGCGGTGGCGGTGGCTAGGGCCGCGACGGCGGCCAGCAGCAGTCTTCGGGCGGGGCGGCGCATCCGGACCTCCCGGTACGAGGGGCCGTCGGATCGACGGATGCACAATTATTAGGATTGTTAACTGTAGTTGTCCAGGCGTGCGGGCCGAATCGGTCCCCGTCGCCCTTCCCGCCCCGCCTCCGCCCTCAATTCCGCCTCCCGCCTCACCTCCGCCCTGGCCTCGCCCCCGCCTCGGCCCGCCCCCGCCTCGGCCCGCCTCGCCTGGGCCCGCCCCCGCCTCGCCTGGGCCCGCCTCGGCCCCTGGACCCTGGCTCCTGGCAGGGTCTGCTCCGACCCTGGTCCGCCTCGTTCGGATCGCCTCGGCCCGGGCCGGCCCGGGCCGAGCAGTGGTCCCGGATCGGGCACGCGGCCCGCGTGGCGGGCGTCAGCGTCGGCGCTCGCGGCGCTTCAGCGTGCGCTCGTAGTCCTGGAACCGTGCCTTGGCGATCGCCGAGCGGTCCGCCGCGCGGAGCACGAGCCCCTCGGACGGGCCGGCGGGCCCGTCCAGGGCCACCGTGGTCCGTGGCAGGTGGTCGACGAGGAACGCGTGGGCCTTGTCGATGTCGCGGGGCAGTTCCTCGGCGGCGACGGTGCCGAGCCGGGGCACCGTCGCCAGCCCCAGCGCGTCGGCCCGCTCGACGAGTTCGGTCTCGCCGAGGAAACGCTGGCCGCCGCCGTCGCGCCACGCCGAGATCCGCTGGGCCGGCCAGGCGAGCATCGGTGCCGGGTCGTCCAGCACCGCCACGTCGAACAGCCGGTGCCCGACCTGGCGGCTGGCCGTGTAGTGCCGGGAAGCGCCGGTCACCCTGCCGCCGTACACCTCCAGGTAGAAGACCGTGACCCGGTCGTCGGCCGCGGCGACGGTCAGCGCCTCGGCCACGTCGCGCAGCGCGTCGACGATGCCGAGCGCCGGGTTGCCGATCAGGTCGCCCCGCGCGTACAGCAGCTCTTCCCGGCTGCCGATCAGGTACGCGCCGCCGGGCAGCACCACGATCCGCGCGTTCGTCCCGTCGATCTTCTCGGTGAGGGTGACCGGCCCGGTGAACTCGACGCACTCCGCCAGCAGCCCGCCGTCGCGGGGGTCCAGCGCGTGGTAGGTCGGGATCGAGGGGTACTTGGTCAGCGAGTTGATCGCCCGCAGGTCGACGGTCCGGACGTCGATGCTGGACATGGCATCCTCCTGGGTGGCAGCTCCGCCGCACCGCGACTGCGGGGCGGCGCCGGGCGGGCAGCGTATCCGTCCGCGACGGGGCGCATCACGGAATTTCGGCATTCCCGGTCCACGGTGGACCGTCGGCGGCGGAAATGTCGTACCCGGCGGTGACCATCCATCCATGGCCGTTCCCGCTCTCACCCCGCACACCGACCAGCCGCGCTCGGTGCCGCTGCGCGAGGCGCGCACGCGGTTCACCCAGCTCGTCGCGCTGGCCGAGCTGACCGACACCGTCACCGTCGTCACCCGTGACGGCGATCCCCGACCGGTCGCCGCGATCGTGCCGGCCGCCGCCGCCCGCACGGCCGCCCAGGCCCGCGCCGACGCGGACCGGCTCGCCGCCGTGACCGCCGGCTGGGCCAGGCGGCTCGACGAGGCGCACCGGCAGAGCAGCCGGCGACACTCCGCCGAGCTGCGCGCGGTCACCGCCGCCCTCGCCGAGGCATGGGCCGAGCTCGACCGGCGCGTCCGGCCTGGCACCGACCCCGACCTCGCCCGGCTGCGCGCCGCCCACGCCGACCTGCTGGCCGCCGACCCCACGCCCTGACGAGACTCGCCCCGACGGTGCTCGCCCGCCACCGGGACAGCGAGCTCAGCCTGCGGGGTATGCGTGGGTTTCCGTCGCCTTGACGGCGGCCCAGACCGGCTGCCCCGGAGCCAGCCCGAGCTGGGCGGCGGCGGCCGGCGTGACGTCCGCCGCCACCCCGATCGGCCCGTCCAGCCGCACCCGCAGGTTGTCGCCGTGCCGCTGCACCCCGGCCACGGTGGCCGCCCAGGTGTTGCGCGGGCTGCCCTCGGGCCGCGTTGCGTGCAGGGCCACCGCCGACGGCCGGAAGGCGACGAAGGCCTCGCCGTCGAGCCGGTCGGCCACGGTGAGGGTCAGTCCGTCGCCGACGCGGACGCGGTGCCCGTCCGCGTGGCCCCGGTGCAGGTTCAGCCCGACCAGCCGGGCCACGTAGTCGGTGCGCGGCCGGGCGGTGACGGTGGCCGCGTCTCCCTCCTGCACCACCCGCCCCCGCTCGACGATCACCAGCCGGTCGGCCAGCACCAGGGCGTCCAGCGGGTCGTGCGTCACCAGCAGCGTGGCGCCCGGGTGCGCGGCCAGGTGCCGGTGCAGCTCGGCGCGGGTGTCCAGCCGGGTGGCGGCGTCGAGCGCGGCGAGCGGCTCGTCCAACAGCAACAGCGTCGGCGCGACGGCGAGCGCCCGGGCCAGTGCGACCCGCTGCGCCTGCCCGCCCGAGAGCTGCCGGGGTCGGCGGTGGGCGTGCTCGGCCAGGCCGACCCGGTCGAGCCAGGCGCGGGCGGTCTCCCGGGCCGCACGCCGGTCGGCACCGCGCCGCCGTGGCCCGAACGCCACGTTGTCCAACGCGCTGAGGTGAGGGAAGAGCAGGTAGTCCTGGAAGACGACGCCGACCGGCCGGCGCTCCGTCGGCGTCCAGGCGCGCCGCCCCGGCCGGTCCAGGTCGACGCCGTCGAGGGTGAGGTGGCCGGCGGTCAGCGGGAGCAGGCCGGCCAGGGCGCGCAGTGCCGTGGTCTTGCCCGCGCCGTTGGGGCCGAGCAGCGCGACGACCTCGCCGGCGGCGACCTGCAACGGTACGTCGAGACGGAATCCGCCCCGGTCCACGACGAGGTGGGCGTCGAGCAGGGGCGCGCTCACGGGCTGGTGATCCAGCGGTCGCGCAGCCCGGCCAGGATGACCACGGAGACGGTGAGCAGTACGAGGCTGAGCACCACGGCGGCCTGCACGTCGGTCTCCAGCGCCAGGTAGACCGCCAGCGGCATGGTCTGCGTACGGCCGGGATAGTTGCCGGCGAAGGTGATGGTGGCACCGAACTCGCCGAGTGCCCGGGCCCAGCACAGGACCGCGCCGGCGGCCAGGCCGGGAGCCACCAGGGGCAGGGTGACGTGGGTGAACGTCGTCCACCGGCCGGCGCCGAGGGTGGCCGCCGCCTCCTCGTACCGGTGGTCCGCGCCGCGTAGCGCACCCTCGACGGCGATGACGAGGAACGGCATCGCGACGAACGCCTCGGCCAGCACCACGCCGGTGGTGGTGAACGGCAGCGAGATCCCGAGGGTCGCGTCGAGCCAGCCGCCGAGCAGGCCCCGCCGGCCGAAGACCAGCAGCAGCGCCACCCCGCCGACCACGGGCGGCAGCACCAGCGGCACGGTGACCAGGGCGCGTACCAGGCGCCGGCCGGGGAACTCGACGCGGGCCAGCAGCCAGGCCAGCGGCACCCCGAGCAGCAGGCAGAGCAGCGTGGCGAGGGTGGCGGTCAGCAGGGACAGCCGAAGCGCGGCCAGCACGCCCGGCTCGGCCAGCCGCTGCGGCAGCGTGGTCCACGGCGTACGGGCCAGCAGCCCGACCAGCGGCAGGACGAGGAACGCCAGACCGAGCACGGCCGGCAGCAGCAGCGCGACGGGCACCCCGCCGCCCCGGCGCGGGCCGCGTACGCCATCGGTACGCCTCACGGGGCCTGGAACCCCGCCTCGGTGAGTGCCGCCCGTCCCCGCTCGCCCCGGACGTACGCGACGAAGGCCCGCCCGCCGGCCGGGTTGGGCGCGTCGCGCAGCACCACGACCGGGTAGTCGTTGACGGCGCGGGCGGACTCGGGGAAATCGACGGCCGTCACGTCGGTCGCGGCGGCCAGCGCGTCGGTGCGGTAGACGAGGGCCGCGTCGACCTCCCCGAGCCGTACCTTGGCCAGCGCGCCCCGGACGTCCTGCTCCAGGGTGACCGGGGTGAGGCGGACCGCGGCCGCGTCGAGCGCGGTGCGGGCCGCCGCGCCGCACGGCACCTGCTCCGCGCAGAGCGCGACGGTCAGCCCGGGGCGGGCCAGGTCGGCCAGCCCGGCGAGGCCCCTCGGGTTGCCCCTCGGCACGGCGATGACGAGCTGGTTGCGGGCGACGACGGCCGGGTCGCCGTCGGCGTCGCCGGCGCGCGTGACGGTGGCCATGTTCGACGCCGCCGCCGAGGCGAACACGTCGGCGGGTGCGCCCTGGCCGATCTGGGCGGCCAGCGCGGAGCTGCCGGCGAAGTTGAAGATGACGGTCGTGCCCGGGTGGGCGGTCTCGAACTCCCGGCCGAGCCGGGTGAACGAGTCGGTGAGCGAGGCCGCGGCGAACACGGTCACCGTCCCGCCGACACCCGTGCCACCGGCGGCGGAGCCCTCGCTGCCGCAGCCGGCCAGGACCGCGAGGACGGCCGCCGCCGCCACCGCGCGCAGCCGGCGCCCGCGCCGCGGCCGAGGACCGGCGGCGGAGGGGCCCGCCCTCACGACCCCTGCCTTCCTCGGGAGCCCGTCGCCGGGGCGACCCGCTCCACCACCACCGTGGTCGACTTGATCACCGCCACGGCCAGCGAGCCGACCCGCAGGTCCAGCTCGTCGACGGCCTCCCGGCTCATCAGCGAGACGATCCGGAACGGCCCGGCCTGGATGTCGACCTGCGCCATGACCCTGTCCTTGACGACGTCGACCACGATGCCGCGCAGCCGGTTGCGGGCCGAGGACGAGTCCGACCGCTCGTCGGGATCGGCCGCCTGTGCGCGCGCGAACGCGGCCAGGTCGACCCCGTCGATCACCCGGTGCCCGTGCTCGTCGCGGCCGGCGGTGAGTCGTCCGGCGTCGACCCACCGGCGCACGGTGTCGGCGCTGACTCCCAGCAGCTCGGCCGCCTCGCCGATGCGGAACATCACCGGGTCACCCTAGCGTCGGCGCGGATGCGAGGCGTGCGCCGCCCCGGCCCTCGCGGCTGCCCAAGGCTGCCACCCGCCAGGCCGGGCATCTGCGGTACGCGAGCGGGCGGGGGCACTCCAGGCGGCGACCGGGCGCGGCGGCCAGGTAGGACGTCACCGCCGAGCGGGCGGGCACCGCGTCGCGCCGTCGGGCGGGGCGGGCACCGTCGTGCCGTCCCGCCCGACGGCCGCGACGCCGGTGTCAGCAGTTGCGCAGCTCGGGGGACTGGTTGAGCAGCTGACCCCGGGCGGAGACGAACCGCCGGTAGGCGTCGGAGTCGACGGCCGCCGGGCGGAACGCCGCGACCCGGTGGCAGTTCTGGAAGGCGAGCTTGACCTGGAAGTGCCGCTCCAGCCCGGCCCGGATGGCGTCGCTGGCCAGCGCCCGCAGCAGCTGGCCGCGCTCGGCCTCGGTGGGCGGCGGGATGACGTTGTCGGCGTGGTCGGCGCCGCTGGACTCGAGTTCGGCGGCCACCCGGCTGACGGTCTGCCACGCGTACGGCAGCGAGTCGCGAACGCAGGCGACGAACTCGGCGTCGTCGACGGGGCCGCGCTCGGCGGCGTCGAGCAGGGCGGGCGGGACGGTGAGGGACATGCTTCTCCTCCACGGCTCTCTGATAATGACTACGATTGTCATCACCGGCGTGCGAAGAGCAGACCATGGTCGGTCCCGTGGCGTCAAGGACTCTCCGGCGCGCCGTGACCACGCGGCGTGACCGACGCGGGTCGACCGGGCGAACGCCGACGGCCGGCCCGACGGTGGCGGTGAGCGCGCCGGGTGGCGGTCAGCTCCGCCGCGCGGTGCGGCCCTTGAGGCGGCGGCCCAGCTCCCGGGCGATCTCCCGTTCGGCGTCCCGCTCGGCCAGCGCCTGCCGCTTGTCGTACGACTTCCTGCCCTTGGCCAGGGCCAGCTCGACCTTCGCCCAACCGCCCGCGAAGTACATCGACAGCGGCACCAGGGTCAGCCCGCCCTCGCGGGTCTTCTCCAGGATCCGGGCGATCTCCACCCGCCGCAGCAGCAGCTTGCGGGTGCGGCGCGGCGCGTGGTTGGTCCAGCTGCCGAAGCCGTACTCGGCGATGTGCAGGCCGTGCAGCATGAGCTCGCCGTCGTGTTCCTGGGCGAACGCGTCGACGAGCGACGCCCGGCCCTCGCGCAGCGACTTGACCTCGGTGCCGGCCAGCACGATGCCCGCCTCGTACGTCTTGAGGATCGTGTAGTCGTGCCGCGCCTTCTTGTTCGAGGCGATCAGCTTGCGCTCGGTCTGCCGGGCCGGGTTCACCCCGTGGAGGATATCCGCCCGGCGGTCGACGTCGCGGCGGTGGCCGCCCGCGTCGAGCGGGCGCGCGTCCGCTCAGAGCCGGCGGGCCTCCTCGGCCAACCCGTCGAGCAGCCGGGCGACCGCCGGCGGGCGGTGCCGGCCGGCGGCGGTGGCCGCGTACACCCGGCGGGCGGGCGCGTCGTCGGCGTGCAGACGCAGCAGGGCCAGGTCGGCCGGGGCGGCCCGGATCGCCAGCGCGGGGACCAGCGCGACCCCGAGGCCGGCCGCCACGCAGCCCAGCTTGCCGGTCCAGTCGGCCGCGACGATCTCCACCCGGGGTCGGAATCCCGGCGGCATGGTGGCCCGCATCAACGGGTCCTCGCCGCCGGGCGACCCGGCGATGAACGGGTCGTCGACCAGCTCCGCCAGGCGGACCGTGCGGCGCCGGGCCAGCGGGTGGTCCCGGGCGACCGCGACCAGCAGGCGCTCGTCGAGCAGATGGTGCAGGTCGAACCTGCCGGCGTCCAGCGGCCGGTCCGACGGCGCGCTCACCACTGCCACGTCGGCGTCGCCGCCGAGTAGTCGTTCCAGCAGCTCCGGCGTCCGTCCCTCCACCACCGACAGGGCCACCCGCGGGTGCGCGCCCCGGATGCCCGCCAGCGCGCGCGGCACGAGGGCCGCCATCGCGGTCGGGAACGCGCCCACCCGTAGCCGCCCACCGCCAAGCCCGCGCAGCGCGTCGAGGTCCCGGTGCGCGGTGGCCAACCGCTCCAGCACCGCCTCGGCGTGCGGCAGCAGGCACCGCCCCGGCTCGGTCAGCGCGACGCCGCGCGGGAGGCGGTCGAACAGCGCCACTCCCAGGTCGGCCTCCAGCGCCGCGATCTGCCGGGAGACCGCCGACTGCGTGTAGCGCAGCTCGCGGGCGGCCGCCGTGATCGACCCCTGCCGGGCCACCGTCCGGAACACCTCGAGGGAGAACGGTTGCACCCGGTGAGCGTACGCGCAGCCATGCGCCGATCGCATGTCAGCCATCGTGAGGATTCGTTGGTCGCATGGCACCGTCCCGCCTAGCGTTTCCGCCATGACGAAGATCGCCGTACTCGGCGTCGGACGGATGGGGGCGTCGATCGCCCTGCGCCTGCTCGACGCCGGTCACCAGGTGACGGTGTGGAACCGCACCGCCGCCCGCGCCGCACCGCTCGGGGAGGCCGGCGCGACGGTGGCCCGGACGCCGGCCGACGCCGCCCGCGCCGCCGAGGTCGCCATCACGATGCTCACCGACGCCGCAGCCGTCGACGCGGTGCTGTTCGGGCCGGCCGGCGCCGCCCGGGCGCTGCCGCCGGGCGCCTGCCTGGTCGAGATGTCCACCATCGGCCCGGCCGCCGTCCGCGACCTCGCGGCGCGGCTGCCCGCCACCGTCCACCTGGTCGACGCTCCGGTGGGCGGGAGCGTGGCCGCCGCCCGCTCCGGCCGGCTCCGGGTGCTCGCCGGCGGTGCCGACGCCGCCGTCGCCCGGGTCACCCCCGTCCTGGAGGCGCTCGGCTCCGTACGCCACTGTGGCGCCACCGGCAGCGGGGCCGCGCTGAAGCTCGTGCTCAACACGGCGCTGCTGGTCGCGGTCGGCGGACTCGCCGACACCCTCGCGGTCGCCCGCGCCGTCGGCGTCGACCGGACCACCGCACTCGACGCCCTGGCCGACGGCCCGCTGGGCGGTGTGCTCGGGCGGGCCACCGCCCCCGACGCCGACTTCCCGGTCGCCCTGGCCGGCAAGGACCTCGACCTGGCCCGCGACGCGCTCGGCGCCGTCGCGGCGCCGCTGGTCCGGGCCACCCGCGCCGCGCTGGCCGCCGCCCCCGAGCCCACCTCCGACATCGCCACCCTCGTGACCCGGGAGCGCCCGTGAACCTGACCCTCGACAACCCGCCGACCGTCGCCGCGCCGTTCGGCGACCGGTTCGCCCACGTGGCCCGGCTCGACCTGCCGGGCGGCGCCCTGCTCGTGCTCGCCGGCCAGGTCGCCGTCGACGACCACGGCCGGCTGGTCGGGCCGGGCGACATCGTCGCCCAGTCCGAACGGATCTTCGATATCGTCGGCGGCGTGCTGGCCGCCCACGGGGCGGAACCGGCCGACGTGCTGCACATCCGCACGTTCATGACCGACCTCGGTGACCTGCCCGGTTACGCGTCGGTCCGACGTCGCCTGTTCACCGCCACGCCCCCGCCCGCAAGCACGACGGTGGAGGTGAACCGGCTCTTCCTGCCGGGCGCGCTGATCGAGGTGGAGGTGACCGCCGCCGTCTCCGGCCCGCCGCCCCGCACCTGACCCGGCGCGATCCTCGGCTGTCCCGGCCATCCCGATGTCCGGGCCATTCCGGTTATTCCGGTCGCCCGGTTATTCCGGTTGCCCGGTCATTCCGGTTGCCCGGTCATTCCGGTTGCCCGGTCATTCCGGTTGCCCGGTCATTCCGGTTGCCCGGCCATTCCGGTTGCCCGGCCATTCCGGTTGCCCAGCCATTCCGGTTGCCCAGCCATTCCGGTCGCCCGGCTGACCGGCCGGGATGCCGGGACGGCCGGCGCGGGGTGCCGGGGTGGCCGGCCGCGGGGTCGGCCCCGGGCCGATCCCGGCGACACGCCGTTAGCACGCCCGTTCGACACGCCGCTCACGTGGAGACATCGATCGGTCGCAGGAAGTAGTCTCGGGGCCGTCCTCGCTGGTCGGACGCGTCACGGCCACTCCGCCCGGCGGGGCGTCCGGTTGTCGCCGCGCCCCGAGGAGCGCCCGTGGAGTCGATGACCCGCCAACGCCGACCGTCCGGGGAGGACGGCCCGCCGGACGCCGACGCCGGGCTCCTGCCGGAGCTGGACGACGCCGACTGGATGCACCACGCCCACGAGTTCGCCCACACCAGCTTCTGGGCGGTCGCCCGCCGGCTGCCCCGGCTGGTCCGCGAAGCGGTCGCCCTGGCCTGGGCCACCAGCCGCCGGGACACCGTCGCCTCCATCGGCCTGAACATCGGCGCCGGGGTGATGACCACCTTCGGGCTGCTCGCCACCACCGGCGTCCTGCGCGAGCTGTTCGCCGCCGGGCCCACACCGGACCGGGTCCGCGCCGCGCTGCCGGCGCTCACCGTGGCGGCGGCGGCCGTGGCCGCCAAGGGTGGGCTGACGATCGCGGCCGGCTGGGCGCAGGCGCGGCTGACCCCGCAGATCAACTACGAGGTCGAGCTGCGGCTCTTCCAGGCCACCACGGCGGTCGACCTGGCCGCGTTCGACGACGCCGGCTTCGCCGAGGAGATGGACCGGGCGCGGGACCGGGGCATGGGCGAGGCGGCCTACATCGTCGACCACACCGTCAACCTCGTCACCGGGGTGGTGGGGATGCTCGCCACCGCCGTGGCCGTGACGGTGATCCAGCCGGTGCTGCTGCCCTGCCTGCTCCTCGCGGCCCTGCCGCAGGCGGCCACCGCCGTGCGGGTCGCCCGCCGGCAGTACCTCGCCATGCTGGCCCGGATCACCCGCCAGCGGCGGATGCGGATGCTGGCCCAGCTGATGGCCAACCGGCACACCGCCGCCGAGGTCCGGTCGTACCAGATGCGCGACTACCTGCTCGCCGAGTACCGCACCATGATGGCGGTCGAGACCCGCGCCCACCTGCGGCTGGTGCGCGCCCAGACCACCACCCGGCTCTTCGGCGCGTCCGCCGCGGGCCTCGCCACCTTCGGCGTCTACGCGGTCCTCGCCGTGCTGCTGCTGAACGGGATGGTCGCGCTGGCGGCCGCCGCGACCGCGCTGTTCGCCCTCCAGTCCGCCCGCACCAGCCTCGGCGTCGCGATCCTGGCGACCAACTCGCTCTACGAGGACGCCCTCTACTACCAGGACTACCGCGACTTCCTCGACCGCGCCCGGGAGCGCGTGCCGACCGGGGGCGGTCGGGCGGTCGACGGGTTCGACGAGATCGAGCTGGACCGGGTGAGCCTGCGCTACCCGGACACCGACCGCCCCGCCGTCGACGAGGTCAGCCTCACGGTGCGGCGCGGCCAGGTGGTCGCCCTCGTCGGCGAGAACGGCTCCGGCAAGACGACCCTGGCCAAGCTCGTCGCTGGGCTCTACCGGCCGACCGGCGGCACCGTCCGCTGGGACGGGGTGGACGCGCGCGAGCTGGATCCCCGGGACACCGGCGGGCAGGTGGCGGTGATGACGCAGGACTGGTGGAAGTTCCCGTTCACCGCCCGGCAGAACATCCGCATCGGGCGGCACGACCGCTCGCCCGAGCGGCCGGGGCCCAGCGTGCACGACGCCGCGCAGGCGGCGGCCGCGCACGACATGATCGTCGACCTGCCCTTCGGGTACGACACCCTCCTGGACCGCGAGTTCAAGGACGGCCATGACCTCTCGGGCGGGCAGTGGCAGCGGCTCGTGGCCGCCCGCGGGCTCTACCGGGACGCGGCCCTGCTGATCTGCGACGAGCCGTCGGCCGCGCTCGACGCGCGCGCCGAACACGCGCTCTTCCAGCACCTGCGCCGCCGTCCCGACCGGGCCGTCGTGCTGATCACCCACCGGCTGGCCAACGTCCGGCACGCCGACCAGATCTTCGTGATGGAGCGGGGACGCCTCGTGCAGCACGGCACCCACGACGAGTTGATGTCGGCCGGCGGTCTCTACCGGGAGCTGTTCGAGCTGCAGGCCAGCGGGTACCTCGCCGGCTCCCCGGCAGCCGACGACGCCCTGCCCCGCTGACCGCCCGTGCCCTGCGGACTGCCAACGCCCGCGAAATCCTGGCGCTGCCGTCCGGGTCCGGATCGAACAGCGAATCCAGGTGCAGCCACTGACGTTGCCCCGGGGCCCGGCGGATCACGCCGGGCGTACGGCGGCGGGTCGTCGAATCGGATGGCGTGGACCACCCGCGGAAGGCAGACTCCGGGGCGTGGATCATCGGGCGATGGTGGGGCTCAGCAAGCGGATGTCCCTGGCGTTGCGGCACCAGCCGGCCCGGTTCGGTCTCGTGCCCGACCGGGCCGGCTGGGTGCCGGTCGACGACCTGCTCGCCGCGCTGCGGATCGACCGCGCCGACCTGGACGCCGTCGTGGCCGGCAACGACAAGCAGCGCTTCGCCGTCGAGAGCGGCCCCGACGGCGTCGAGCGGATCCGGGCCAACCAGGGGCACACCATCCCGGTCGACCTGGGGCTCACGCCGTGCCCGCCGCCGGCCCGGCTCTACCACGGCACCAGCAGCGCCGCCCTCGACTCCATCCGCGCCGTCGGCCTGCACCGGGGCGGCCGGCACCACGTCCACCTGTCACCGGACGTGGCGACCGCGAGGCAGGTGGGCGCCCGTCGGCGGGGCGGGGTGGTGATCCTGACCGTGGACGCGGCGGCGATGGCGCGCGACGGCCACGAGTTCTACCGCAGCGCCAACGGCGTCTGGCTCACCGACGAGGTTCCCGCCCGCCACCTCGGGACCTGAGCGACCGGGTTCAGCCGGGGTGCTGGGCGAGGAAGTCGGCGAGCACCCGGGTGTGGGTGGAGAACGCCAGCTCCGTCGGCTCGGTGAGCACCAGCCACTCGGTCGCCTCCTCGGTCGGCGCCGAGGGCGGCAGCTCGTCGGCCCGCCGCTCGGGCAGCACACCGAAGATCATCATCGTGCCGCCGGCCGGGGCGCTGTGCACCGCGAAGAGCCGGGCGTCGGCGGCGTCGGCGCGCAGGCCGGTCTCCTCCCGCAGCTCCCTGACGAGGGCGTCCTGCCACTCCTCGCCGTACTCGATGAAGCCGCCCGGCAGCGCGAGCAGGCCGCGCGCCGGCTCGATGTCCCGGCGGACGACGACCACGCCGAGGCCCGTCGCCGTGCGGACCGGCAGCACCGCCACCGCGACGGGCAGCGGGTTGCGCCAGACGGTCTCCCCGCAGGCGGCGCAGACCCGCGGCCATCCGGCAGCCGCCGGGTACGCCGTGCCGCAGAACGAGCAGTGGGAGTGCGCGACGGCCGTCATGCCGCAGCACGTTACCCGGCCAGTGCGGGTGCCGCCCGAGGCGTGCGGCAACGCCGGCCTCTCACGGACCGGCCGTGCCCAGGGCGTCGCGGGCGTCCATCAGGGCGAAGCCGAGCAGGTTCGCGCCCGGCCACGCTCGCGGATCCTCCGCGCGCGGGTCGTCGGCGGACAGGCCGATGCCCCAGACGGCGTCCACCGGGCTGGCCTCCACGAGCACCCGCCCGCCGGTGGCCAGCAGGAACGCCCGCAGGTCGTCGTGCTGGCCGAACTTGGCGACGCTGCCGGCCACCACGATGTCGTAGCGCCGGGCCGCCCAGGTCGCCTCGTCGAAGTCCCGCACGCGGCGGCCGAGCGCCTTGGCGCGGTGCGGATGCCCGGCGGAGAGGATCTGCCCGGCGATCTCGGTGTCGCCGAACAGCATCGCCTTGTGCCACATCATCCAGTGCTCGGCGGTGGCGTACGTCCGGCCGCCGTCGCGGAACGGGGCCGGCCACCACTGGCTCAGGCAGCCGGGCCCCACGCTGCCGTCACGGCGCGGCCGGTGGCCCCAGAAGTGCAGGTAGCGGATGCGCTCGCCCGCCTGCACCGCGGCGACGAGATCGGCGACGGATCGGGGTGACATGCCCGAGAGTGTGCCCGAAGGCTCCGACAGGACGCCGCCCGTCCACCGGCGAGCGCGCAGCCGGCCCGTTCACGCCCCCGCGCCGTCGCCGGTCGCCCCGCCGGTCGCCTTCAAACCGTCGCCGGTCGCCTCGCCGGTCGCCTCGCCGGTCGCCTCGCCGGTCGGCGCAACGGTCGCCTCGGGCACCGCGCCGGTCGCCTCGTCGGGTTGCCCGCGCAGTCGCCGTTCGCGCATGCCTCGGGCGAGTTCGGTCGCGAGGGCCTGCAGGGGCGGCGTCCAGAACTGACGGAAGTGGTCGAGCCACCGGTCGACCTCCCGCAGCGGCCCGGGATCGACGGCGTAGAGGCGCCTGGTCCCCTCCGCGCGCACCGTGGCGAAGCCGTTGTCCCGCAACACCTTGAGGTGCTGCGAGACGGCCGGCTGGGAGATCCCGAACTCGCGCCGGATCACGTCGCAGAGCCCACCGGCGGTCACCTCACCGTCGGTGAGCAGTTCGAGGATGCGGCGCCGGACCGGGTCGCCGAGCACATCGAAGGCGTGCACCCGTCATTTATATCAACTTCAACTTAATTAGGCGATAGGTGATGAACGGTGATCGTGTCGGGGAGGCGACGCCCCGGGCGTACGCCGGTGCCACCCGCCACCGCCCGCGACCGTGACCCGGGTCGGAGGCCGACCCGGTCCGCCCCTTCGGCGATGTCGCACCCGTGGTCCATGATCCTCGTCGTGACGGCGACGCCGGGCCGATCCGGCGGCGCCGTGGTCACGGCGGCGCCGCGTGGCGGCGGACGGGAGGTTCGGACAGTGGCGGACGCGGAACAGGCCGCGTGGAGTCGGCGCAGCAGCGCACGGGTGGTGCCGCCCGCACGGCCCCGCAAGCTGGCCAAGGCGCCCTTCGTGGAGCTGGCCGACGGGCGGCTGCAGGGCGTGGTGTCCAGCGGGTCGGACGTCGAGCGGGTCTACGTGTCGTCGATCGCCGCCGGCACCCACGCCTACCACTGCAGCACCAACAACAACCGCCCCTGCGGCGGGCTGCGCGGCGCCCCGTGCAAGCACCTGCACACCCTCGCGGAGGAGGCCGTCCTCCAGTACGGCGTCGACCGGGTCGCCCGCTACCTGCGGGTCGAGGTCGGCGACCAGGCGAGCACCGGCGCGGACGTGCTCGCCGCCATGGACGCGCGGCACGAGCCGACGCCCGCCGCCGTCGTGTTCAGCCGCTTCCTGCGCCACCTGTCCTACCTGGAACTCCCGGGCAGCTCGACCCCCGTGCCCGAGCTGCACTGGTTCCCGGCCACCGGGGCGGGCCGCTGATGCTCGGCACGCAGCTCGCCGTCCTGCGCGACGGCGCCCCGACCGGTCTGACCGACGCCCTCGACCTCGTCGCCGGCCTCGACGGCGCCCTCGTGCGCGGGTTCGCCCGGGTCGGCGAGGACGACGCGGCGGCGCTGGCCGCGCTGGCCGGCGCGCTCGCCCCCACCCCGCTCGGCGACCGGGTGGCCGACGCGGCCGGCACGGTGACGGCCGGATCGGTGGCCGAGGAGCATCTCGTCGCCCTCGCCGGCGCGCGCAGCGCGCTGCTCGGCGCCGCCCACGACGCGTTGCTCGGGCAGCTCGACTCCGCCCTGGGCCGGGCGCGTGCCCCCTGGGCGTCGGGCCCCACCGAGCCCTCGGCCGCCGCGCCGCCGCCGCTCGCCGTCGTCCGCGCGTGGCTGCACGAGCTGGCGGTCACGGGCTGGCGCGGCGTCGACCACGAGATCGTCGCCGCGGCGGCGGCACCGGTCGAGGCGGCTCTCGCCGAGCCCGGCCTGCGTCGGCTGGCGGTGCTGCTCGACGGTTTCGCCGCCGAGCTGCGGGCCTGCGCGCCGGTCGCCACGATGGCGCATCCGCCGGCCCGGCGCTGGGCCGACCTGTGGGCCCGGGGCATGCTGCTCGCCCAGGACGCGGCGGCCGTGGCCGCCCCGCCGGCGGTCGAGGAGGTCTCCGGGCGGCTCCTCGTGCTCGGCGTCGACGTGCACGAGCACGACACCGCCGTGCAGGCGCAGGTGCACGGGATCCTCGAACCGGCCGACGGCGCTGCGCCCCGGCTGGTCCGGGTCGCGGTCGGGGCGGTCAAGGTGGACACCATCGTCGGGCCGGCGCTGTGGCGCCTGCTGGACGCCCACCCCGTACTGCTGACCGCGCTCGCGGAGCGGCGGGGGCTGACGGTCACCGGCCTGCCGCTGTGCGGCGGCGACCTGCTCTGGCACGACGACCGGGCGCGACTCGCCGAGGCCGCCGATCCGTTCGCCACCGCGCGGGTCCTGCTGCCGACGGCGGTCGCGGCGGCGTCGGCGCCGCTGGACCGGCATCCGGCCGGGATCGCGGAACCCGTCCTGCTCGAGGGGTACGCGGTGCGCGACGACGAGGGCGCGCTCACCGTCGAGCTCGACGGCCATCCGCTCGCTGTCGCGGTCGACCGGCTGCCGTCCTGCGCCCCGGTCACGCCCGAGTTGGTCGCGGCCTCGTCCGCCTGCCTCGGCCTTCTGCGGTGGGACGACGGTCGGTGGCTGCTCCAGCCGCTGGCGGTGCAGGCCACCGTCAAGCGCAAGCCGGTCGTCGCGCACACCGGCGACTGGGCCCGTGGGATCACCGATCCGAAGGTGGCCAAGGCCGACGCCAAGGCGGGCGACGCCGTGGCGGTGCTGCGCGAGCGCGCGGGACGGTTGCTGCGCCGATGACCGACTTTCCCGCCCCCACTGACGCCGCTTCCGCCCGCGCTGACGTCGCTTCCGCCCGCGCGTGCGCCGCCTCCGCCCGCGCTGGCGTCGCTTTCGACGGCGGGGGCGTCGCTTCCGACGGCGCTGGCATCGCTTCCGACCGCGCTGACGTCGCTTCCGACGGCGCTGGCGTCGAGCGCGCCGACGTGGCCCCCGCCGGCCCCGAGCGCGCCGACGCCAACCGCCGCCAGGTGCTCTACTGGCGGCTGCTCGCCCGGCTCTTCGACCCCGACGAGCAGCCCGCCCTGGAATCGGCCAGCATGGCGGTCGTCGACGACCTCGGCCTGCCGGCCGCGCTGCTGGACCCGGCGGTGTCGGTGGACACGGTCGTCCAGCGCTTCCCGGCCCTCGCCGACGAGCTGCGCGGCCTGCTCGAACCGGGGCAGGAGCCGGCCACGGCCGGCCGGCCAACCACGCCCACCGAACCCGACGCTGCCGCCGCGACGGACACCGCGCCGGGTGGCACGGCGGACACCGCGCCGGGTGACGCGGTGGGGACCGCGCCGGGCGGTGCGGCCAGCGTCGGCGCCGCGGCCGGGGTGGACGGCGGGTCTGCCGGGGCCGGGGCGGGCGGCGACGCGCCGCCCGCCACGCCGGGCGCCGCGGAGGTACGCCGGGCGGCGCTGGTGTCGAAGCTGCTGCTCAACGTGTTCGCCACCGGCCACGGGCCGGTCGACGCCGGCCAACTGGCCCGGTGGCAGTCCGACGCGGGCTGGTTCGAGCAGGCGCTCGGCCTGGAGCCCGGAGGGCTGCGCCGGCAGGCCGGCGGTGACGGCCTGGGCGGGGTGCTGGCCGGCCTGGAGGGCGACCTCGTCCGCCGGATGCACCTGCGGGAAGTGCTCGCCGATCCGGCCCTGGCCAGCCGGCTGACGCCGAGCATGTCGCTGATCGAGCAGCTGCTGCGCGACAAGGCCAACCTCTCCGGCGTGGCGCTGGCCAACGCCAAGGCGCTGATCCGGCGGTTCGTCGACGAGGTCGCGGAGGTGCTGCGTACGCAGGTCGCGCAGGCCAGCGCCGGCGTCGTCGACCGGTCGGTGCCGCCGAAGCGGGTCTATCGCAACCTCGACCTCGACCGCACCATCTGGCAGAACCTGACCAACTGGAGCCCGGAGGACGAGCGCCTCTACGTCGACCGGCTCTACTATCGGCAGACGGCCCGCCGGGTCACGCCGGCGCGGCTGATCGTGGTGGTCGACCAGTCCGGTTCCATGGTCGACTCGATGGTCAACTGCACCATCCTCGCGTCGATCTTCGCCGGCTTGCCCAGGGTGGACGTGCACCTCATCGCGTACGACACGCGGGCGCTGGACCTCACGCCGTGGGTGCACGACCCGTTCGAGGTGCTGCTGCGCACCAACCTGGGCGGCGGCAACGACGGCCCGGTGGCGATGGCGCTGGCCCGCCCGAAGATCGTCGAACCGAAGAACACGGTCATGGTGTGGATCTCGGACTTCTACGAGTTCGACCGCTCCCAGCCGCTGTTCGACGGCATCGAGGCGGTGCACCGCTCCGGGGTGCGGTTCATCCCGGTCGGCTCGGTCAACAGCTCGGGCCAGCAGAGCGTCAACCCCTGGTTCCGGCAACGCTTCAAGGACCTGGGCACGCCGGTGGTCTCCGGCCACATCCGCAAACTCGTCTTCGAGCTCAAGAGCTTCCTCACCTAGGAGAACGAACCCCTCATGTCCGAGATGCTGCGTGCCCCCGCCGAGGTCAAGTACGCCGAGGAACTCGACTACCTGGAGTCGGTCGACACCGACCCGAAGCCGTTCTCGTGGCGGCTGAGCCCCCGGATGGTCCGCCTGTTCGTCCTCGGCTCCGAGCGGGCCGACGGGCTTGACCGGGAGATCCCGCAGAAGTGGTTCGGCGATCGCACCTTCGTCGAACGGAGCATCGTGACCCTGGCGTCGGACCGTGGCCTGCTGCTGATCGGCGACCCGGGCACCGGCAAGAGCTGGCTCGCCGAGCTGCTGGCCGCCGCGATCTGCCGCAACTCGACCCTGGTGGTCCAGGGCACCGCCGGCACCACCGAGGACCACATCAAGTACTCGTGGAACGTCTCGATGGTGATCGCCCGGGGGCAGTCCCGGGAGTCCATGATCCCGTCGCCGATCATGACGGCGATGGAGCAGGGCGTGATCGGCCGGTTCGAGGAGCTGACCCGTTCCACCAGCGACGTGCAGGACGCGCTGATCTCGATCCTGTCGGAGAAGTACGTCTCCATCCCCGAGCTGGACCACGACAACATCGTCTTCGCCAGGCCCGGCTTCTCGATCATCGCCACCGCGAACAGCCGGGACCGGGGCGTGAACGACCTCTCCTCCGCGCTCAAGCGGCGGTTCAACTTCGTGCGGATCCCGGTGGTGACCAACAAGCGCAGCGAGGCCGAGATCGTCCGCTTCCGCACCGAGGAGCTGCTGCGCCGGCACCAGATCGCCCTCGACGTGCCGCCCAACCTGCTGGACATCCTGCTGCAGAGCTTCGCCGACCTGCGCGCCGCCGCCGCCTCGGCGACCAGCGACGACGAGAAGCTGGAGTCGGCGCTGTCCACCGCCGAGCAGATCGGCGTGCTGGAGGACGCCATCCTGCACAGCCAGTTCTTCGGCGACCGTACCCTGCGCGCTGCGACGCTGGCCGGGTCGCTGGTGGGCTCGCTGGCCCGGCGCAGCCCGGAGGACCTGGCGATCCTCAACAAGTACCTGCACGGGGTCGTGGAGCCGCGCGCCAAGCAGGACGGCGGCGGCTGGGAGGGCTTCCTCGACGGCGGCCGCCAGGCGATCGCCTCCCTGTCGTGACCGCCCCCACCGAGGCCGGGCCGTTCGGCGCGTTGCGCCAGCAGCTCACCGCCGCCGCCACCGCCTTCGCCGGCGACCCGGGCGCCGTCGCCGACATCCTCGCCGGCATCGTCGACGACGTCGACCGGGCCCTCGGCGAGGAACTGGAGATATTCCCGGTCTGCCACCACTCGCCGGCCTCCGCGCTGGCCATGGTCCGCCGGCTGCGCGCGAAACAGCCGAAGGTGATCTACCTGGAGCTCTGTGAGGACCTCCAGCCGCTGCTGGGCGAGCTGCGTAACTGCCGGCTGCCGGTGGCGGTGCAGGCGTTCGCCTCCGAACTGGAGGGCTTCCCGGCCGACTGGGGGCCGCTCAGCGTGGTCGCGCCGATCACCGAGGCCAGCGCCGAATACCAGGCCATCGCGTACGCGCTGGAGACGCCGGGCGTCGAGCTGGTGCTGGTGGACCGCTCCACCGACCACGTCTTCCAGTGGTCGCCGCGTCATCCCGGCGAGGCCGACGAGGCACCGGCCGGCGGTGACGTCGAGCCCGCCGCCGGCGCGGGGGAGGAGGCGGCCCTGCACGGGGACGCGGTCGGGGTCGAGATCGGCGACCTGCGGCCCCGCTTCGCGGAACTCGAGGCGTACCTGCTGCACCACGGCAAGGTGCGGCACTGGTCGGAGTGGTGGGACCAGTACGTCGAGCAGCCGCTGGCCGACGCCGACCACGACACCTACCGGCAGGTGATGGTGCTCATCGGCAGCCTGTTCCGGCGGCTGCGCCCGGCCGGGGCGGACGGTCGGGACCGCGACGAGGACCGCGAGCGCTACATGTGGACCCGGATGCGGCAGCACCTCGCCGCCTCCGGAGCCGATCCCGCCGACTGCCTCTACGTCTGCGGAGCGTTCCACGCGGCCAGCCGCGTCGCGCAGTTCGGGCTGCGCTCCGACGCTCCCTTCGAGATCGGTCCGCGCACCCGCACCCGGTGGCACCACGGGCTGATCCCCTCCAGCCACTCCGCCATCGAGGCGCAGTTCGGGCTCGCGCCCGGGTCGGTGTCGATCGCCTCGGCGACCTGGACGAAGGCGCTGGCCCGCACCGGGCTGACCCCGTTCCGGCTGGAGGGGCAGCGCGGCACCCGCACCCGTGCCGGCCGCCGCCGCGTCGCCCCGGCCCCCGCGCCCGCCGCCCCCGTCGCCGACCGGCTCTCCGGGTTCCTCGGCCGGCCGCCGACGGCGCAGGGCCTCGACGAGGCCGAGCTGCGGGGCTGGTGCGTCGACATCGTCCGGCTGGCCCGACGCAACGGCTACCTGGCCAGCACCGCCGACGCGATCGCGGTCTTCGAGACCTCGATCCTCCTCGCCGGCCTGCGCAACCGGGCCCGCCCCACCCCGTACGACTTCGCCGACGCGGCGGTCACCTGCATCGAGAAGGACGTCGTCCCGGGGCGCCGGGACGTCCGCCGACTCTGCGAGATCCTGTTCGGCGGCGACCGGATCGGCCAGGTCGGCTACGAGGCCCTTCCGCCGCTCGCCCGCGACGTCCACGACCGGCTGGGTCCCCTCGGGCTGGACCTGGAGAAGCGCACGATCCAGCGCGCCCTGCTGGACCTGCACGCCGAACCCGCGCTGGCGCCCTGCTCGGACCTGCTCTGGCGGCTGCGGCACCTGCTGCCCCCGGACGCGGTGCGACCCATCATGGGCGAGCGCCGGCTGGGACACCGGTCGATCCAGGAGAGCTGGGACCTGGCCCTCGGTCGCCACCAGCGGGCGCTCATCGAGCTGGGCTACGAGGGCGTCACCGTCGAGCAGGTGCTGGAGCAGCGCCTGCGCCGGGCGGTCCGGGCGCCGGACGCCACGGCCTCGGTCGCCCTGGCGGCCGTCGAGGACGCCGCCCGGCTGCTCGACAACGCGCGTCTGGTCGACGAGCTGGGAAACCGGGCGGTGGAGCTGCTCGCCGCCGAGCGCACCGTCGACGACGCGCCCGAGGTGCTGCGCCGGATCCGGCGGCTGCTGGCCCACCACCGGGCGACCGGGCCGCTGCCCGCGTGGTGCGAGGCGTTCGTGACCACCGGGTACGCGCACTACTGCACGCTGCTGCCCACGGCGTTCCTCGACGAGGACAGCGGCGTGCGCCAGGTCGGCGCCATGCTGGGTTTCCTGTTCGGCATGGAGAGCCTGGCGGTCTCCCTGGGCTGCGACCGGTCGCAGCTCGAACTCGCCGTCGCGCAGTCCCACCCGCAGACGCCGGCCAAGGTGGCGCTGCTGTGGGCCGCCCGGCACCAGTTGGGCCTGTTGTCCCTGGCCGAACTGCGTGCGTGCTGCGCCGCGCTGCTCGGCAACCCGCTGGTGGTGCCCGCCTTCCCGCAGTACCTCAGCGGCTTCGTGCAGGCCCTGGAGCCGGTGCCGGGGCTCGCTCCGTTCGTGGTGGAGGTGATGTCGTCCGCGTTCGCCCGGCTGCCCGACCCGGTCCTGCTGCCCTGGCTGCCGACGCTGATCACCACGCTGCGCGACCACGGCCCGGAGCTGGTTCCGCTGCTGGTCCGCGAGGCCGGCCGCACCTTCCCGGGATCGTTGCCCGCGCTGGATGCCTGGGTGCCGCCGTGGGAGGCGTCGCCGGCCCCGCCGCCCGCGGTCACCGCCGTGGCGTCCGGGCCGGTGGCGGCCCTGCTGGCCGGGCATCCGGAGTCGGTCGACGCCGTCGCCGCGCTGCTCGGCTGCGCGGGTGACTGGCGTACGCCGGACGAGGCCGGGGCCGGCGTCCCGGCGGAGCTGGCCGCGCTGCTGGCCGCCCACCCGCAGACCGCCGACGCGGTGGCGGCGCTGCTCGGGGTCCGGTCGTGACGGCGTGGCGCCGGCCCCGCGACCCGTCGGAGGGTGCCGCGTGAGGATCGGGGAACTGGCGTTGGTGACCGGCGTGAGCGTCCGCGCGCTGCGCCACTACGAGCAGGAGGGGCTGATCCGGCCCGGGCGGGGCGGCAACGGCTACCGGGACTTCGACGACGACGCGATCGAGGCGGTGCGCCAGATCCGCGGGCTCCTCGACGCCGGCCTGCCGATCCGCCTCATCCGGGAGATCCTGCCCTACCTCGACGGCCCGACGGACCTGTTGCCGCAGGTGCCGTGCTCGCACATGCTCGAGCAGGTGGCCCGGCAACGGGACCAGCTCGACCGCCGCATCGAGTACCTGACCCGCAACCGCGACGCCCTGAGCACCTACCTTCAGGCCGCCCGGACGGCCGCCGGCGCGGCCGTGGACTGCGCCGACGCCGACTGCGCCACGGAGCCGGGCGCCCCGGCCGGCATGCTCGACCCGGGCCCGTGAGCGGGGGTCGTGCCGCTGCCGGGCGTCGTGTTCGCCCGCGGTCGAGTGGCGTACGGCACCGGAGCTTGACCCTGACGCTGACGGCAGGGTTCTAGCCTCCCGGCATGACTTCTCGCACCGATGTCTCTCGTCCGGCGAGCGCCCCGACGGCCACGGCCGGCCCGCCGCCGGGCATCCCCGCCACCATGCGCGCCCTGCGGCAGACGACCCTGAACGGCCCGCAGGACATGCGCCTCGTCACCGACGTGCCCGTACCGGCTCCGGGCCCGGGTGAGGTGCTGATCCGGGTCGGCGCCGCGGGCGTCAACTTCGCCGACGTCATGCAGACGCGCGGCACCTACCACGGTGGACCGCTGGCACCGTACGTCGCCGGCTTCGAAGCCGCCGGGGAGGTCGTCGCGCTGGGGCAGGGGGTGACCGACCTGACCCTCGGCGACCACGTCATCGGCACCGGGCCCGGCGCGTTCGCCGAATACCTGGCGCTGCCCGCCGCCGGCGTGACGCGGGTGCCGGTGGGTTGGACGGACGAGCAGGCGCCGGGCCTGATCCTCAACTGGGCCACCGCGCTGGCCGCGCTCCGGCCGCTCGGCCGGCTCGCCGCCGGCGAGACGGTACTGATCCACGCGGCGGCGGGCGGGGTGGGCCAGGCGGCGGTGCGGATGGCCCGGCACTACGGCGCGACCGTGATCGCCACCGCCTCCGCCGGCAAGCACGACACGGTGCGGGCGGCGGGCGCGCACCACGTCGTCGACTACCGCGAGGCCGACGTCGCCGCCGAGGTGCTGCGGCTGACGGACGGCAGGGGCGCCGACCTCGTGCTGGAGTCGGTCGGCGGTGCCACCTTCCGCGCCAGCCTGGCCGCTGCCCGGCGCGTCACCGGCCGCGTCGTCGTCTACGGCGTGGCCGGCGGCGAGGCCACGGTCAGCAACTGGGAACTGAACTTCACCCACCAGATCCACCTGATCGGCCTGCACATCGGCGTGCTGGCGCAGCACGCGCCGGCGGTCTTCGCCGAACTGACCGCCGAGATGTCCGCGCTGATGGCCGCCGGAGTGCTCACCCCCGGTCGACCCACCGTGTACGACCTGGCCGACGGGCCGGAGGCGCTGGCCGCGCTGGAGGCGCGAGCCACCGTCGGCAAGCTGGTCCTGCGGCCCTGAGCCAACCAACCGCCCGGCGGGGCCGTGGGCCGGACTTTCCGGCGGGGCCGTGGGCCGGACCCTCCGGCGGGGCCGTGGGCCGGACCGCGCAAGGCCGCCCGACGACCCGGCCCACGGCCCGGATCGACCGGTGAGCAGGGCACGGCGGGGAAATCCGCCCGCGAATCTCCGGCGGCTCGTCGATTCGCGCCGGGCGCGTTCGTGTGGAGGATGGGAAGCCGGCCGCGGGAGGCGAGGAGACTCCATGAAGCTGACCATGCCCGACGTGGAGGCGGTGTTCCGCGCCGAGTACGGCCGCGCCGTCGCCGTCCTGGTCCGCCTCCTCGGCGACATCGACCTCGCCGAGGAGGCGGTGCAGGAGGCGTTCGCCGTGGCGGTGGCGCGGTGGCCGGAGACCGGGCCGCCGCCCAGCCCGGCCGGCTGGATCGTCACCACCGCCCGGAACCGGGCGATCGACCGGCTGCGGCGGGAGGCGTCCCGGGCCGACCGGCACGCCCAGGCCGCCCTGCTGCACGCCCGCGACGTTCCGACCGGGGAGGGACCCGTGCGCGACGACCGGCTCCGCCTGATCTTCACCTGCTGCCATCCGGCGCTCAACCCGGCCGCCCGGGTCGCGCTCACGCTGCGGCTGCTCGGCGGGCTGACGACCGCCGAGATCGCCCGGCTCTTCCTCGTGCCGGAGGCGACCCTGGCCCAGCGGATCGTCCGGGCCAAGGCGAAGATCCGCGACGCCGGCATCCCGTACCGGGTGCCGCGTGGCGCCGACCTGCCGGACCGGCTCACCGCCGTGCTGGCCGTGCTCTACCTGATCTTCACCGAGGGGCACACGGCCGGCTCCGGCGACCGGCTCGTCCGCGACGACCTGTGCGCCGAGGCGATCCGGCTGGCCCGACTCCTGGTCGAGCTGATGCCGGACGAGCCGGAGGCGTCGGGGCTGCTCGCGCTGATGCTGCTCACCGAGGCGCGCCGGCCCGCCCGCACCACCGCCGACGGCGCCCTGGTGCCGCTGCCGGAGCAGGACCGTCGCCGGTGGGACGCCGGGCTCGTCGCCGAGGGCCAGGCGCTGGTCCGCCGCTGCCTGCGCCGGGACCGGCCCGGGCCGTACCAGATCCAGGCCGCGATCGCCGCCGTGCACAGCGACGCGGCCGACGCCGCCAGCACCGACTGGGCCCAGATCCTCATGCTGTACGACCAGCTCGCCGCGTACGCCCCGGGGCCGGTGGTGGCGCTGAACCGGGCCGTCGCGCTCGCCGAGGTGGCCGGGCCGGAGACCGCGCTGGCCGCCGTCGACCGCCTCGACCTGGCCGGCTACCACGTGTTCCACGCCGTCCGGGCCGACCTGCTGCGCCGGCTGGGCCGGGCGGCGGAGGCGGCGCAGGCGTACCGGACAGCCGCCGAACGGACGGACAACGCGGCCGAACGCGCCTTCCTGTCCGCGCGGGCGGCTTCGTCCTGACGGCCGGCCTGTCGTGCGGCGGCGGCCTGTCGTGCGGTGGCCGGTCACCGCCAGCCGGCGCCCCCGCCCTGCGCGTTTGCCCGGTCGGTGGGCCGGGAACCCGGGTGATCCGGCAGCGCGGCGCCCGGCGCGCCGCCCGAGGAACGGACGCCGAGCGCCCATGACGTACCGTCCGGCAGTTGCCACCGCATCCGACACGACCACGCTGACGCTCGGGGTGGAGGAGGAGTATCTCCTGCTCGACCCCCAGACGGGGGAGAGCCTGCCAGTCGCCGACCGGGTGCTCACCGCGCTGGCCGGGACCGCTCGGGACCAGAGCCGCCAGGAGTTCCGGCACAGCATGGTGGAGATGGTCACGCCGGTCACCGCCGACCTGGCCGAGCTGCGTGCGCACCTGGTGGCGCTGCGCCGCTCCGCCGGCGACGCCGCCGAGGCCGCCGGGGCCCGGCTCGTCGCGGTCGGCGCCACGCCCGTGCACGAGCCGCACCGGACGGTACCGGACAAACCCCGCTACCACGCGATGTCCCGGCGATTCGGGCCGGTCGCCCACGACCCGGCGGTCTGCGGCTGCCACGTGCACGTCGGGATGCCCGATCGTGAGCTGGCCGTCCAGGTCTGCAACCACCTGCGCCCGTGGCTGCCGGTGGTGCAGGCGATCACCGCCAACTCGCCGCTGCACGACGGCCGCGACACCGGGCACGCCAGTTGGCGTTCGATGCAGCTGGAACGCTGGCCCAGCATCGGGCCGACCCCGCACTTCGAGTCGGTCGCCGACTACGAGGCGACGGTGACGGAGTTGATCAACGCCGGGATCATGCTCGACGCGGGCATGGTCTACTGGTACGCGCGCCCGTCGGTCGCGTACCCCACCGTGGAGGTGCGGGTCGGCGACGTCTGCCCGGCCGTGGACGACACCGTGCTGATCGCCGGTCTGGTCCGCGCGCTCGTGGCGACGCTGGCCGACGATGCCCGCGCCGGGGTCCCCGCCCGGCGGATCCGCGACTGCCTGGTCTCCGCCGCACACTGGCGGGCCGCCCACGACGGGCTGGAGGGCGACCTGATCGACCTGCGCGCCGGCGTCGCCCGTCCCGCCTGGGACCTGGTTGGCGAACTCGTCGACACGGTCACGCCGGCGCTGGCCCGGCACGGCGACCTCGACTACGTACGCGACCAGTTGGTCCGGTTGCGCCGGGACGGCAACGGCGCCACCCGGCAGCGCCGCGTCATGGCACGGACCGGCGACGACGTGCGTGCCGTCCTGGACCACCTGGCCGCCGAGACCCGCGCCGGCTGAGCCGTCCCGCGCTCCGGCACCCGGACGCCGCCCGGACCGGGCGGACGCCCCCGCCGGGCTCCCGGTCGGAACTGCGGCGCGGCCGTGCCGGGAGCGGTCAGCGGATGTCGTGGGACTGGAGCCAGAGTTCGAGCAGGCCGAGCTGCCACAGCTTGTTGCTGCCGGCGGCGGCCTGCGCGCGGTCCGGCTCGGCGAGCAGCTCGGCGACGTACTCCGGGCGGAACAGGGCGCGCTCCCGCGCGGCGGGGGCGGCGAGCGCCTCGGTGACGAGCTGCCGGACCGGGCCGTCGACGTTGCGCAGCGCCGGCACCGGGAAGTAGCCCTTCGGCCGGTCGACCACCTCGGCCGGCAGCACCTCCCGGGCGATCTCCTTGAGCACGCCCTTGCCCCCGTCGGCGACCTTGTGCCCGGGTGGGCAGGCCGCCGCGAGGGCGACGAGGTCCTGGTCCAGGAACGGGGTGCGCACCTCCAGCCCCCACGCCATGCTCATGCTGTCCACCCGCTTCACCGGGTCGTCGGGCAGCATCAGGTGGGTGTCCAGGCGCAGCACCGCGTCCAGCGCGGTCTCCGCCCCGGGCGCGGTCAGGTGCGCGGCGAGCAGCTCGCGGCTGGCGTCCCGGTCGCAGGCGTACGCCGGGCTGACCACCCGGCACAGCTCGGCGTGGTCGCGGTCGAAGAAGGCCTCGGCGAAGGCGTCCGTCGCGCCGTCGCGGGGCACCCGCGCCAGGGGCTGGTGGTAGCCGTAGCCGGCGAAGACCTCGTCGGCGCCCTGCCCGGACTGTGCCACCTTGACGTGCCGGGCCACCTGCTCGGACAGCAGGTGGAAGGCGACCACGTCGTGGCTGCCCATCGGCTCGGTCATCGCGTGCACGGTCCGGCGTACCGCCGGGACCAGGTCGTCGTCGGCGAGCCGGATGCGGTGGTGGTCGGTGTCGAACGCGCGCGCCACGAGGTCGGAGTAGTGGAACTCGTCGCCGGCCTCGTCGCCGCGGCCGTCGAAGCCGATGCTGAACGTCTGGAGGTGGTGCTGCCCGGCCTCGGCGAGCAGCGCCACGATCATGCTCGAGTCGAGGCCGCCGGAGAGCAGCACGCCGACGGGTACGTCCGCGACGAGCCGCCGCCGTACCGCCGTGCGCAGCGCGTCCCCGACCGCCGCCCGCCAGTCCCGCGCGTCCCTGCCCTCGTGGGCGGGGTCGCGGACGTAGTCCGGCCGCCAGTAGACGTGTTCGCGGCTGCGCCCGTCCGCCTCGACGACACGCACGGTGGCCGGCGGAAGCTTGCGTACGCCGCGCAGGACGGTGCGGGGCGCCGGCACGATCGAGTGCCAGGACAGGTAGTGGTGCAGGGCCACCGGGTCGATCGCGGTGTCCACGTCGCCTGCGCGCAGCAGCGCCGGCAGGGTGGAGGCGAATCGGAGCCGACCGGGCGACTCGGCGAGGTAGAGCGGCTTGATCCCGAGCCGGTCCCGGGCCAGCACCAGCCGTCGCCGCCGCCGATCCACCAGCACGACGGCGAACATGCCGACCAGGTGGTCGACGAAGCTCTCGCCCCACTGCGCGTACGCCACCAGGATCACCTCGGTGTCGCTGGTGGAGTGGAACGTGTGCCCGGCCTCCCGCAGCTCCTCGCGGAGCCGGGGATAGTTGTAGACGCAGCCGTTGAAGACCAGCGCCAGCCCGAGATCGTCGCGCACCATCGGCTGGGCGCCCGCGTCGGACAGGTCGATGATGGTGAGCCGCCGGTGCCCGAGGGTGATCCAGCCGTCGCTCCACAGGCCCTCGCCGTCCGGGCCCCGGGACCGCATCGCCTCGGTTATCCGGGTCACCGCCCCGGCGTCCGGCGTCGATCCGTCGAACCTCGCCTCGCCACTGATGCCGCACATCGTCAGCGACCACCGGATCCCCGGGGCACCGGACCCACCGTCACCACTCCCGTCGGCGTCGCAGGTGGCGGACACCCCGCTGGCGGGGGCCGGTCCCGTCGGTAGGACGGGCGGCTCGGCTACCCGGCCCCGACGGGATCAAACCCCGGCGCGACCGGGTCCGCCCGTGCCGGGGCGGGTCCGCCCGTGCCGCGCCGTGCCGGGCGGGTGCGGCCGTGCCGGGTCGCGGGGGCCGGTCAGCCCCGCAGCGTACGCCTCGGCGAGCCCGTCCTCCACGGCGTCCACCGGCCGCTGCGCGGCCCTCGCCGCCTGACGACGGCCGCCGCCGGGTGGCGTCGGCCACCCGTCGCGGGGCTGCCGGAGCGACGCGCGGACGACCACAATCATCCGGTGCAGCGTCGGGGGTGGAGATGGGGCCTGCTCGTCGTCGTGGCGGCCGTCGCGGCGGGCGGCACGGCCTGGGTCTGGCTGCGGTACGACTTCGAGAAGGTCAACTGGACGTGGGGGGTGGTCGCCGGGGTCATCGGCGTCTACGTCGTGCTCGACCAGACCCTCACCAACCGGCAGGCGGATTCCGGTGCGGCGGCGGTGCACCGCCGGGCGGCCGCCGACGAGCTGCTCGAACTGGTCCGGCGAGAGCCGACCGACGAGGCCCTGCTGCGGGCCGTCGACGAGCCCTACCCGCTCCCGGTGACCTGGCGTACGGCGACGGCGCGGCTGCTGCCCTCGTGGCGGGCCGTCGGCCGGTCCAGCGACGCCGGCCCGATGGACCTGTCCGGTCGCCACGGGACGCTGTGGAGCCGCTACCGGAGCATCCCGTCCGGCCGCCTGCTGGTGCTGGGCCCGCCCGGCTCCGGAAAGTCGATCATCGCGCTGCGGATGGCGCGGGAACTGCCGCCGCACCGGGACGCGGACGCGCCCGTGCCCGTGCTGCTGCCCGTCGGTTCCTGGGACCCGACCGCCGAGACGTTCCACGACTGGCTGGTGGACCGCCTCGCCCGGCGCTACACGCCGCTCGCACCCAGCCACCCGCGCCGCGTGGCGGTGCTGCGGGACCTGGTGGAGACGGACCTCGTCGTGCCCGTCCTCGACGGGCTGGACGAGGTGCCCGAGGAGCAGTTGACGGCCTGCCTGGAGGAGCTCAACCAGCTGTCGACGCAGCGTTTCGTGCTGACCTGCCGCACCTCGGTCTACGAGAGGTACCTCACCCAGGGCGAGAAGGTACGCGGCGCCGCGGTGGTGGTCATCGACCCGTTGCCACCGGGCGACGTGGCGGACTACCTCGTCGACGCCGCGCCCCTGCACCAGGCCGAGGGCTGGTCGACCGTGGCGGCGCGGCTCGGCGGTGACGCGGAGCTGAGCGCGGCGCTGTCCACGCCGCTGATGGTGGCGATGGCGCGCAGCGCGTTCGACCAGCCCGGCACCGATCCGCGCGACCTCGTGCCGCTGGCGGCCAGCCGCGGCCGCGGCTCCGTGGAGGACGAGGTGCTGTCCCGCGCGGTCGACGCCGCGCTGCGGTCCCGGCGGGGCGCGCGAGGGCTGCGCCGGTGGGAGCCGGCGACGGCCCGTCGGTACCTGGCCTTCCTGGCCGCGCACCTGGAGTCGCTGGACGTCCGCGAGTTCCGCTGGTGGCAGCTGCCCACCGCGCTGCCCCGGCTGTTCTGGGCAGCCGTCGACGGTCTGCGGACCGGGCTGGCGGTCTGGCTGACCCTCGCCCTCGCCGGGGACGGTCTCAGGGCGGTGGCCACGATGGTCACCGACCAGCGGACCGCCGAGCTGCTCGCCGCCCTCGCGGACCGCCCGGGGGACCTCGCGGTCGCGGCCGCCGCCGTGGCCGTGGGGGCCGCCGCGCTGGGCGGCGACCCCCGGGGACCGGCCCCGCGGCCGACCCGGGTGGTCTTCGTCGGCGGATGGGGCGCGCTCCGCGAGGGCGCGCTCGACGGGCTCGCCCGAGGCGTGTTCTGGGGCCTGCTGACCTGGCTCGCCCTGTGGCTGTTCACTCCGCCGTCCGCGCTCGTAGCCGAGCTGGACCGGCTGCCCGGGCTCACGGGCTGGCCGGTGGAGGTGCGGGCCGGCGTGGTGCTCGGTGCCGGCTGGTGCGTCGTCGTCGCCCTCCGGTCTGCCCTACGCGTCGACTTCGCGGCCCCGGCCGCGGAACTCGGGGCCACCGGCGTGGTCGAGACCGTCCGGGCCGACCGCGCGGCGACGGTCGCGTCCGTGCTGCCGACCGTCGTCACCGCGCTCGTCGGCACGCTGGCAGGTGTCATGGCGCTGTGGGTGGCCGGCCTGCTGCCCCGGCTGCCGCCGCTGCGGGCCCTCGCGTACGCCGGGGTGGGTCTGGGGCTGGGCTGGTGGACGCTGACGCGCGGGGGCGGCGCGTGGGTCCAGTTCGGAGTGGCCCGGATGGTGCTCGCGGTACGCGGGCAGCTGCCGCACCGGTTGCTGGCGTTCCTGGAGCACGCCGAGACGGTCGGCCTGGTGCGGCACGGCGCCGGCGCCTACCGGTTCCGGCACGGCCGCGTGCAGGGTCGGCTGGCGGCCGGCTCGCTGGCCGGGCGACGGGGCAGCAGGCTGCGCGAGGAGTTCGGCGTCGAGCTGGCCCGGGCCGGATACTGGACGGAGGCGCTCGGCGTCTTCGCGGCCGTCACGCGGGCCCGCGCGGCGAGCGTCGGACCGGCCGACGACCTCACGCTGACGTCGCTGCGCAAGGCCTTGCTGGTGGGCGCCGCGGCCCGGGAGTGGGGTCGGCTGGCGGAGCTGCTGGAGCCGGTGCCGGCGCCCCTCGCGCCCCCGGCGGGGTCACCGCTGTTCGCGCAGCGTGGCCGGGTCGCCGAGCTGGTCGCCGCCGGGGCGCCGCTGCCCGAGCTGCGCGCCGCCTGCGACGAGCTGATCCGCGCCGAGGACCAGGCGGGCCGGCCGGTGCCCGCGACGAGGGAGTTCCTGGCGGTCGTCCACTACGCCGAGGGGGAGGTGGCGACCGCCCGGGAGCACCTGGAGCGACTGGTCGAGGCGGCGAGCGACGGCGCGGGGTGCGTGACGCCCGTCGGCGCCGGTCTGCTGGCCCGGATGATCCTCGACGCCGACGCCGACGCCGACGCCGACGCCGACGCCGACGCCGACGCCGACGCCGACGCCGACGCCGACGCCGACGCGGGCTGGGACGCGGACGTGGCCGGTGGCGCGGGTACGGACGCCGGCGGGGGGCGGGACGCGGACGTGGCCGGTGGCGCGGGTACGGACGCCGGCGGGGGGCGGGACGCGGACGCGGCCGGTGGCAGGGCCACGGACGCCAGCGGCGACGTCGCCGCCGTCCTCGCCATCTGTCACGCCCAACTGCTGCTCGCGGACGATCGCGAGGACCGGATCGACCCGCTGGTGCTCGCGCAGACCTGGGGATGGTCGGCAACGGTGATGCGGCGGGTCGTCGACGAGCGGACGGAGCTGCGCGACCGGGTCCGCGCCGCGCTCGCCGCGCAGCGGGCCCATCGGCGGGGCCTCCACGTGACCAGGCGGGAGGTGGCGGAGATCGGGCTGCAGGCGTGCCACGCGGTGATCGGTCATCCGACGCTGGGGGCCCTCGGGGTGGCGGCGGCCCGCCGGCTCGTCGACGTGCTGGACGCCCCGGAGATCGTGGCCCGCACGGTGCGGCGCGCCGCGCCCATGTGGCACGACGGCTGAGCCCGACCGGCGCGGCACCGCGGGCGCGTACGGCCGCGTTGCCGCGACCCTGGGCGACGGAACCCGGGTCGCGGCAACGCGGCGTCTCACAAATGTCTCGTAAATCGTCTCATTATTGCGTCGACGCGGGGTCGAGGTGACGGTAGACGGTGGCCCGCGAGACCCCCAGCGCGGCGGCGATCTCGTCGGCCGAGTGGCGGCCCTCGGCGTGCATCCGCCGGGCCGCCTCGATTTGCTCCGGGCCCATCGCCCGCGGTCGCCCCGGTCGCCGTCGCCCGCTCGCGGCGTCGCCGCCCGCGCCCGGCCCGGCACCCCGGGGCGGGAGGTCCTCCGGCGGGGCGCCGTCCAGCAGGCGGTGCACGCCGTCCAGCATGTCCGCGCGCAGCACCTCGTCGGGCACGTCGGTGAAGAAGACGACCGGGTCGCTGCACGTGGCGACCGCCTGCACCGCCCGCACCCGTTCCCGCCGCCCGGCGCCCGGCCCGGCGATGAGATCGTTGGCTCGCATGGCGATCCGCATCAGGCGGTGGTAGGTGTCGCCGCGCGTGATGAGCGCGATGTCGTGGAAGAGCATGCCGAGCGGGCGACGATGGGCCAGCATCGTGTCCACCCAGCCCTCCAGCACCGTGGCGCGCGCCCGCTCGGGCGGCCCCGCCTCGGCGGCGTCCAGCATCGCCTCCAGGTCGGACACCAGCGGCTCGATCAGGGCGGTGAGCAGGTGCTCCTTGGTGGGAAAGTGGTAGAGGACCGCGGCCTTGGTCAGGCGCAGCCGCTCGCCGATCTGCCGCAGCGGGGTGCGTTGGTAGCCGTGCTCGGCGAACAGGTCCAACGCGGCGCGCAGGATCCGGGTCCGCGTGTCGTCGGGTGCCTCGACGGTCATGCCGGCAAGCCTAGCCGCGCCTGACCGGTGGGTGGCGGCACTGTTGATCCGGCTGACCATCGGTCAGTACAGTGGGGTTGTCTGCACCGCCTGCGGCAGGAGGGGTCATGCCCGTCATCTCCATCGGCAACCTGGTCAAGACGTTCGGCGGCGTCCGCGCGCTCGACGGACTGGAGCTGCGGGTCGAGGCGGGGGAGGTGCACGGGTTCCTCGGCCCCAACGGCTCCGGCAAGTCCACCACCATCCGGATCCTGCTCGGGCTGCTGCGCCGCGACGCCGGCGACGTGCGGGTGTTCGACGCCGACCCCTGGCGGGAGGCGGTCACCCTGCACCGCCGGCTGGCGTACGTGCCGGGCGACGTCAACCTGTGGCCGAACCTCTCCGGCGGCGAGGCCATCGACCTGTTCGGCGACCTGCGCGGGGGCCTCGACCGGCGCCGCCGCGACGAGCTGCTGCAACGCTTCGACCTCGACCCGACACGCAAGTGCCGCACCTATTCGAAGGGCAACCGGCAGAAGGTGGCAATCGTCGCGGCCTTCGCCTCGGACGTCGAGCTCTACGTGCTCGACGAGCCGACCTCCGGGCTGGATCCGCTGATGGAGGCCGTGTTCCAGGACGAGGTCCGCCGGCTCAAGCGCGACGGCGCGACCGTGCTGCTCTCCAGCCACGTGCTGGCCGAGGTCGAGGCGCTCTGCGACCGGGTCAGCATCATCCGCGAGGGCCGCACCGTCGAGTCCGGGACCCTCACCGAGCTGCGCCACCTCACGCGTACGGCGGTCACGGTGGAGACCGCGCGGCCCGCCACCGGCCTGGCGGCGCTGCCCGGCGTGCACGAGGTCCGCGAGGTCGACGGGCGCACCCACCTGGAGGTCGAGCCGGCCCACCTCGACGAGCTGCTCGGGCACCTCGTCGGATTCGGCGTCCGGGCGCTCACCAGCGCACCGCCCACCCTGGAGGAGCTGTTCCTGCGCCACTACGGCGACGAGCGGGCGGCCGTCACCGCGGCACCGTCCGGGCCGGCGGGGCAGCCGGTCGACGGTCACCGGGCGGGCGCCGACCGGCAGGCAGGCGCCCGATGAGCGCGTTCACCGGCACCGGGCGGCTCGCCCGCCTCGTGCTGCGCCGCGACCGGGTCCGGCTCGCCGTCTGGGTGCTCGGCACCCCCCTGCTCGGCTACGCCCTCGCCGGCAGCGTCAAGGAGTTCTATCCGGACCCCGAGGCCCGCGTCGGGTATGCCACCACGTCCGCGTCCAGCCTGGTCGCCCGCGCGTTCAACGGGCCGATCGCCGGCACCGACCTCGGCGCGGTGGTGGTCGCCGAAACCTACGTCACGCTGGCCCTGCTCGCCGCGCTGCTGAGCACCTTCGCGGTGGTCCGGCACACCCGGCAGAACGAGGAGACCGGCCGGGCCGAGCTGCTCGGCGCCTCCGCCGTCGGCCGGTACGCGCTGCTCACCGCCGCCCTGCTGGTCGTCGTCGCGGCGAACGTGCTGGCCGCGGCCCTGCTCGCCGTCGCCGTCGCCGGCGCGGGCCTGCCGCTCGCCGGCTCCGTCGCGGCGGCGGCCGCCATCGGGGGCGTCGGGGTGGCCTTCACCGGCGTCGCCGCCGTCACCGCCCAGCTGTCCGTCACGTCCCGGGGCGCGAACGCGCTCGCCGCCGCCGCCGTCGGAATCGCCTTCCTGCTCCGCGCCGCCGGTGACGTGCTGGGCGAGCAGACCGGCGGCGGCACCCGGGTGGTCAGCGCCTGGCCGTCCTGGCTCTCCCCGCTCGGCTGGGGCAACCAGGTCCGCGCCTTCGCCGGCGAACGCTGGTGGACGCTGGCGTTGCCCGTCGCGCTGCTGGTCGCCGGGGTGGCGCTCGCCTACGCCCTCGCCGAGCGGCGGGACATCGGCGCCGGGCTCGTCGCGCCCCGGCGCGGGCCGGCGACCGCCGCGCCCCGGCTGCTCAGCCCCGCCGGGCTGGCCTGGCGGTTGCAGCGCGGCGCGCTGCTCGGCTGGGCGATCGGGGTGGCGGTGCTCGGGTTCTCGATGGGCATCGCCGGCGACGAGTTCAACGCCATGATCGAGGAGAACCCGGCCGCCGCCGAGGCGATCAGCGCGATGGGCGGCGGCGCGCGACTCATCGACGCGTACCTCGCGGCGATGCTGGGGCTGTTCGCGCTGACCATCGGGGCGTACGTCGTGCAGGCGCTGCTGCGCACGCGCGGCGACGAGACCGACGGCCTGCTGGAGGCGGTGCTGGCCACGGCGGTCAGCCGCACCCGCTGGCTGACCACCCAGGTGGTCGCCGCGACGCTCGGCGCGCTCGCCCTCGTGCTGCTGGGCGGCCTCACCACCGGGCTCGGCTACGGCCTCGTCGCCGGCGACCCCCTCGGCCAGGCGGCCGAGCTGGGCGGGGCGGCGCTGGTGCGGCTGCCGGCCCTGCTGGTGGTGGCCGGGGTGGTGACCGCGCTGTTCGGGCTGCTGCCACGCTGGTCGGTGGTGCTGTCCTGGACGGCGCTGATCGGGTTCCTGCTGCTCGGGCAGCTCGGCGCGGTGCTCGACCTGCCGCAGGCGGCGCTGAACCTGTCGCCGTACACGCACGTGCCGTCGGCGCCGGCGGTCGACCCGGCGGCGCTGCCGCTGGTCGTCCTGACCGCGATCGCGGCGGCGCTGCTCGCGGCCGGCCTGACCGGCTTCCGCCGCCGCGACGTCCCGAGCTGACCCGACGAGGGCGCCGTCGACGAACTCCCCGCCGATGCTGCGCGCCCCGGCCACCGCGACCCCTGCCGGAACCGCGCGGCGCGCTCCGCGCGTGGTCACGGGGCGCGGGGCGGCGCTGGTGGTCACGCAGCTTCCGGGATGTGGCGGCCTCGTGACTGGTCGGAGGCCACCACATCCCCGAAGTTGTGGCCTCCCGAAGTCGTGCGCGGCACGGAGGCGAGGTCGCTTCGGCCCGGTGCGGCCCCGACAGATGGAGGCGTCGACCCCACTCGCGACCGCCGTGGCGGCGATCGAGGACGCCCTCCACCGCCCCGACGACGAGGAGGGCGGGTATCCGCTCGTACTCGTCACCGCCAGGGACGGCAGGCCGCCGGTCCAGGTGCTCGCGGTCGACGACCTGCCCCGCGCGTACCGGGAACTCGGCCGCTGAGCGCCCGCGGCGCGGAGCGTACCCCCGACGGGCCGTCCGGCTTCGGACGCGTGCCGGTCCGGGGCGGCTCGGGCCTCGCGCCCGAGGAGGGCGTGCACCGGCCCCTTGCCCTCGGCTGGCAGGCTCGCAGCCATGGGAAGCGTCGTCGCGCAGTTGCCCGCCCTCATCGGCGTGCTCATCGGCACCGTCGGCACGATCGTTGCGACCTCCGTGGCCGACCGCGCCCGGTGGAAGCGGAATCAGTCCGTCCGCTGGGACGACCGGCGGCTCGACGCCTACGTCGAGTTCGCCCGGGTCATCAAGGAGATCCACGCTGTCGCGGTACGGATGCTCGCGGACGAGCGGCCCCACTCGCGGGGGCACCGGATGAACCGGGAGGAAGGCCTCGCTCAACTGGCCGACGCGGACGTCCGGCGCACGCTCACCTGGGAGAGCCTTCTGCTGCTCGGGGACGCGGCGACGGTCTCGGCGGCACGTGACTGGCGGGACGCCGTGTGGGAGATCGAGCGGGTTGCCCGCGGGCTCCGCCAGGGTGACGACCCTGCCGGCATGCTGCAGCGGGCCAATGAGGCGCGGGACCTCTTCTACCGCGCGGCCCGTGGCGGCCTCGGCGTCCGTGGCGGTTCCGTCGCCCAGGCCAAGGCGCTTGAGCCAAGGCTCGACGAGATTCGCGCGAGTCTGGCGTCAGCGCGTACGCCGGAGACGTCCACACAGGGTTCCAGCTGACCGCTGGTCGCGACCGGAGGAGCGCAGCCGGACCACCTCGCTGCCGACCGCGCCGCAGCCGGGCAGCGCCGGTCGCGGTACTGCCGACAGGGGCCGCGCGAGGCGCCGGCCGGCTTGGCCCGTTCCTCGTCGACGCCGTCGTCGCCCGCTTGACCCTGCCACAGTGACAAGGGCTTCACTGATGGCCGAGGAGGTGGTCCCGATGACCATGTCGCACCAGGACGCCGACATACAGCGGGCGCTGCGGGGGCTGGAGCACGGCGACTCGTCGGTGCGGCTGCGGGCGGCGCTGGCGGTCGGCACGACCCCCGACCCGAGGCTCGTCGACAAGCTCGTCGAGCGATGCGCGATCGAACCCGAGTTCTACGTGCGCGAGATGCTCACCTGGGCGCTCACCCGCCACCCGGCATCCGTGACGGTCCCGAAGCTCGTCGACGAACTCCGGCCGGAGCGCGCAGCCCGGCGACGGGGCGGGCCAGCGGCGGGACGAGCGGAGCGAACGCGGGCGCGCAGCCAGGCGCTGCACACGCTGTCGAAGATCGGGGATGGGCGGGCGTGGCCGGCCATCACCCGCGAACTGCTGACCGACCCCGACGACGAGGTGGCGCGGAGCGCCTGGCGCGCGGCGGTCGTACTCGTGCCCGAAGGCGAGGAGCCCGGGCTGGCCGGAGTGCTGGCGACGCAGCTCGGGCGCGGCGGGCGGGAGACGCAGCTGAGCCTCAGCCGGGCGCTGATCGCGCTCGGTGAGGTCAGCACGCCGGTCCTGCGCGCCGCGACGACGGACCCCGACCCCCGCGTACGCCAGCACGCGATCGCCACGCAACGGCTGGCGGACGACCCGGACGCGGGATTCGAGTTCGCCATCGAAGAGGCGAAGCGTGTGGTGGCCCTCGGCCGGACCAGCCAGGAGGGGTGAGCGGCAGTGCTGATCGGTGAGGTGGCCCGACGGTCCGGGGTCAGCGCCCGCATGCTCAGGCATTATGAGTCCCTCGGCCTGGTGCGGCCGACGGGTCGTACCGGCGTCGGCTATCGGGAATACTCCGGCGAGGACATCCGACGGATCTTCCACATCGAGAGCCTGCGGTCGCTGGGGCTGTCGCTGCGTGAGGTCGGGCGCGCGCTCGACGATCCCGGCTTCACGCCCTCGGCACTCGTCGACGACCTCATCCGGCGCACGCGGGAACGCATCGCGGCGGAGACGGAACTGCTCACCCGACTCCGTCGGATCGACGCCGCCGGACCCGCCGACTGGGCGGACGTCCTCCAGGTCGTCGCCCTGCTCCATGCGCTCGGGTCGGAGAGCGCCGGAAGGCGCCAGCGCGCAGCCCTGTCGACGGTCGAGGAGGATACGGTGCCGGTGGAGGCCCTGGTCGAGGCGATCCTGAGCGAGTCCGACCCGAACGTCGCCGGAGCCCTCCGGTGGGCGCTGGCGCGATCGGGTGACGGCGGGCTGGCGCTGCTGGCGGAGGGCCTCCGCGCGCCCGCGGCGGAGGTGCGGAGACGCGCCGTCCAGGCCGTCGCCGAGGTGCCGGACGGCCAGGCGACCGTACTGCTTAAGGACGCCCTCGCGAGCGCCGACATCGTGGTCCGCAGGCACGCGGCGCTGGCGCTCGGGGCCCGTGGAGTGGCCGACGCGGTCCCGACGCTCGTCGACATGGTCGTCGCGGAGGCGAACGACGTCGACGCGGCCGACGCGCTGAGCGCGCTGGCGAGCGATCCCGCGCTGACGGAGCGGATCGCCACCCGGCTCGTCGACCGCCTCGCCGACCGCGCCGTCGGATCGTCCGCCCGCCGCCGGCTGACCCAGGCGCTCGCGGACATTCCGGGGGCCACGGCGTCGCGCGCCCTGGCGGAGCTGTCGCATGACGAGGACCGCGCCGTCGCGCTCACGGCGGCGTACGTCCTCAAGCTGCGCGACGCGCGGTGACGGCTCGGCGTTTCGACCGCTGACGCGACGGAGCCTGGCGTGGCCGCCATGCCAGGCTCCGCCCGGACGGAGGGGCGGCGGCCGGATGGGCAGGTTCTAGGATCACTGGCATGCAGGAGGGCCGGTGGACGACGATCACGCCGTCGCAGTTCGCGCACGAGCGGGAGGCGCTGGCGCACGTCCAGGCCCTGCTGCCCGACACCGAGCCCTACCGCGCCTGGTCGAACTTCACCTTCACCGCCCAGACCGGCCACCCCTACGAGGTTGACCTGCTGGCGGCGGGCCCCGGTGGCCTCTATCTCATCGAGATCAAGAGCCTGACCGGCCGGCTGACCTCCAGCGGTTCCAACTGGATCCTGCACGGCCCGAGCGGCACCCGCACGTTCGACAACCCGCTGCACCTGGCGGACCTCAAGGCCAAGAAGCTCAAGTCCCTGCTCCAAGTGGCGGCGAGCCAGCGCAAGGGCCCGCCGGTCAAGATCCCGTTCGTGCAGGCGGCGGTCTTCCTCGCCAAGCCCGGCCTGATCGTGAATCTCGCCGAGCACCACCTGCACGGCATCTACGGGCCGGAGGCGGCCCCCGGTCACCAGCCGGGTCCGCTGCCGGCGATCGGCTCGCTGCTTCAGCGCCCGCCGCAGGACGAGCGGCAGCGGGTCACCAAGGAGATGTCGGCCGCGTTGCCGGAGCTGCTCAAGGCCGTCGGCATCGCCCGCAGCCGCAAGCATTACCAGATCGGGTCGTGGGAGCTGGAAACCCGCCCGTTCGACCTGGGCCCGACGTGGCAGGACCACCACGCCCGCCACCGGGACCTGGAGCGCGAGCACCGGCGGATCCGGATCTACCTGGTCGAACGCAACGCCGTGCAGGCCGAGCGGGCCAGCATCGAACGCGCCGCCAAGCGCGAGATGACCGTGCTGCACGGCATCAACCACCCGGGCATCGTGCGGGTCGACTCGATGGAGTCGCACGAGGCCGGGCCGGCCCTGATCTTCCGGTACGACCCCAACTCGATCCGGCTGGACCACTACATGGCCCAGTACGGCGACCGCCTCGACGCGCTGAGTCGGCTCGCCATGATCCGCCAGCTCGCCGAGACGGTGGCGTACGCGCACCGCCGGCGGCTGCACCACCGCGCCCTGTCGGCCCGCAGCGTGCTGGTCAGCCCGGGGCGGCGGCGTCGGGGCGGCGGCGAGGACGAGGCATGGCTGGTGCCCCAGTTGCAGATCAGCGACTGGCAGGCGGCGACCCGGGGCGCCGACACCGCCGGTGGCAGCAGCGGCGACCCGGTGACTCTCTCCTCGCACGCGGCCTCACACATCGAGCGTTCCGCCGAGGCGTACCTCGCGCCAGAGCTGACCGCCCCGACGCCGGACGCGGTCGCGATGGACGTGTTCGGGCTGGGCGCGCTGGCCTACCTGATCCTGACCGGCGAGCCCCCGGCGACCAAGCGCCCCGAGCTGCTCTCCCGGCTGGCCCGGGACAACGGGTTGCGGGCCGCCGCCGTCGCCGACGGGATCAGCACGTTCGCCGACGAGATGATCCAGGCGGCCACCGCCCCGGTGCCGACCCAGCGGCTCACCACCGTCGCCGAGTTCGTCGAGATGCTGCAGGTCGTCGAGGACGAGCTGACCGCCCCGCCGCCCGCCTCGGTGCACCCGGAGGAGCCGGAGCCCGAGCAGGTCGACCCGCTGGAGGCGCGCCGGGGCGATCGGGTCGGGGAGTGGACGATCACGAAGAGCCTGGGGACCGGCTCGACGTGCCGCGCGTTCCTCGCGCGCAACGAGCGCACCGGCAGGGACGAGGTGCTCAAGGTCGGCCTCTCCGACGAGAAGGGCGCCCGGCTGGCCCACGAGGCCCGGGTGCTCGGCCCGCTCACCGACTCCCGGGTGATCCGGCTGGCCCGGCCGGAGCCGCTGCAGCTCGGCAACCGCACCGTCGTGGTGCTGGAGCACGCCGGCGAGCTGACTCTGGCCCGCAAGCTGCGCGACGACGGCCGGCTCACCGTCGACGAGCTGGAGACCTACAGCGACTATCTCTTCGGCGCGCTCGACTACCTGGAGGGCGAGGGCGTCTACCACCGCGACATCAAGCCAGACAACATCGCCGTCCGGATCCGCCCCAACCGCACCCGGCAACTGGTGCTCTTCGACTTCTCCCTGGCCGGCGTATCGGTCAAGGAGATCGCCGCCGGCACCCCCCGCTACCTCGACCCGTTCCTCGGCACCGCCGCCCGGCAGGTCTTCGACAAGCACGCCGAGTGGTACGCCCTCGCGGTCACCCTGCACGAGATGGCCTCCGGCGAGCTGCCGGTCTGGGGCGACGGCGGCACCGAGCCGCAGCTCACCGAGGGCCCGCCGGTGCTGGCCGTGGAGGCGTTCGACCCGGCCGTCCGCGACGATCTGGTCGACTTCTTCCACCGGGCCCTGCACCGCGACCACCGGCAGCGGTTCGCCTCGCTCAAGGACATGCGCGACGCCTGGCACCAGGTGTTCCGCCGCTCCGACGCGAGCGCCCCCGTCGGCACCGACCACCCGGAGATCGAGGCCGACGAGCCGGACGAGAAGGCCGCCGAGGCGGCCCGCGACGAGGCGGCGACCAGGGCGACCCGGGCCACCGCGCTGGAGGCCGCCGGCCTCACCCCACGCGCCGTCTCGGCCGCCCACCGGCTGGAGGCCACCACCGTCGGCGAGCTGCTCGCCGTGGCGAACAGGCTCGCCACCCTCCCGGGCCTCGGCGCGCGGACCCGCAAGGAGCTGCAGCGCCGGGTCAAGGAGTGGCGAAGCAGGCTGGGGGAGCGGGAGACCATTCCCACCACGCCCGCCGCCCGCAGGGCGGCCACCGCCGAGGCGGCCACCGAGACTGCCGCCGGCCACGGCGACGCCGATCTGGTACGCGTCGGCCTGGACGCGATCGCCACGCTGCTGCTGCCGGCGAAGAACGGCCGCAACGGCACCGAGATCGAGGGCACCCGGCTGCTGCTGCACCTGCCGGACGCCTCCGGCGCGCTGCCGGCGCTGCCGCCCTGGCCGCAGCAGCCGCAGGTCGCCGCCGCGCTGGGCGTCACCCCCGGCCGGGTCGCGCAGATCCTCGGCAAGCAGCGCAAACGCTGGCACGACATCCCCGTCGTCGGCAGCGTGCGTACGCAGATCATCGAGCTGCTGCGCGACGGCGGCCGGGTGATGGGCGTCGGCGAGCTGGCCACGGCGCTGCTCGGCAGCCGTGGGTCGGTGCGCACCGGCGACGCGCTGCGCCGGGCGGTGGCGCTCGCCGCGGTGCGGGCCGCCGTGGAGGTCGACGCCCTCGCCGACGAGCCGCGCCTGCTGCTGCGCCGGCACGGCGAGCGGCTGCTGGTGGCCCTCGAAGCGGGCGAGGACGACGCCCCGGACACCCCGGCCGCGCCGGCCCTGCTCGACTACGCCGACGCGCTCGGCAAGGCCGCCGACCGGCTCGCCGCCAGCGAGGTGCTGCCCAGCCCGGCGACGGTGCTGCGTACCCTCGCGGCGGTGACCGCGCCCGGCGGGGCGGCCGACGCGATCGACGACCGACGCCGGGTGTTGCTCGCCGCCGTGGCCTCCGAGAAGGCCGCCGCGACCGCGCGGCTGGAGCTCTATCCGCGCGACCTCGACCCGGTGCGGGCGCTGCGGCTGGCCCAGGCGGGCGTCGTGCCGCCGGCGACCGCGACCGACTCGCGGCGCGGGCTCACCCCGGCGCAGGTCGCCGACCGGGTGGCCGCGCGGTTCCCGGAGCTGGAGCAGTTGCCGCCGCACCCGAAGCTGGACCGGCTGCTCGCCGAGGCGGGCTTCGAGCTGCGCTGGGACCGCGACCGGTACGTCCCGCCGCCGCCCCGCAACGCCTCCTCCTCGGTGTCGATCCTGCAGCGCCGCCCGTCGGCGACGGCGGCGCCGAGCCGGTGGACGGCGGAGTCACCGGAGCTGGCGGCGGCGATGCGCGCCGAGGAGCGGCTGACGGGCGCCAGGTCCGCCGGTGGCTTCCGGGCCCTGACGGTACGCCTCAACCGGTACGCCCTGGCCCGGGAGGAGCTGGTCCGGCGCTTCGACGCCCGGCCGGTGAACGTGGCGGCCCGTTTCCTGGCGCACCTGCACGCCCTGGTCGACGCCCGCCCGAAGCCGACCTGGGAGACGGTGCTGGGCGCGGACGTCGCGGAGCCGGGCTCCCGGGCGGCGATCAAGCTGGGCGAGTACGTCGAGCAGGCGTGGCAGCTCGCCGCGCCGGAGCTGCGCGCGGAGCTGCGGGCCGGCGAGGGGCCGGTGCTGCTGCACGACGCGGCGGTGCTGGCGCGCTACCGGGCGGTGGACCGGCTCTACGAGTTGGCTGACGCGGCGCGTGCCGGGGTGGGCGACGTGTGGCTGCTCTGCCCGATGGAGGAGCCGGCGCTGCTGCCCAAGCTGGACGGCGCGGTGGTGCGGGTGGGCGACAACGAGTGGATCGCCCTACCGGACGCCTGGGTCGTCAACGCCCACCGCAGCGCAGTCACCGCTTGAGGCGCGGTCGCCCGCCGTGGGCTCCGCGCTCCGGGCCACGTCGTTGCCGGCAGCATGGAGAGGCGTGCCCGCGTAGGCGGGTGCCTCGTGCGCGAGGGCTGCCATGTCCTCCGGCGCACGGGCGACGGCGAGGGCCGGTGAGCCGTGCAGGCCCCACATGTCGGCCTCGACCCAGCAGAGCTGGCGGTATTTCCCCGGCGCCATGGCCTGCGATCCGAAGTCCCACCCGACGGCTGACACCTGCTTGCCGGCGAACTGCCGTCGCGCCCGCTCGCGGTAGGCGTCCCTGGTGACGGTCGCGGGGTGCAGGAACGACAGGTCGAACCCGTTCTCGGCGAGCCCGAACGCGGCCAGGCCGAAGAGGATTGTGCACTCGATGCCGCTGTCGGCGCAGTAGCCGGCGATGCGGGCGGCGCCGTGCAGAGCGCCCGCGTACGACAGCACGTACAGGCGGCGGACGGCGTGGAACCGTTGGTATTCCCGCAGCGCCGCCACGATTGTCGCGCCGGAGGCGACGGTGTCGCCGACCAGCAGGGTGGAGCCGCCGGCGTCGAACCGCGCGTAGGACACCTCGACCGTGGCGTCGTCGGAGGCGACGGCCACCCTGCTCGTGGAGACGAGATTCGCCGGCAGGTTCCGGCCCGCCTCGACGGCGACCGCCTCCGCGAGCTGGTAGACCAGGCCCTTGCTCAAGATGATCAGCTCGGCGACGTCGGCGCCGTCGAGTTCGTCCCGGATGTGCCGGACGAACTCCCGGCTGCTGGAAAGGCACGCCCGCCGGAACGGCAGGTCCGTCAGGTTGCGGTCGAACAACAGCGCCTCCAGGTGCCGGTTGTGCACCAGGTGGAGACCGGTGACACCCGTCGTGGCGCCGATCGGCTCGACGGCGCTGGACCCCGTGTCGGCGATCATGCCGTCGTGCTGGGCACTCGCGCCGCGCCGGCCCTGATCCTGCGGAGGGCGTCGAGCATCGGTGCGTCGATGTCGAGCACGTTGTTCTCGTATTCGTCCAGTGCGGCGGACAGCCAGGCAGGGCGAGGTTGGGCCGCCTTGGGTCGGTCGGCCAGTGCCACGAGGGCGCGACCGGCGGCGGCGAAGTCGTCGACCACCTCGGTGGCGAGCGCCGCCACGTGCGGGTGCACGTAGTCGGTGACCCGTACCCCGCGATATTCCAGGACGTCACTGCGGTACTGCGAATTGCGCGGGGCGACCACGATCACGGGGGTTCCCAGCGTGACTGCTGCCGCCATCTCGACGCCGATGCCGATGCCGCGGCGCACCCGCGCGTCGACGACGACCGCCGTCGCCACCATCACCTGATACATGTCCCGGCCGAACTGGCCCAGCGTGTTGCCCGCGTCAGGGATGGGGTCGTCGGGGTTGAGGAAGACGACGTCGCAGGGAGCCGCCCCGCCCGCGACCTCCTCCCGCTCCACATCGGTCCAGCAGAGACGATGTTGGTCGCCCCCGCCCTTGATGATCGATCCGGAGCAGTAAACGGAGATCAGCATCATCGTGCCCTTCGGTCGGGATCTGTCTGGTTCAACGTGACATCGAGCCTGTTGGCGACGCCGGCCACCACGGTCAGCGCCTGCTGGATGGTCGCGGCGTTCTGGAACCGGAGGCGATTGCGACCCCGGATCACCGCCTCGCGGAGCCGGGTGCGGAGCACCGGATGCTGCGTGGCGGTGGCGACGGCGCCGAATTCGGGAGTCGAGCGCAGGGTGAGCAGATCGGGCCAGCGGGCGGTGCGGTGGACGAAATCGTGGATGCCGAGCCATCGCAGGCCGAGGTCGAACGAGCGGGCGGACAGCACCCGGTCCGCGAGGGAGGTCCGCATCTGGCGGAGGCCGCAGGAGAAGTCACCGAAGTCGAAGTCGGCGACGATGGCGGCGTCGAGGTCGCGGAGGTAGCTGGCGAGGTATTCGCGCGACAGGAACATGTCGATCCTGGCTCGTTCCTCGGCGCCCAGGGGCACCGGCACCGTGGCCCGGACGAACCGGCTGATGAACGCCTGCCCGTCGAGCCGTTCGGGCACCTCATGCAGGTGTGTCTCGACGTCACCGGCCCTCGGGGGCCAGCGGCGGGCGAGGCTGGCGAGCGTCGCGGCTAGTTCGCCGTCCGGCTGCAGCGCGGCGCCCCAGCTCTGGCCGATGTCGGTGGCGGTGTTCTGCGCGTAGCGGGGCCGCCAGACGAGGTCGCCGGTGAGGCTGCGGTGCGGGGTCAGCTCGTAGGGATTGCGGGCGTCGCCGCGGTATTCGACGGCCTTGTGTTCCACGTAGGAGTCGAGGTCGCCGATGTGCGACGAATAGTGGACCACGCCGCGAACCACGAGCGACCTGATCCGGGTGAGGAAGACCGACAGGCCGGGCACCTCGAACAGGTATGACGCGGGAAGGATCAGTTCCTCGTCGGTGGCGAGCACGGCCAGCCGCGTCGCGTGCAGCACCTGGGCCAGATCCGTCTCGGTGAAACGGGCCGTCTGCGGGCGGCCGTAACAGGACCGGATCTCCGGATTCAGGTACTGCACGAAGATCGGCCGTGCGCGGTCATAGGTCAGCGGCGTGGCGAAGCGTTCCTCCGGATAGAGGCTGAGCTGCTGCCCCGCCACATGCAGGTGCAGGTCCCGGCCGGCGACATAGCCGTCGCGCCGTGCGCTGACATCCTGCTGGGGCACGGTCACGCGTCACTCATGGCGCCCGGTCGGGGCGACCCACGGTGAGGTCACGGCCTGCGGTGTACGCGTCCCGGCCGGCGGTCACGTTCTGCTGCACGGTGGTCGACTGGCCCACGTCTTCGCCGGCCGCCCTGACTGCGGCGACCAGTTCCCGTACCGCGATGGCGAAGCTCGGGTCGTCCTCCAGCCGGGCCTGCAACCGGCCCTCCCACCGGGCCGCCTCCAGGGCTGACGCCTCATCCATGCGGTCCGGCGCGGCGGCGTACAGCCGATCGCGCGAATCCTCCAGGACCCGCTCCGCGCGGGCCACCGACTCCGACTCGTCGCGACCGAAAATGCGTGCGGCATGGTCCTTCACGTTGAGCCACACGTCCGATGCCATGGCCTGGATCAGAGCCGCGCTCGCTGCGGCGGCCAGGCCTGCTGCCGACAGGTCGTCCATGGATCACCGCATCTATTTGGGATCGCGCGCGCCGAGGGAACGGGCACCGCCCAGTATGCCAACGCCAGAATGCCTGTCAAGGACAGCGCGGGTCGTCTCGCAATTGATCACGCTAATCATGAAACCGTCGATTGCAGGGAATCGGCATAATTGCTTGTGCGCCGACCGTGACGACGCCGACCGTGGGCCCGCGACATGCGTGTCGATATCGCGACATTCGCACCGGTCGGTGCGGCTGCCGCCCGATGCTGTGCGACGAACTGGCGGGAGTGTGGTCTACGCGAACAGCGACAGCAGCGCGGTCTGTTCTGGTGTGAGGCGTATGGGGGCGTCGGCTCCGGCGGTGGGGAAGACCTGGGCGACGTCGAGATCCCCTCTGCGAATGCTCGTCGCGACCCCGATCTTCACGCGCCTCGCCGTCAGGCTGTCGAGCAGCCGCCGGGAGTCCAGGAGGTACGCCGCGCCGATCCGCCATCGGTGGTGTCGCACGGCGCCGGGCGGCCGGGCCGGCCCGCTGAGGATCAGGTAGAAGTCGCAGGGGTGCGGGCTGATGTCGATGCCAGCGAAGGCGTCGCCGTAGGTCTTGACGTTCACGGTCGCGCCGGCGAGCGGCCCGGAACGGAACGCGCCGTCGTGGCCGGCCTGGGTCGCCGTGTCGGCCAGTTTGATGTCGAAGACCTGCGCGGCGATGAACTCGCCGATGTCACCGATTCGCGCAGATCGCCGGGTGAGCGCCGCGATCTGGGCGTCGAGTTCGTCGCGAGCCCGCAACAACGCGGCCAATTGGCGCAAGGTCTCGGTCACGAGGTTGATTCTTCGCGCTGCGCGCTGGCCTGACCAGTCATGCGTCGCCAACTTTCGTCATGACGACCTCCGCGCGGCAGCGCCACCGTGCACCCGCAGCGGCGGCCGGCCGCCCCCGACCGTCAGGAGCCGAGGTAGCGACCCCACCAGTGGGGGTCGGTCGCCTCGACGTAGTCACCACCGGACGGGCTGTGCTCGACCTGCGTCACGTAGTCCCGCGCGAGAGTGTCGGCGACCCAGGCCAGTTCCAGCCGGGACAGCCAGTCGACGGGCAGGGCGTCCGGGCCGTGCGCGGCGCCCAGCAGAGCGCCGGCCACCGTCGTCGCGTGCTTGGCGCCGGCGGATGACGCGAACAGCAGCGCGTCCCGCACCTGTTCCCGTTCGGGGAAGGAAACCGCCACGTAGACGCCGCCGAGCAGCGCGGCGTGTGCGGTGCCGCCAGCGGCGAGGCGGGTCAGCTCCGCCGCCTGGGCGGGCCGGGCCTCGGCTGCGGCAAGCGCCGGCGCGAGCGCGTCCGCGCTGGTCCCGGGCCAACTGCCGTGCGGCACGTGGTGAGCCCTCATGGCCGCTCCGGCGACACTGTTGCCCAGGTCGATCAGGTGGATCATCGTGGCGCCGAGCGCCGCCGCCGACAACGCCGAGCCACCGTGGCTGAGGGCTGCGAGGCTGGCACCCAACGAGCCGGGCGACTGCCACCAGGTGCAGAGCCCTGCCGGGAGGGCGCGGGTCAGGCCGTGCGCGCCGATGCTCGTACCGCCGTGGCGCTCCAGCGTGCCCGCCTTGCCACCCTGCAGGGCGGCGACCGTGGCTGGCGCGGAGCCGCGCCGCTCCCGCAGCACCGGCACCTTGGCGAGCCAGCCCGTCATCGGCTTGCTCCCGTGTGCCGGCTCCACGCCGGTGATGCCCTGGATCACCGCCCAACGGTTGTAGGCGTACCAGATCACGCCGGGCGGGTGGGTCAGCCCCTTGTGCATGCCGCGTATGTGCGCGCGGATCAGACCCTCGACGGTGAAGCAGGCGAGTTGGCCGGCGCTCGTCGCGCGCAGCGGCCCGCTCGCCGGTACCGTGCCACCCGTCGCGCCGATGGAGTCACCCAGCATCAGCCCGAGCACGCAGCCCCGAGCGGTCGCCAGTCGCGGCGCTGTCCTGATCATGCCGCCGAGCATAGGACGAGGCCCGGCGGGAGCGCGGGGCGCGGCGGGCCGTCGGGTCGGGAGGGCGGAGGCCGGCGAGCTGGACGTAGATCTCGCGCTTGACGGTCGCGTTGCCGCGACGGTCGAGGACGTAGCCGGTCAGCCAGATCCAGCCGGCGTACGTCGGTTGGTCGGAGACCGAGACGACGCGGAAGGTCAGGGCGCGGTCCCCGGCGAACTGCACCGAGGCGCGGCCGTCGACGACGAGCAGGTCGCCGGGGGAGGGGCGCGCGGTCACCAGCGACCGGAGTTGCGATGGTGCTCCTCCGGCAGCCGGCACTCCCGTGCGTGCATGGTCTGCCAGTCGCGCAGCGCCCGCTTGATCCGGTCGTTCTCCTGGCTGAGCAGCCGTACCGTCTCGTTGAGCATCGCCAGCTCGTCGGAGACCCGAGCCTGGAACTCGCGTACCTCCACCGGGTCGACGCCGCGCCGGCGCGCGGCGAACTCGCGGGTCCGCACCTCGTGCGGCGTTAACCGGCCCGGATAACCGGCCGGGTAGGGCTGGCCGCCTCGATACACCTGAGCCACGACGATCCTCTCTGCGGGCGGGCGGGAGCGCGCAGGCTCCGCGCGGTGGGTCTGGAAGGGCGGGTCGTCCGCGCGGGGGCCGCGGACGACCCGCCCGCTCCACCGCCGCAGCCCGATTCAGCGGTACGACAGCAGAGCAGTCCGGTGGTCGGGGCGGGCACGGGCACCCGCCCCGACCAGGGGGATGAGCCGAACTCGTTGCCACGCGAGGAGCGGCCCGGAATCAACATAGCTAGACATGTCAGATGAGTCAACGCTGCTTGTTAGGCGCGTCGCGGTGTGATCGAATCGGATTGCCACGCGAGGAGTGCCATGCGAGAAGTGCCGGATTACTGGCGCATCGCCGACGATGTGATCGCCGACGTCAGATCCAGGAAGTTGAAGCCGGGGGACAAGCTGCCCTCGATCGCCGAGCTACGCCAGAGTTATGGCGTCAGCCACGGTACCGTGCAGATGGCCTACGCCCGGCTGGAGGCTTTGCGGGTGATCCGCAGGCAGCAGGGCAAGGGTGTCTTCGTGACCGACCCGAAGACCTGGATGCGGGAACCGTAGGCAGCGGCCCGGCGACGGAAACGGGCCTTACGGGTAACCCCGTCCTGTCGATGGGGCGGCTAGAGTCGTCGGGTGATCGACCGGAAGCTGCTCTTGTCCGACCTGCAGAAGCAGGTCAAGAACCTGGAAAAGGACCTGCGGGAGCAGGCCGAATCGGTCGAGGAGGTGCGCCTCCGCCTGCGTGGCGAGTACGACCACGCCTTCAAGGTCGGGCGCACCGCCGCCACGTGGGCGGCCTGGCGCGACGAGCGCGTCACGCAGGTCGCCGTTGCCTGGGTGCTCGGCACCGTCTTCGTACGCTTCTGCGAGGACAACGGCCTGCTGCCCGACCCTTACCTGGCCGGTCCAGGGGACCGCTTGGTCCTGGCCGAGGAGGCCGAGGCGCAGTTCTTCCGCGACCAGCCCGACGAGACGCTTCGTGGTTGGCTGAAGCATGGCTTCGACGCCATCGCCAGCACCCAGGCTGGTAGGTCGCTGTTCGACGAACGGCACAACCCGCTCTACCAGATCCCGCTGTCTCACGACGAGGCCAAGGACCTGATCGCCTTCTGGCGGCGGCGTGGCGAGACCGGTGGCCTGGTCCACGACTTTACCGACCCCGAGTGGGACACTCGCTTCCTGGGCGACCTCTACCAGGACCTTTCCGAGGCAGCCCGCAAGACCTACGCCCTGCTCCAGACGCCGGAGTTCGTCGAGGAGTTCATCCTCGACCTCACGCTGACCCCAGCGATCGAAGAGTTCGGCCACGATGGCGTCAAGATGATCGACCCCACCTGCGGCTCGGGCCACTTCGTCCTCGGTGCCTTCGAGCGGCTGCTGAAGGAGTGGGAGCAGCACGCCCCCAACCGCGACCCCCACGAGCGGGTTCGCCTCGCCCTCGACGCCGTCCACGGCGTCGACATCAACCCCTTCGCGGTAGCCATCGCCCGCTTCCGCCTCCTGGTAGCCGCCCTCCGCGCCAGCGGCGTCAAGACCCTCGCGGACTCGGCCGGCTACGTCTTCCCGATGCACCTCGCCGTCGGCGACTCACTGATCAAGCGGCGGCAGGCCATGCTCTTCGGCGAAGACCCGATGACCGAGTTCGCCTACGCGACCGAGGACGTGCACGAGCATCCCGGCATCCTCAGCCCCGGCAGCTATCACGTCGTAGTCGGCAACCCGCCCTACATCACTGTCAAGGACAAGGGGCTCAACGAGGCATACCGCGAGATGTACGACGCCTGCTCCGGCAAGTACGCCCTATCGGTACCGTTCGCGCAGCGCTTCTTCCAGCTCGCAAAGCCCGGCGACGGCGACGGCAAGGGCGCGGGACACGTCGGGCAGATCACCGCCAACTCGTTCATGAAGCGCGAGTTCGGCAAGAAGATGATCGAGAAGCTGTTCGCGGTCGAGGTCAACCTGACCCACGTCATCGACACGTCTGGTGCCTACATCCCCGGCCACGGCACCCCGACCGTTATCTTGATCGGCCGCAACACCAACCGCGGCCGAGCCGGCACGATCCGCACCGTCATGGGCATCCGCGGCGAACCAAGCGCTCCGGCCAACCCGGGAGAGGGCCTCGTGTGGCAGTCCATTGTCGGTCAGGTCAAGCAGCCCGGCTCGGAAAGCCAGTGGGTCAGTGTTGCCGACACACCGCGTGCAAATCTAGCGATATTTCCCTGGAGTCTAAGCGGCGGTGGAGCGGGTGACCTCATGAGTTGCATCGAGTCAGGTCGGACAGTTCTCGGCCACATGTTGTCTGCCTGTGGCTTCGTGGCAATCACCGCAGAAGACGATGCCTTCTTCCTCCCTAGCAACGGTTCGGCGAAGGTTGAAGCCGTCCGGCCGATGGTGACCGGCGATGTGGTTCGTGACTATCAGACCGATCCCGATGTCGTGAGTGTTTGGCCATACGACGCTGACCTGCGGGCCCGACCAGTAGACGCACTTCCTAAGACCTGCAGGCATCTCTGGCCCAATCGGCGGGTCCTGCAACGACGAAAGCGCTTCGGCACGCTGATCGAAGACATACCGTCGCTGCAGTGGCACGAGTATGGAGAGTTGTATCGCGACAAGCTACGGGCGCCGTTGTCGGTTGCGTTCGGAGAGGTAGCGACGCACAACCACTTCGTGTTGGACCGGGGCGGAAAGATCTTCAAGCAAACGGCACCGGTGATCAAGTTGCCGCCGGGAGCATCGGAGGAGGACCATCTTCGCCTGCTGGGCGTGCTCAACAGTTCGACTGCCTGCTTCTGGATCAAGCAAGCCTGCCACTGCAAAGGAAATGGCGGGATTAACGGCGGAATTGCAAGCGAGGATTGGGAGAAGTTTTATCAACTGAACGGTACGAGGCTGCAGGAGTTCCCGCTGCCGTCGGCGTACCCCCTCGAACTGGGCCGGAGAATTGACGGCGCGGCGCAGCGGCTCGCCACGGTGAGCCCGGCGGCGGTCGCGGCATCCGGGGTGCCGACCCGTGAGCGGCTGAGTGCCGCCGCCTACGAGTGGCACATGCTGCGTGGCGCGATGATCTGCCTGCAGGAGGAGTTGGACTGGCAGGTCTACTCGCTCTACGGGCTGCTGGACGAGGACCTGACCGCCCCGGAGAGCGTCCGGCCGCCGATGCTCCAGCTCGGGCAGCGGGCCTTCGAGATCGTGCTCGCCCGCAAGATGCGCGACGAGGGCATGGAGACGCAGTGGTTCGCCCGGCACGGGTCGACGCCGATCACTGAGCTGCCGGCGCACTGGTCGCCGGAGTACAAGGCGGTCGTGGAGCGGCGGATCGCGGTCATCGAGGGCAACCGCAACATCGGGCTGATCGAGCGGCCGGAGTGCAAGCGGCGCTGGGCCACCGAGGGCTGGGACGCGATGCAGGCGAAGGCGCTGCGCGACTGGCTGCTGGACCGGTGCGAGGCGCGCGAGCTGTGGTACCACCACGTCGACGGGCTGGAGCAGCCGCGTCCGCTGACCACCGCCCAGCTCGCCGACGAGCTGCGCCGCGACGATGACGTGCTCACCGTCGCCGGCATCTACGCGCCCGGTCAGGATCTCGGCAAGGTGGTCGCCGATCTGGTCGCCGACGAGCACGTGCCGCATCTGGCCGCGTTGCGCTACAAGGACTCCGGGCTGGCCAAGCGCGCCGACTGGGAGCACGTGTGGGACCTGCAGCGGCAGGAGGACGCGCTGCCCGACGAGGCGGCGAAGCGGGAGTTCCGCAAGCAGATCCCGGTGCCGCCGAAGTACACGTCGGCGGATTTCCTCAAGGGCAGCTACTGGAAGCACCGGGGCAAACTCGACGTGCCCAAGGAGCGGTTCGTGTCGTACCCGGGTGCCAGCCGCGACGGTGACCCGTCGCTGCTGGTCGGCTGGGCCGGCTGGGACCACCGCGAGCAGGCCCAGGCCCTCGCCACCCTGATCGTCGCCCGCGAGCAGGAGGACGGCTGGGCCGCCGACCGGCTGTTACCGCTGGTCGCGGGGCTGCGCGAGATCCTGCCCTGGGTACGCCAGTGGCACGGCGAGTTCGACCCGGAGTGGGGCGCCTCGCCGGCGGACATCTACGCCGGCTTCCTCGCCGAGACCACCAACCGCCTCCACCTCACCGACGAGGTGCTCACGTCCTGGCGCCCGCCGAAGGCCACCCGCGGCCGCAAGGCCAAGGCATGACCGACTGACGATCATGGGTGGCCGGCAGTCGGCTGCCGCCGTACAGAGGGAAGGGCTGCAAAGGTGGTGGAGCAGCTGTTCCGCTGTGTGCGGCGGCACCGACGTGCCGGCTCTCGCGGTGGCTATGCGAGGGCTGCGGCCGAGTACCGATTTACCTGCTTGCCGAGCAGGTCGGCCACCACGTCGGCGTCCGCGCTCATCAAGCCGCCAGCACCCGTCGAGATCAGGACAGGGCCGACGAGAGCGAAGCCCTGCAGCACGGTGCCGTTCTCCATCTCGATGCGGACGCCCAGGGTGGCTTCGCCCGTCTCCGGCAGATTCATCAGCGCGTACGTCACCCTCTGACCGTTCAGAGTGTCCTTGCGGCAGGTTTGCAGCACCTCCGCCAGTTTGTCGAACGACGCCTTGGCCTGGGCGGCGGTGCCGTACTGCCGCAGCGTCACCACGGCGACCTCGGTGTTCAGGCCACCGCCCTTCTGATACGACCGGGACACCTCGACCTTGGCGGTGTGCGGCTGCCGGTAGTTGCAGAACGTCTTGTCGGCGCCGTCGTCCTCCTCCTCCGGAGCCTCGCTGTAGCCCGCCGGCATCGATTTCAGCGGCAGCAGTGCCTGGGTGAGGGCCGCCTTGTCGAGAGGCTTGTAGGCCGCCGCGGTTGGCGAAGCCGCCGGACCGGCGGCCGGCGCGGAAGCACTGGGAGTTGGAGGGGCCTCGGCTCCGCCGCCACCATCACCGCCGCAGGCAGCCAGAGTGATTGCCGCGGTGACGGCGGTCGCGAGGATCGTGACGGTACGGCTCAGGTGCATCGGAGTCCTTGCTTGTGACGAGTGGCCGGCACAGCCTACGTCTGCCGGCCCGTATCCACGGTGTTCGCAGCGGTCTTCAGCGGCCGTGCTCCCAAACCGCCCGCTCCACGACGTCAGGCTCGGTGCCGCCGCCCCAGCCACGCGCGCGCTCGTGCGCCCAGGCGAGGTACTCGCCGTACTTGTCGGCGCTCCAGGGGCCAGCCGGTCGCCAACTCGTGCCCCGGCAACCGTTCATGCCGATCACCACGTACTGGTCCATGATCAGGGGCCGCTGGTCGCCCGCTGCCGAGTCCCAGCCGAGGAAGTAGAGCAGCTTGGTGAAGAAGGATGGACCCAGCCGCTTCAGCCCGTAGTCACCTCCGTGATGGAGGGCCGCATACGCCGCCCGAGGTCCCGCACTCCGCAAGACCTGGAGTGCCTCACCGAGGTGCCGCTCCGTGCGGCCGTCGTTGAGATCGAACACCTTGCGCAGACGGGCCGGCCCTCGCCCGCTGGGCAGTCCGCTGCCCCATATGTACGCCCCGATCAGGACGTCGATGGCCGCGCGACCGGTGTGTGCGGCAGCGCCCGCCCGCAGCAGATCCCCGCGCGTGATGCGTGGCCAGCGACCGAGTTGGGGAAGGTCCTCGATCCAGGCCGGTAGGCCGATCGGCTCTGGCAACCGGCGTCGCCAGGTCCCTGGATTGAACTGGAACCCATGGTTGAGGATGTACGTCTCGCGCGAGGGAGGTTCTCCCGCAAACGGCGCACACGCCGGCTCGCTTGTCATCGCGACGTCCTCGGCTTCGGCATGAATCGCACTGCTCGGCGGGCGAGGTCGGGATGAGCGGTGAAGCCGGCAGCTCCCCATGCTCGGCTGTGCGGATGTGTCTGGTCGCCGTTGGCCCACCACGCTTCGTACCGGTAGGCCGATGGGGGCAGCCCACCCGGCACCAGTTCCGAGACTTCGTCGAGGGTGTACCACACCTCGCTCGCCCGCCGCCGAAGGTGATCTCTTAGAGCGTCGTACTTGGACACGTGGTCTCCATCGAACTGTTGTGTCGAGATCGCTGCTCTGCCCGCGCGGCTGGAGTTGGAGCGTATTGAAAGCAGTGCCTTCCGGCCTCGTCCGATCGGTTCGACCCGTGCCGCCGCCGGCGTCCGAACCGCGACTGTCAGCGGTACACCATCGCTGATCGGCTTCGCTATGGTCAGCGCCTGGCGCCAACGAGGGAAGGCACCGGAACGGGGTAGCTTTCAGGAAGCGCAAATCGTGACCGGAGAGAATGGTGCTACGGAGGTCGGGATGAGGCCACGGAAACCGCCCGTACCTCGGATCGTGCGGGCATTCCCTCCGCAGGGAGCACTTCAGCGGTTCACCCTCGACCGGCCGATGACACTGCGCTGTGTCCTGTGCCAGCACATGAGCATGTCCGATTCGGTCGTGACGGTGGCCGGCAGTTGGTCCCGACTCCTGTGCAGCCGGTGCTACGGCCAGCCGGACACGGTGCGCCGGGTGATGGCTGGTCTGGCGCAATCAGCAACGACGACGACTCCCTCGCCCGGCAGGAAGAAGTCGCCCGCTGCGAAGAAGGCGACAACCGCCAAGAAGAAGCCAGCTCCGGCACAAGCCAAACCGTCGCCGGCAATCGCCAGTCCGCTGCCTCGGGACATGATGTGGCTGGCCTCGCTGCATCGGGCGAAGGCAGAGGGTACGGAGCTGGCACCCGCCGAGGAGGACCTGCTCAGGCGCAGGGCCGGTGAACCGGCGGCCATTGCCGCCGCGCGCTACGCCGAACAGCTCGTCGACACGGAGGCGCGTCTCACCCGGTTGGCCGGCGACACTGACACCGCAGGGCGACTGCACCGCACGCGGGACCGGCTCAACAGCGCCTGTCAGACGGCAGCCCTCGCCTTCAAGAGCGCCTACCAGGCGGAGCTGACAGTGTTGGGACATCCACCGGCTGCAGCGGAAGGGCTGGATACCAGGGTCATGCGGAGTGTGGCCGCGTACCCGTTCGACGAGGCACTGGCCCGGGTGCTGAAGCGGCGTGGCCTCCCTCCGCACGCACTGGAACGCCCCACCGTCGACCTGTGGGGCTGGCTGAACGCGCATGAGACGACCGTGCAGGAGCCGCTGTCCGCGGCTGTGCAACGGGTTCGGCAGATGAACGCTGCCACCTTCGTTCGCACTGTCCTCGACGACCTGAGTGGACGAAAGGCAGACGCGGGCCTGACCCATGTGGCAGTGGCCGAGCAGTGGATGGCCAGCGCCGACGAAATTATGTTCGCTCTGAGCGAGGCACGTGACACGGCGGAGACCGAACTCCGGCGGGCGGAAGCACGCGCCAAGGCCGACCTGGCGACCCGGCTGCGGCAGACGGGGGAGGCGTACGCTCGGGGAAGCGCCCTGTGCCTGGAAGCCCGACTCATCGTCGGTAGCTTCCACGTCCGAATCGCGCGCCTGTTGTGCGGCGACTCAGTGCGACGACTCCGCACCGACTGCCTCGCCGAAGCGATGATGTCGCTGGCCGAAAGCCACCCCGGGATCACCCGCGTCGTGCTGGATGCGTGCCGGGAGCACCGCGCGGGCTGCGCCGACGCGGATGGGCCCGACCCGTGCCGCTCCTGCGCGCCAACGGTCGCGGAGGTGGTCAGGGGGCGGAGGGCGCGTGCGTTGACGGAGCCGGACCCGGTGCTCCGCGTTCCCGACCCGCAGCCGGCCGCTGTCGATGACGAGCAACCCTCGCCGAAGCCGCCGGTTGAGCACCGACCCGACAGCAACCTCGTCTGTCCCGCAATCGTCAGGCAGGTTCCCAAGAAGCGGGTCGTGGTGGTTGAGACGTTCTCATGGGGCGACGGCTGGTTCGGCTACGGCTGGGTCGACGGGAGCGGTCAGACCGGCCAGGGCAACGGTCGAGCCGTCAACGCGCTTGACGAGGCGGTGCAGGCGCTGTGCCGGGCAGCTCTCGCCCTCGGTCCCGGGGGCAGAATTCATCTTGTCACCCGGCATACGAGGGCGGCCAACGTCATCCGGCTCAGCCTCAGTGCTGGTCGAGCGTTCACTCCGCTCGACACCACCGTGTCGGCCGGTACGCGGCACCAGCTCCAGGAAGTTGCCGCCGGTCGACGAGCTGTCACAGTCTCGGTGGACCCGTGCTCAGGACGCCACGGCGGCTCGGTGCAAGCGGAGGAACTGGCGCGGCGCGCCGGGCAGCCGGGATACGACACAAAAGAGAGCGAACTCGTAGCTGCCCCCGTCGTCTCGCCGCAAGCGACCTCGGTCGAGGACCGGCTCACCGGTCCCGATGACGAGGACGGCCCCGCCCGCTGGCTGGACGTGAGCGAAGGGCTGCGGACGAAGATGTCGTGGAGTGTCGCCCTGCATCGGGAGCACCTCGACGGGAAGTGGTGTCCCTTGCCCGACGGGCTGAGTGACGATTCGCCTGGGCGACAGCTCCGCCTGCACTTCAATCACGAGGCACGAGGCGGGTCGTCCTTCGCCCGGGTCCAGCGGGTGGCGCTGCGGCGTCGCGACGGTCGATGGGAGATCGCCGGCATCCAGTGGCCTGCGGAACTGAGCCCAGGCACCCTGGTCACCGTCACCGTGGAGTCCACCAGGGACGTCGCCACCGCCCAGACCACGCCACTGCCGAAGGTGGAGCGCGTCGATGGCGTCCAGTTCACCCATCGGTACGACCCGCGTGTGGTGACCCGGCAGAACGGCCCCGGCGCGGACGCACACGGTCGCGTGCCGGACCTCACCGACATGAGCTGGGTGTTGCACACACTGCGGAGACTCGGCTACCTCACCGAGGACGGCGGCGCGATCCTCGCCGAAGACGCCCTGGTGCAGAACTGCCTGCGCCTTGGTCTGCCGCCCGTCCGGGCGAAGGGCATCCACCAGGCCGTTCAACGGCTGATCGCCGATCGAGCGCTGCACCGGGTCCACGGCAGCATAGACCCGGACGGTCGCCCCTGGTACCCGCACCAGCCCGGAGCCAAGCGCGTTGCCCTGCTGCGATACGTCCCCCGGGTGGAGAAGGTGACGACGGCGAGCGAGACGCCCGGCGAGTGGCATCCGCACCGGCGGGGACACCAGGTGGCCGGGCATCTGCGGCGCCTGCCTCCTGGTGCCCAGGCATCGCCGGAATCGGAAGAGGAATACCTCGAGGAGGTCCGGGACGCGCGGATCGTGGGACGGAGCCTCCCCAAGGGAGTGACGTACGTAAAGCCGCACTACCGCAAGCGCTGACAGAACGGGTCATGTCGGCGCCTCTGAAGGGCGGCAACTGACGTTCAGAGGTCCCAAACCTGGTCCGGGTCGTCGAGCGCTGCGCGGACCTTGCTCAGATCACCCATGTCGGCCAGCGGAGAGCTGCGGGCGATGTCGACGATGCCTCTGACCACCTCGTGCAGGACCTCACCGTTGCCCTCGTCAAGAGCCCGGTCGAGCCGGGTGAACAGCTCTCGATAGAGGTTGCGCCGCTCGGCGAAAGCCTGCTCGAAGTAGTCCCGCAGAACTGCCTCCGCCGCCTTGATCCGTGCGACCTCGGCGGACTCGTAGGCCTGGAGCTTGGCACGCTTGGTGCGCTCCACCTCGTGGATCTGGATGCATTCGCTTGCGGCTTCCACGATCTGTTTCAAGGCGGTGAAGCCGTCGAGGGCGGACAGCGAACTTCTGGTGGGCTTGACGATCTTCCCAACGTGCACCTTGCGTTGGTCAGGCATCCCCCGGCTCCTCACTCAAGCGGCGGTACTTCACCGTCAGGTTGGCGCTTCGATCGCTCAGCTCACCCTGCGTGTCGATCACCGGTGTGGCAGCGACGTCGCGGACCGCCATGACCAGGGTCATGGCCCGTTGGAAGCGTGCTGCGTGGACCTTCGGGTCGAACGGTTCCGACTCCAGCAGGTCCTGCGACTTGACGGCGAGGGCGCTGAGCGTCTTGAGGAGGTCGCTCAGCTCGTCGGCGCGAGCGTCAACCCCTGCGAGTCGAGCGTCCGTCTCGTCGAGATCCGCGATCGCGACGGCGATCTTAGCCTCAGATTCTCTGGCCTGGGTGAGCGCCTTGGTGCCCTGTCCTTTCACGACGAGCCCGCCGACGAGCAATGCCGGGCCGATGGTTACGAAGCCGAGAGCCGTGGCTCCAAGCGCCATGCCGCCGCCCCCGGAAGCGATGCTCCCACCGCCGAGGAAAGCCAGGGTTGCGCTCTCCGCAGCCGCCCCGGACAGGCCGGAGATGGCAGCGCCGGTACTGGCCACGCCGAGGCTGCTCGCGGCGGCGGTGACACCCGCTCCCGTTCCTGCACCTGCTGCGGCGGAGCCCAGGACGCCACTGATCCACGCGACTGCTTCCACGTCGAGGCCGCCGAGCCCGGGCACCTGGCTCATGGCGGCGTCGACGCCATCCACCAGGAGACGCTCACTCTCACGCACCTGTCGTTCGTGACGGCGCAGGAAGTCACCCATGCGCCCTACGACGTCGTCGAGCGCCTGCTTCTGGTGCTCGCCCAGCACCCTGAGTTTGTCGTTCGCCGCGGCGAGGATGGCCTCGGACTCGCTGCGTCGTTGCTCGTAGCGGCGCTGAGCCTTCTTGAGCCGACTGGTGGCTTGCACGATGTCGTAGGCACCCATACCTCCCAGAGCCATGCCGCCGCCTCCGGTGGCTGTGCCGATCGCGATCAGGGCCGCAGCGATGAGTGGTATGGGCATGCGTTCCCCCTTGGTGCTGGCCAGATGTTGCATCGGCGCCGGTCTCAGCCCCGCTCCGAAATGGCCTCGGCCCTTCGGTAAGGGCAACGCACATCGTGGATCAGGGGAAAGAAGTGCCCCCTGGCACGGGAGGATCTGATCGCCAGAGGCTCAGACCGCCCACCACAGGAGGCACTTGCTGCGTGAAGGCTACCGGATCACGCTCGAAGAGCGCTGTCGGCGGCGAGGGGCGGACATGGGCGACCCCCGACGGTGTCCGGGGGACGGTCGGCTGAATACTTCGGGCCTTTTTAGGGATGGTCGGCCGCGGCGTCACTTCTTAGCGTTGCGGGTCCACAGATGCGAGGGGGTTCCGCGTGCCGAAGCCCAAGGGTGTGTTCTGTGTCGAGGGTGAGTGGGACAGCGATCTGACCAAGCGGCGGTCGGTGCTTCCGACGTTGGACATGTTGGAGCGGTTGGGAAGCCTCCAACACATCCACAAGAGCGCCGTCACTGCGGAGCAGTTCAGATACTTCCTCGAACAGTGGTCGTCGAAGAGGTACTCCGCCTACGAGGTGGGCTTCTTCGCGCTGCACGGGGCCCCCAGCGAGTTGTGGCTGTCGAAGTCGCACTCGACCAGCCTCGACGAGGTAGCAGGCTGGATGTCGGGCCGGTGGCAGGGCAAGCGCATCTACATCGGCGGATGTTCCGTGCTGCGGGGGTCCGACGCGTACCTTGCCGACTTCCTGTACAGGACCGGAGCGTCGATGGTGTGCGGCTTCACGAAGCAGATTGACTGGATCGAGTCCGCGGCGTTCGAGACGGTGATCCTGGACAGGCTCGTCAACAGCGGCAAGGTCAACAGCGTCGAGCAACTCGCCTCCTCGGCCCGTTGGGCGCCATTGGCCAACCACCTCGGATTCCGGGTCGTGTACGCGAACGGTTCAAGCGTCCGGATTCCGTCCATGAGAGCGGGCGGTACGGGCGTCTCTGTCTGAGGAAGTGGCGGGCTCCGTCGGGGAACGGCTCGGCGACGTTGGGAGATGGAACAGGTCGGCGCTGCATGACGGCGTGTTCGGTGATCGGTACGGTATGCAGCATGTCTTCGCCCACCCCCGCGCCGCTGCTCCGGGAGTTCATCGACATCCCGGAGCGCACGAGCACCAGCGACTTCGTGCTCAAGCTCGCCGACAGCGTCGCCGACGCCGACGCCACCCTCCGCGACTACGTCGTCACGGACCGGCTGCTCGGCAACTTCGACGAGGCGCTCGGGCTGATTCGATCGGCGGTCGAGGGGCACGCGTCGAAGGCCGCCTACCTGCACGGCTCCTTCGGCTCCGGTAAGTCGCACTTCATGGCGGTGCTGCACGCGCTGCTGCGCGGCGAGTCCGCCGCCCGGGGGCGGGACGAGTTCGCGCCGCTCGTCGCCAAGCACAGCGTCTGGCTGGACGGCCGCAAGTTCCTGCTGGTGCCCTATCACCTGCTCGACGCCCGCTCCCTGGAACAGCGTGTGCTGGGCGGCTACGTAGACCGCGTCCGCGCGCTGCACCCCGAGGCGCCCATCCCGGCTGTGCACCGCACCGACGCGCTGCTGGACCAGGCCGCCTCGCTGCGGGAGAAGATCGGCGACAAGCAGTTCATCGAAGGCCTGCCGGGCGGGGACGTCGAGGACGAGTGGGGCGAGAGCGAAACCTTCTGGACGCCCGAGCGGCTCGACCAGGCGTTCGCCGGCGCGTACAACGACGAGCTGCGCCGCAAGCTGGTCAACGACCTGCTGACGAGCTGGAACAAGGGCTTCTTCAGCAACGCGCGCGAGGACGCCGAGGCGTTCGTCTCGCTCGACCGGGGCCTGACCGAGATCAGCCGGCACGCCAAGGAGCTCGGCTACCACGGCCTGATCCTCTTCCTCGACGAGCTGATCCTCTGGCTGGCCAACTCGATCGGCGACCAGCAGTTCGTCTCCCGCGAGATCCAGAAGATCACCAACTTCGTCGAGGGCGGCGACACCCGCCGGCCCATCCCGGTGATCAGCTTCATCGCCCGCCAGCGCGACCTGCGCGAACTCGTCGGCGAGGAGGTGACCGGCGCCAACGAGCTGAGCTACCAGGACACCCTCAACCTGGCCAGCGGCCGCTTCGACGTGATCAAGCTGGAGGACCGCAATCTCCCGGAGATCGCCCGCCGCCGGCTGCTCAAGCCCCGCGACACCACGGCCGGCGATGCCATCGCCCGGGCCTTCGACGCCACCACGAAGGTACGCCGGGAGGTCTTCGACACCCTGCTCGGCACCGACTCCGGCAGCGGCGCCGACATCGACGCCTTCCGGTCGACGTACCCGTTCAGCCCCGCGTTCCTTTCCACGCTCGTCCACGTCTCCAGCGCGCTGCAGCGCTCCCGCACCGCGCTGAAGCTGATGCGCCAACTGCTGGTCGACCGCCGCGACACGCTGCGCCTCGGGCAGCTCGTGCCGCTCGGCGATCTCTACGACGTGATCAGCAGCGGCGGTGACCAGCCCTTCACCGAGAAGCTCAAGGCCGAGTTCGAGATGGCCCAGAAGCTCTACGACCTGAAGCTGCGCCCCTACCTCCTCGGCCAGTACGACCTCACCGACGACGACCTCGACGCGGCCCGCCGCGGCGACCCCCAGCCCGCCGAGACGACCGGCCGGATCCGGGCCTTCACCGGCGACGACCGGCTGATCAAGACGCTGCTGCTGGCGGCCCTCGCGCCCAGCGTGCCGGCGCTGCGGAACCTGACCGCCCGGCGGCTGTCCGCGCTCAACCACGGCAGCATCACCAGCCCGATCCCCGGCGGCGAGGTCGCCCAGGTCAGCCGCAAGCTCGCCGACTGGGCAGGCCGGTTCGCCGAGATCCGCATCGGCGAGGGCGACGACCCGGTGGTCTCCCTGGAACTGGTCGGCGTCGACGTCGACAGCGTGCTCGCCACCGCCAAGCACTACGACAACGAGGGCGCCCGCAAGCACATGGTCCAGCGGCTGCTCTGGCAGCAGCTCGGCGTGCCGTGGAGCGACTCGTTCTTCGCCGAGGCGGGGCTGACCTGGCGGGGGAGCCGCCGCACGATCGAGCTGGTCTACGGCAACGTCCGCGACCCGCACGACATCCGGGACGAGGCGTTCCACCCGAACGACCCGGCCGGCTGGCGCATGATCATCGACTATCCGTTCGACGACGGCAGCCACGGCCCCGCCGACGACCGGCAGCGGGTGCAGGAACTCATCGGCCGGACGAGCTCCCGCACGGTCTGCTGGATTCCGGCCGCCCTCACCGTCGAGCGCCGCACCGAGCTGGGCAAGCTGGTCATCATCGACAAGCTGCTCGAGGGCCAGCGCTTCGAGAGCCACGCCGAGCACCTCAACCCCGACGACCGGCGCCGCGCCCACGCCGCGCTGACCAACCAGCGCAGCGCGCTGCTGAACAAGATGCAGGCCGTGCTGCGCCAGGCGTACGGGCTGGCCGGCAAGCAGCCCACCGACGTGCAGCTCGGGTTCGACGACCACCTCCAGTCGCTCACCCGCGCCCTGGAGCCGAAGCTGCCCATGGGCGCGACCTTCAACGACGCGTTGCGTAGCCTCGGCGACCAGATGCTCAGCCAGCAGTTCCCCGCCCACCCGGACTTCGACCCCGACCGCAAGGGCGAAGCCGTACGCCTGCCCGACGTCAAGGTCGTCCTCGACCACGTCCGGCGGGCGGTCGAGTCGCCCGAGGGTCGCGTCGAGGTGGAGCGGGCCCACCGGCAGACGCTGCGCCGCATCGCCAACCCGCTCGGGCTCGGCACCATGCACGAGGCGGCGTTCGTCATCGAGGGGCAGTGGGCCCAGCACTTCCAGCACAAGGCCGCCACCGAGGGCATCAAGGGCGAGCTGCGGGTGGCCGACCTGCTGCGCTGGACCGACGAGCCGCAGGCGCGCGGCCTCGACCCGATCGTGGCGCAGCTCGTCGTCGCCACCTTCGCCGAGCAGACCGACCGTGCCTTCTACCTGCACGGCAGCGAGGTCGTCCCGGCCCCTGAGGTCGGCAAGATCGGGGCGGACCACACCCTGCGCGAGGAGCGGCTGCCCAGCCAGGAGGACTGGGACGCCGCGCGCGCCCGGTCCGCCGCCATCTTCGGCGTCCAGCCGATCGCGTTGCGGCGGGGACGACTGGTGGCGATGTTCGGCCGCGACCTGACGATCCAGGCGAACCGGTATCGCGAGGCGGCACACGGGCTGGTCGCCCGACTCGAACAGCACGTGAAGTGGCTGGGGATCGACAAGGATTCGGCGAACGGTCGACTGGGCACCGCCCGTGCCGCCGCCGACCTGCTGGAGGGCCTGTCCACCGCGCGATCGGCGGTGGAGACCGTGGAGCGCCTCGCCCGGGCCGAGCTCGGTGGGCCCGCCGACCGCACCGGAAAGAGCATCAAGAGCGCCTCGCAGGTGTCGGCCGACCTGGCCGGCGTCTCCTGGGACAACTTCGAGATCATCAGCGGCCTCGGTGCGCCGTACGCCACCGAGGCGGCGGCGATCCTCGCCGAGTTGCGCCGGGTCGGCCAGGCCGACGAGCTGACCGCCCCGCTGTCCCCGGCCCTGCGCCGGGCCCAGTCCGACGCGGTGGCGCTCATCCGCCGAGTGACCCGCCGCCGGGAGCTGATCGACGACCGGTCTCCTGACGTCGTGATCCGCGATCCCGCTGAGAAGGTCCAGCCGGACGGCGGCGACACGGTGGTCGCCCCGAGGAGCGAGGTGGCTGTTCCTGCGGCCGATATTGACCGGGCGGTCGAGAAGCTCCGCGCCTTCGCGGCCGCCCACCCGGATGACACGATCGAGGTGAGCTGGAGAATCGTGCCGTGACTCAGGCACCCGCCCTCGCCCAGGCGCTGCGGATCAGCCCGGTGGCGTTGCGCCAGAAGGTGGCGCAACAACTCGACCGGCACCGCAACGGAGACGCGTACCCCGTGCTGGTGGTGCGCGCCGAACCGGCGTGGCCGCACGACCCGACGATGCTGTTGCCCGACGGCCGGCGCGCCCGGATCGTGCCGTGCGTGTCGCCGCTCGCCGTCTGGGAGCACCTCGTCGCCGACCGCGGCGACGAGGTGCTGGTGCTGCTCACCGACATCCCGGAGTCCGTGCTGCACCACGGCGTCCGGAGCCGGATCTTCCGGCAGCGGGTCCTCACCGTCGAGCCGTGGGACCTCGTCGTGGACGCGTTCGGCGCGCAACTGCCGGACACCGCTCTGGAGCGGGAGTCGTGGGCCGGGATGGCGTTGCTCGACGCGATGCCGGCTGCGGGCTGGCCCAAGCTGGCCACCGCCGTGCTGACCCGCGACGTCGCGCTGCGGCACCTCGCCGCCGTGCGCCTCGGCCTCGACCGGCGGGGCGAGGGCCCCGACGACCTCGACGTCGCCGCGCTGCTGCGGTGGAGCGCCCAACCGGGCGCGGTCGAGGCGTACGGGCTGCTCCGCGAGGAGGAACAGGACGGGCTGGCCCGGTGGCTCGTGGAGCAGTTCGGCCGGCCGGCGAAGGCCCTGTTCGCGCTGATCGCCGCCGGTCACGGCACGGAGGCGCTGCCCCTCGGCCTGGTCTGCGACGCGTTGTGGAGCACCGACAGCGCCGACGCGGTACGCGCCCAGGGCCGGGTCGACCAGTATTTCGGCAGCCTCAACGACGACGCGACCGTGCGGGGCTTCGCCGAGGCTGCCGTGCAGGTCGTCACCGGCCTGCTCGTCGCCCCGAAGACCGACGTGCGGCGGCAGGGGCACGCGGTGCTCGACCGGGCAGAGGAACTGCTCGTCCAGTTCAACGCGGCCGGCAGCGCCGGGCACAGCCCGATCCTGCGCACCGGCTTCAACCAGCGGATCGGTGTCGCGGCCCGAGCCCTGCTCACCGGGCTGCACGACGCGGCGGACCCCGCTTTGGAGGTGGCGGTCGGGCACCTCGCCGAGCACCGGCTGGCGGAGGCGGAGACGCAGCGGATCACGCGGATCCGGATGGCGCAGCGCCTCGTCCGCTGGCTCGGCACGGACGTGGCACCGCCCGAGAGCGTCGCCGACGGGGTGGATCGGCAGATCGCCGAGTGGGGCTGGGTCGACCTGGCGCTCAACCACGTCTGGGCCGGTGAGGACGCCCATCCGGAGCTGCAGCAGGCGTTCCGGGCGATCCACGATCGCGCGCAGGCACGTCGCCGTGAACTCGACGGCGCCTTCGCCGGACGCCTCGGCGCCTGGGCGACCGCCGGGCCGGGCAACGACGGCGGGCTGCTCACCGTGGAGAATCTGCTTCCGCGTGTCGTCGAGCCGTTGATCCGCGCCGACCGGCCGGTGCTGCTCGTGGTCCTCGACGGGATGAGTGCGGCGGTCGCGGTGCAGCTCGCCGACGAGCTGTCCCAGCACTGGGTCGAGTACGACCCGCTCGCCGGGGCCGGCGCGGGACGCCGGCGGGGCGTCGTGGCGGCGCTGCCCACGCTGACCGCCGTCTCCCGCACCTCGCTCTTCGCCGGCGCGCTGCGCAGCGGTAACCAGGAGCACGAGAAGAAGCTCTTCGCCGACGGCCGCTGGGGCAGGGGCTCGCGGATCTTCCACAAGGGCCCGGCCCGGGGCGGCGCGGGCGAGGTGTTCGCCGGCGAACTGGCGGCGGCGGTCGCGGGCCCGGCGCCCGTGGTTGCCGTCGTGATCAACACGGTGGACGAGTCGCTGGCCCACGGGCGGGAGGGCGACGAGGCCGGGTGGCAGCTCGACGACATCGGGTTCCTGCGCAGCCTGCTCGACCAGGCGCGGTCCTCCGGCCGCGCGATCGTCGTCACCAGCGACCATGGTCACGTGCTGGAACGCGGCGGTCAGCACGTCAAGGCCGCCGACGCCGCCTCGGCGCGGCACCGGACCGGCCCCGGCCCGACCGCGCCCGGCGAGATCGAGCTGTCCGGCCCCCGCGTCGTCGCCGACGGCAAGCGGACGATCGCGTTGTGGGACCCGCTGCTGCGGTACCGGCCCAGCAAGGCGGGCTACCACGGCGGCGCGTCGCTCGCCGAAGTCACCATCCCGCTGCTGGCCTTCCTGCTGCCGAACGTCGCCGAGCCGCCGGCCGGCTGGGCACCCGTCGAGGCCCGCGAACCGCAGTGGTGGCGGCCGACCGCACCGGCCGCGTCGCCACCGGCTGCCGTGGCGCCGGCAGCCGTGCCCAAGCCGCGCCGGAAGGCCCCCGCCGTCACCGGGGACGCGCTGTTCGACGTACCGGAGGCGACGACGACCGCGGCGGTGACGCCGGCCGGCGACGGCGACCTGGTGGCGGCGCTGCTCGCCACCGAGCTGTTCGAGGCGCAGCACGGCCTGACGCCGCGTCGGGTGGAAGTGCGGAAGATCGAGGCGGCGATGCGCGCGTTGGCCGACGCCAAGGGCGTGCTGCCGGCGGCGGTGCTGGCCCAGCGGGCCGGCGAGGTGCCGGCCCGCGCGACCGGCTTCGTCAACGCCCTGCAACGGATCTTCAACGTCGACAACTACCCGGTGCTCTCGCTGACCGACAACGGCCGCACCGTACGGCTGGACCTGCGGCTGCTGCGGGAGCAGTTCCGGCTGCCGGCAGGCCCCTCGTGAGCGGCGTCAGCCCGGCCCGCCGCCGGGAGGTCGTCGACGCCCTGCGCCGGGGCGCCGTGCCCTCGGCCGGCCTCGACCTCTTCGCGGTGGGGCTCGACCGGTTCGGCGCCGCGATCGGCGAGGACCTCGACACCGTCGCCACCGGCGGCTCCGTCTTCAAGGCCGTCCGCGGCGAGTACGGCTCCGGTAAGACGTTCTTCACCCGGTGGATCGCCGAACGCGCCCGACGGGCCAACCTCGCCACGGCGGAGGTGCAGGTCTCCGAGAACGAGACCCCGCTGCACCGGCTGGAGACCGTCTACCGGCGGCTCACCGAGCGGCTGAGCACCTCGACGTTCCCGCCGAGCGCGCTGCGGCCGGTCGTCGACGGCTGGTTCTACGCGCTGGAGGAGGACGTCCTCGCGGCCGGCGAGGTCGCGGCCGACGACGTCGACGCCCTCGACCGGGCGGTCGCCACGCTGCTGGACCAGCGGCTCGCGACCGTCAGCCGGAGCGCCCCCGCCTTCGCCGCCGCCCTGCGCGGCTACCGGCGCGCCACCCTCGCCGGAGACTCGACGACGGCCGACGCGGTGCTCGCCTGGCTCGGCGGACAGCCGCACGTCGCCGCGGCCGCCCGCCGGACCGCCGGCGTCAAGGGCGACCTGGACCACTTCGCCGCGCTGAGCTTCGTGCAGGGGCTGCTCGCCGTGCTGCGTGACAGCGGCCATCCCGGCCTGCTGCTCGTGCTCGACGAGGTGGAGACGCTGCAACGGGTCCGCTCGGACGCCCGGGACAAGGCCCTCAACGCGCTGCGGCAGCTCATCGACGAGGTACACTCGGGACGGTTCCCCGGGCTGTACCTGATCATCACCGGCACCCCGGCCTTCTACGAGGGGCCGCAGGGCGTGCAGCGGCTCGCGCCGCTGGCGCAGCGGCTCGCCGTCGACTTCACCACCGACGCGCGGTTCGACAACCCGCGCGCGGTGCAGATCCGGCTGCCCGGCTTCACCGTCGACTCCCTGGTCGAGCTGGGTGGACGGGTGCGCGACCTCTACGCGGACGGTTCGGCGGCCCCGGACCGGGTGCGCGGCCTCGTCGACGACGGGTATCTGGGCGACCTGGCCCGCGCGGTCGCCGGCGGACTCGGCGGCAAAGTCGGGGTGGCCCCGCGCCTGTTCCTCAAGAAGCTGGTGGGGGAGGTGCTCGACCGGGTGGACCAGTTCGCCGAGTTCGACCCCCGGCAGCACTACGCGCCGACCCTGACCGCCACCGAGATGACCGACGTCGAGCGCAACGCGAGCAGCGCCGACGCGGTCCCGCTCGAGCTGTAGGGACGCCTCCGTCATGACGAGTGGTGCCGAGCTGCTGCACCCGGTCGTGCTGCACCACGTGGTCAACACGTTGCAGTGGCCGGCGCTGCGGCCCCTGCAGGACGCCGCAGTGCGGCCGCTGCTCGACGGCGAGGACGCCCTGCTCCTCGCCCCCACCGCTGGCGGCAAGACCGAGGCGGCGGTGTTCCCGCTGCTGTCCCGGATGGCGCAGGAGAACTGGGCGGGCACCTCCGTGCTCTACGTCTGCCCGCTGAAGGCCCTGCTCAACAACCTCCTGCCCCGCCTCGAGGCCTACGCCGGTTGGCTCGGTCGCCGCGCCGCGCTCTGGCACGGCGACGTGACCATGGGCCGGCGCCGGACGATCCTCCGGGAGCGGCCGGACGTCCTGCTCACCACGCCGGAGTCCCTGGAGTCGATGCTGGTCAGCGCCGCCGTCGACCACGACGAGTTCTTCGGGCAGCTCCGGGCGATCGTGGTCGACGAGGTGCACGCGTTCGCGGGAGACGACCGGGGCTGGCACCTGCTGGCCGTCCTCGAACGCCTCTCCCGGGTGGCCGGTCGCCCGGTGCAGCGGGTCGGCCTGTCCGCCACGGTGGGCAACCCCGACGAGCTGCTGGGCTGGCTGCAGGGCTCCGGACGCGACCTGCGGCGGGCGCGGGTCGTGGCACCCGGCATCGGCGCGCCGGCCCGCGCCACGACGGCGGCACCGACTCCGGCCGGCGAGGTCGAGCTTGACTACGTCGGGTCCGTCCACAACGCCGCCAAGGTGATCGCGGCCCTGCACCGCGGCGAGAAGCGGTTGGTGTTCTGCGACTCCCGCGCCTTGGTGGAGGAGCTCGGCCAGCGGCTGCGGGCACTCGACGTGACGACGTTCCTCTCCCACGCCTCGCTGTCGGTGGACGAGCGACGGCGGGCCGAGGAGGCGTTCGCGCAGGAGCGGGACTGCGTCATCGTCGCCACCAGCACCCTCGAGCTGGGCATCGACGTGGGCGACCTCGACCGGGTCATCCAGATCGACGCCCCGCGTACCGTCGCCGCGTTCCTGCAGCGCATCGGCCGGACCGGACGGCGGCCCGGCAGCAGCCGGAACTGCCTCTTCCTCGCGCTGGACGGCGAAGGGCTGCTGCACGCCGCCGGGCTGCTCCACCTCTGGTCGCAGGGTTGGGTAGAGGCCGTCGTGCCGCCGCCGGAGCCCCGACACATCGTGGCCCAGCAGATGCTCGCGCTGTCGCTGCAGCGGCACCGCGTCGGCGACCAGGTGTGGCCGGCGGAGTGGAACGGGCTGGCGCCCTTCGACAAGAGCGCCGAGGTGATCGTGCGGCACCTCGTCGAGCGCGGCTACCTCGACGTCGACTCCGGGATGCTCTTCATCGGGCCGGAGGCGGAGCTGCGGTTCGGTCGCCGGCACTTCATGGACATGCTGGCGGTGTTCACCGCCCCGCCCCAGTTCACCGTGCTCTCCGGTCGCACCGAGATCGGGCGCACGGACCCTGCGCTGCTCACCGCCAAGGTGCAGGGCCCCCGGCTGCTGCTGCTCGCCGGGCGCAGCTGGCGGGTCACCCACGTCGACTGGAAGCGCAGGCGCTGCTTCGTCGAGCCCGCCGACGGCGGCGGCAAGGCGCTCTGGATGACCGGCGGGTCGCCCCAGGGGCTGTCGTACCGGATGGTCCGGGCGATGCGCGACGTGCTCCTCGGCGCCGACCCGCCGGTCGCGCTGACCGGCCGGGCCAGCACCAGGCTCGCCCAGTTGCGGCAGGAGGCCACTTCCCTCGTCCACCCCGGCGGCACGGTGGTCGCCCGCGACGCCGACGGCGAGACGAAGTGGTGGACGTGGGCCGGCTTCCGGGCCAACGCCACCCTGATCGCCACCCTCAGCGAGATCGCCGACCCGACCCAGCGGTACGACGACGCCTCGATCCGGCTGCGACCCGACGTCGACCGCAACACGGTGCGGGCGGCCATGGCCGACGCCGCCGAGCGGGTCTGCCTGCCGGACGTCACCGAGAAGGCCCTCGCCGGGCTCAAGTTCAGCGCCGCGCTGCCCGAACGCCTGGCGGCGGCGACCCTGGCCGCGCGGCTGGCCGACCTGCCGGCTGCGCGCGCGGTGCTCGCCGAACCCACCCGGACGGTGTACCTGTCGGGCTGACCCCCGACCGGATCGCGCCGTCGTCAGTTCGGGTGCGCCGGCTGGTCGAGGATGGCGCTGAAGCGTTCCTCGGCCAGGTCGAGCTGGTCGAGGATGTGCCGCTTCACGGGCGCCGACAGGGGAGTGTCCGGCCGGGTGACCAGCTCGCGGTAGACCGGCACGAGCGGCCGGTACTTGCGGGCCGACGAGGTGACCTTCGGCCCGACGGTGTGGATGACGCCCACCCCGTTGTCGGTGAAGTCGGAGATCTTGATGACCCGCGCCCACGGCTCCCGGTCCAGGCTGGCCGCCACGTGCTCCCGGTACTGCGCGTGCTTGTCGCGCTCCGGGTCGTACGCCGGATTGGTCACCGCCGCGACCAGGCGCGCCACGCGCGGGCCGAACCGCTCGGCGAGGACGGCCAGCGCGGCGGCGGTGGCGTCGTCGCCGGCGTGCCCACCGGCGGCGGCCAGCTCGTCGGGGTGGTCCTCGACGGCGTCGTGCAGCAGGCCGGCGACGATCACGTCGACGTCGCGCACCTGGTAGTGGTGCATCATCCGGATCGCCACCCGCAGCAGGTGGTTGAGGTAGGGCTCGCGCACCCGCCGGTCGTCGCGGTGCAGCTCGGCGGCGAGGTCGAGGGCCTCGGTGAGTCGCCCCCGGGCGGCCTCGTCGAACGCGCGCAGCTCCAGCCGGAAGCGGGCGAGCAGGCCCGGTTCGCCGTGGATCTCGGTGATCGCGTGCATCGGCATGGTGGCCAGGTAGGCGGGAAACTCCATGCGCCACTTATAGCGGATCTTCACCATGATGCGGGCCCCTGGCGTCGCCCACCCGACGCCCGGCCCTGCCGGCGGGCACGGGAGGCGACGTGAGCCGCCCGTGATCCGGACCGCACCGCCTGCCACCGCACGTCGGACTCGAAGGGCCGGGTCCGCCAGCAGCCCTGCCCGGGCTCCTTCGGGTCCGGCGGCGGTTCAGGGCGCGGCGAGGCGGTGGTCGCGTGGGGTGACCCCGCGGACCCGGCGGAACGCCGTGCTCAGCGCGAACGGGCTGCTGTAGCCGACCTTGCGGGCCACCGCGCCCAGGGTGGCGTCCGGCTCGCGGAGCAGGTCGGCGGCGAGCGCCAGCCGCCACCCGGTGAGGAACGTCATCGGCGGCTCGCCGACCAGTTCGGTGAACCGGCGGGCCAGCGCCGCCCGGGAGACGCCCACCTCGGCCGCGAGGGAGGCGACCGTCCACGGCCGGGCCGGGTCGTTCTGGAGCAGCCGCAGCGCCGGGCCGACCACCGGGTCGGCGGCGGCGACGTACCAGGCGGGCGCGGCGCCGGGGCGGGCGAACCAGGTGCGCAGCGCGGCGATCAGCAGCAGGTCGAGCAGCCGGTCGAGGACCGCCTCCTGGCCGGGCGCGTCCCGGGTGACCTCCTCGGCGAGCAGGGGCACCAGCGGGCTGCGCCACTCGTCGCCCCCGACGACGACCAGCGGCGGCAGGGCGGTGAGCAGCCGCCGGCTCAGCTCCCCGGGAAGCTGGTAGGTGCCGGTCAGCAGCACGGTCGCGCCGTCCGTGCCGGTGCCCCAGGTGCGTACGCCCAGCGCCATCGACTCGACCAGCGGCTCCCCGCGCAGGGTGGCGCACCGCTGCCCGGGATGGATGACGACCTGCGGCGGGGTGGCCGGGTCGTCGGCCACCAGGTAGCCGTCGGGCCCGCGCAGCACCGCCACGTCGCCGGGCCCCAGCCGGGTCGGCGCGCCGTCGTCGGGCACCACCCAGGCCGCGCCGCGCACCAGGGCGACCACGGTCAGCGGGGCGCGGTCCTCGATGCGCAGGGCGAAGGGCGGATCCAGCAGCGACCGGAGCAGGAAGGCGCCCCGGGCCCGGGGGCCGTCGAGCAGCCCGGTGAGCGGGTCCATCCCGCGAGCGTAGACGAGCGCGAATGGTGCCCGGCGGGCCCGCACCGTCGGGCGTCCCGGATGCCGGTCGGCCGGGTCACTCGGCGACCGTCAGCCAGTCGGCGGCGCGGTGGCGGATGTCGGCGGGCACCTCGTGCGGGCCCGGGAACTCGTCGTAGGTGACGTCGTAGCCGAGCGAACGCAGCCGGGGCACCAGGCGGCGGCTGCACACGTCGGCCGGCAGGACCGGGTCGTCCGCGCCGTGCGAGACGTAGACCCGGGGCCGGCCGTGGGTGACCAGCGGCGCGGCGAAGCCCGGGGAGAAGGCCACCACCGCGTCGACCAGGTCGCCGTTGGTCAGGCCCAGGGAGAGGGCGTACGAGGCGCCGTCGGAGAACCCGCCGAACGCCACCTGCCCGACGGGGTAGCCGGCGAAGGCGCTGGCGAGCAGCCCGTCGATCCGCCGGACGTCCACCCCGAAACCTTCCACGATCAGGTCCCAACTGCTCGACGCCGCCTGCGGGGCCACCAGCAGCAGCCGGTGCGCGTCGGCGACGGGCAGCAGCAGGTCCAGGCCCTGCCGGGCCGAGCCGCCCGCCCCGTGCAGCAGCAGCACCAGCCGGTACGGCCGGTCGGCGACCGGCTCCGGGGCGTACACCATCGCCAGGGGCCCACCGTCGGCGTCGGTCAGCGTCACCATGCCGGTGGCGGCCCGGGCGGCGGGTGGGGCCGGACGCGCGGTGAGCCGGCCGTGCCGGGGGTTCTCCTCCGGCTGCCGGTGCGGCGCGGCGGGTTCGGCCACGGGATCTCCGCTCCTCGTCGTCGGCGTGGGTGCGCCGGCGGTTACCCCGCCGCCCCCGCGGTTAACCCTGCCGGGCCGGCCCGCACGATCCCGGCGGTCCCGGCCGGGCCGGGTCAGGCGCTGAGGCGGCGGACCAGCCGGGACGGGAACACCGTCGCCGGCGGCACCGGCCGGCCGGCCAGCACGGCGGTCGCCGCCGCCGTGGCGATCTGCCCGACCGGGTGGGTCGCCGTGGTCAGCGCGGGGGTGGTCATCGCGGCGAGCGGGATGTCGTCGAAGCCGGTGACGGCCACGTCCCCGGGCACCTGGACGCCGTCGCCGCGCAGCCCGTCGATCAGCCCCAGCGCGGTCGCGTCGCTGATTCCTACGATCGCGTCCGTGTCCGGCCAGCGCCGGAGCACCTCGCGGGCCGCCGCCCGGCCCAGGCGCGCGCTGAAGTCCCCCCGCACCAGCCGCACCGGCAGGCCCGCGTCGCGCACCACCCGGCGGTACGCCCCGACGGAGCGGCCGGCGCAGGACAGCCAGCGGGGACCGGTCACCATGGCGATGCGGCGCCGGCCGGTGGCGTACAGGTGCCGCACCACGGCCTTCGTGCCGCCGCCGTTGTCCACGTCGAAGGTGGGTACGAGGGCGGAGCCGATGCCGATCGACGCGACCCGGCCCCGCAGCGCCGCCGGGACGGCCCGGAGCACCGCCTGGGTGGTGTTGACCAGGACGACCCCGCCGACGCTGCGGTCCTCGGCCAGCCGGCGCAGCCCGGACGGGTCCCGCCGCGGCAGCCAGTGCAACGCCACCCCGAGCCCGTACGGCGCGCACACCCGGGCGGCCGCGCCGACCACCCGGTCGACGTACGGGTCGTCGAGGACCGCCGGGCCGGCGCCGGACACGGCGACCACCAGTCGTACCCCGGTGCCCCGGACCAGCGCGCGGGCGGTCAGGTTCGGAACGTACCCGAGCCGGCCGGCGGCGGCGTTGACCCGGTCCCGGGCGTCCGGCGAGGCGTAGCCCGTACCCGCGATCACCCGCGACGCGGTGGCCCGGGAGACCCCCGCCGCCAGGGCGACGTCGTTCAGGGTGGGTGGTCGGTGTGCCGTCGTCATCGCTGTCCTCCCGCGCCTGGCCGTCCGGGCGTGGCCGGCCGTCGCATCATCCTCCTTCGACGCCGCCGACCGTAAGGGGCGCATCCGGGTTGTGCTGATAGCGCTCTCAGGTGTGCGATCGGGGCAGACCGCCCGAGGCGAGAGGACCGCAACCGTGAGCCGCACCACCGTTCCGACCGCCGCGCCGACCCCGGCCGCCGTACCCCGGGCGGTGCTGGCCGCCCGTACCGGCGTGGCCGTGGTCTTCGCGCTCAACGGGCTGGCGGTCGCCACCTGGTTCTCCCGGGTGCCCGCCGTCCGGGACGCGCTGGAACTCAGCGCGGGCCGGCTCGGGCTGCTGCTGCTCGCCATGTCCGCCGGTTCGCTGCTCGCGATGCCCACCGCCGGCCTGGTGGCCCAGCGGCTGGGGGCGGCCCGCACGGTGGCCCTCGGCAGCGCGCTCGTCGCGGCCGGCCTCACCGTGGCCGGGGTGGCCGCCCCGGCCGGCGCCCTGGTCGGCGTCGCGCTGGGGCTGTGCGCGTTCGGCTACGGCTCCGGCATCTGCGACGTCGCCATGAACGTCGAGGGCGCGGCGGTCGAGCGGCGGCTGGGGCGCACGATCATGCCCCGCTTCCACGCCGCGTGGAGCCTCGGCTCCGTGGCCGGCGCCGGGCTCGGCGCGGGGGCAGCCCGCCTCGGCCTGCCGGTCGCCGCGCACCTCGCCGCGCTCGCGGCGGTGGTGCTCTGCGGCACGCTGCTGGCCGTCCGGTCGTTCCTGCCGGCGGCCGAGAGCGGCACCGCCGCGTCGGCCGCCCCGGCCGAGCGCCGCCGCGACCTGCTCGCCGCCTGGCGGGAGCCGCGCACGCTGCTCATCGGCCTGCTGGTGCTGGTGTCGGCGTTCGCCGAGGGCAGCGCCAACGACTGGCTCGCCGTCGCCTTCATCGACGGCCACGACCTGAGCGAGGCGGCCGGCGCGGCGGTCTTCGGCGTCTTCGTCGTCGGCATGACGCTGGGCCGCACGGTGGGCACCGTCGCGCTGGACCGGTGGGGGCGGGTGCCCGTCCTGTCGGCCACGATCCTGCTCGCCACCGTCGGCGCCGGCGTGGCGGTGCTCGCCGGCTCCGGGCCGGTGGCGGTCGTCGGCGTCGCGCTCTGGGGGCTCGGCGCGTCGCTGGGCTTCCCGGTCGGGATGAGCGCGGCGGCCGACGACGAGCGGCGGGCGCCGGCCCGGGTCAGCGTCGTCGCCGTGATCGGCTACACGGCGTTCCTCGCCGGCCCGCCGCTGCTCGGCCTGCTCGGCGACCGGGTGGGCACGCTGCACGCCCTGCTCGTGGTGCCGCTGCTGCTGCTGCCCACCCTGGCCCTGGTGCCGGCCACCCGCCCGCCGGCCCGCTGACGCCACCCCGCAGGGCGCTCACGCCCGGCTCGCAGCCGCGTCCCAGGAAACGGTGCTGCACTGGGAGGACGCCGAGGAGAGGGGAGCGGGGGATGGGCTGGTTCAGTCGACGGTCGCCCGGCGTCACCCCGCGGCGACCGCCGCGCGGGCCTCGTCCAGCGTCATCGGCGGCTGGTGGCTCGCGACGTACCAGTGGACGTCGTCGGCCAGCAGCCGGCGTACGAGGGCGAGGTCGGGCCGGTCCTCGGGGGTGCGCAGGTGCGCCGGGGGCGGGTAGTAGCAGTCGCCGAGCAGCAGCACGCCCGAGTCCGGCACCGCCACCACCGTCGAGTCCGGCGCGTGCGCGCCCCCGACGTGCCGCACCCGTACGCCGACCGGCAGTTCCAACTCGTCGGTGAAGATCCGGGTCGGCGGCAGCACCGCGAAGTCGTCCCACGAGTCGACGGCCAACGCCCGGGCCCGGAAACTCGGGCCGAGCCGGGGATTCGCCCGCACCTGTTCGCGCAGGTACCGGTGGCTCCACGGCCGGGCGGCCTCCTCGCGCAGCAGCCGCTCGCCGGCGACGTGGCCGACGATCTCCACGTCGGGCCAGGCGCAGGCGCCCCAGACGTGGTCCCAGTGGTGGTGTGTGTAGACCAGCCAGCGCGGCGGCGGCAGCCCGGCGGCGCGCAGGGCGGCCTGGATCTCGCGGGCGTGCGCGGGACTCTGCCCCGCGTCGACCAGCACGCTGCCCCGCTCGTCGGCGATCACCGCGACGCCGGCCTGCACGCTGGCCGGATCCGGGTCGCCCGGGCAGATCCAGACGCGCCCGGCCAGGTGCTGGAAGGCCATGTCGACGATGACGCGCCCCTTTCCCCGTCGACGGTGGACATCCGCCCACCGTCGCTTTTGATCATAGACCGGGCGCCACCCGCCCTCCGGGTGGCGCTCCACCCCGCAGATTCCAGATCTCCGGTCCTCGACCGGCAACCGGTTTGCGCGCGGTCGACCCGTCCGGGCACGCTGTTGCCCATGCCCGCCGCCTCCACCACCCTCCGCGTGCTCGCCGTGTCGGTCATCGCGTCGCTCACCGTCACCGGCTGCCAGACCGCCGACGCGCTCGGTCAGGCCGATCGGGCGCTCGGTCAGGCCGCCCTGGCCGACGACCTGGCCTCCCTCACGGACCGGACGACGGAGTTGACGTACTCCGCCGACTACCTGCTCGCGGGCGGCCAGGCCGTCACCATCGCCCAGACGCAGGACCCGGCCCGCTCCACCTACACCTGGCCCGGCGGCAGGCTCATCGTCACCTGGCAGGCCACGACCCACTGCGAGACCGCCGCCGGCCGGGCCACCTGCACCCTGGAGGCCCCGCCCGTGCCCGACGTGTTGAACACGAACACGCCGATGACGGTCCTGCACGCCGAGACGAAGCGACGAGGGCTCGTCGCACCGCTGCTCGTCATGCAGATGCTGACCGACGCCGCACTGGACTCGGACGTGGTCTTCACCCGACACAGCACCACCCTCGCCGGCCACCGCGCCACCTGCTTCGACGTGCGGCGGTCCGCCGGCGACTTCACCGCCTGCGTGACCGCGCAGGGGGCGCTGGGCAGCTTCACCGGCCAGGTCGACGGCAAGCCCGTCGAGCTGACCCTGACCCGCTACCGCGAGACGGTCGACGGCACCGCGTTCGACCTGCCGGCCGGCGCCGCCGTGGTGGACCGCCGGACCGCAACCTCGTGACCGACCGGGCGGGTCCCCGCCGACGGCGGACATCCGCCCACCGTCGCCGTCGGTCACAGGCCGGCGCCGCCGCCGTCAGGCGCGCCCGAGTCGCACGAGCCGTGCCACGAGCACGGCGGCGCACCCCAGCGCCGCGGTGACGAGCAGCCCCATGCGTCTCGGACAGACGCGCGCCACCTGGATCCAGGCGACGTCGCGGCGGGTCCGGCCGCCGGCGTCCGGTGTCGCGTCGGCCCCGCGGGGGCGGGGCGGGCGGTAGGGTCTCCGGCATGGCTGACCGGTCGTCGACCCTGGGCCGTCCCTTCTGGACATTCTGGACCGCGGCCGCCCTGGCCAACCTCGGCGACGGCATCCGCGTGGCGGCGTTCCCGCTCCTCGCCGCCGCGCTGAGCGACGACCCGGTGGCGGTGGCCGCCGTGGCCGCGGCGCAGTTCCTGCCCTGGTTGGTCACCGGCCTGTTCGCCGGAGCGCTCGCGGACCGCAGGGGAGCCCGGGAGATCATCGCCGCCGCCGACGTGGGCCGGGTCCTGGTCCTGTCGACGTTGGCCCTGGCCGTCGCGACGGCCAGGGCGCCGATCGGCCTCGTTGTCGTCGCCGCGTTCCTGCTCGGCGTCGGCGAGACCCTGCGCGACACCGCCGCCCAGACCGCCGTTCCCCGACTGGTGGACGAGGCGCAGCTGGAGAAGGCCAACGGTCGTCTCGTGGCGGGCGAGATCGTGGGCAACGAGTTCGTCGGCCCGCCGGTCGGCGCGCTGCTGTTCGTCGCGGGGGCGGCACTGCCGTTCGCCGCCAACGGCGCCTCGCTCGCGCTGGCCGTCATGCTCGTGCTGTCCCTGCCGCTGACCCTCGCCCGCCCGGCCGCCGGTGCCGGCGGGCCGTCCGGCGGCCCGGCCGCCCCCGCGCGGGACGGGGCGCTCGCCGGGCTGCGGTGGCTGGCCCGGCAGTCCGTGCTCCGTACGCTCGTGCTCGTCGGTGCGGCCGTCGCCGCCGCGGACAGCGCCTGGTTCGCGATCTTCGTGTTGTACGCGCGGGACAGCCTCGGCCTCGGTGCGCTCGGCTTCGGCCTGCTGCTGGCCACCGGCGCGGGCGGCGGCCTCGCCGGCTCCCTCGTCGCCGACCGGCTGATCGCCCGCTTCCGGCACCGGCACGTGCTGACGTGGTCGATGGCGGTCACCGCCGGAGCGCCGATGCTCCTGGTCGTCGCGCCGCACCGGGTCGCCGCCGTGACCGTCGTCGTCAGCACCAGCGCGGCGTTCGCCGTCCTCAACGTGGCCGCGCTGTCGCTCCGGCAGCGCCTTGTGCCCGGCGACCTGCTCGGCCGGGTGGTCGCCGCCTCCCGGGTCCTCACCTACGGCTGCACCGCGCTGGGGGCGCTCGCCGGCGGCGCGCTGGCCGCCGGCCTGGGCCGGGACGCGCCGTTCCTGCTCAGCGGCGCCGTCGCGGTGGCCGCGACGGTCTCCTGGAGCGTCGCGTCCCGGCCGTCCCCGCCGGCCGACCCGGCCTGACGGAGGCGCGACCGGCAGGGCCGTGCCTGTCGTCAGCCGCGCCCGCGGCGTCCGAGCCCGACGAGCCGGGCCACGAGGACGGCGGCGCAGCCCAGCGCCGCGGCGACGAGCAGCCCCATGAACGTCGGATAGATGTACGCCACCTGGAGCCAGGCGACGTCGCGACCCCGGTAGAGCCAGCCGACCACCCGGTGGATCGAGGCGAGCAGCAGCGACGGCGCCAGCAGCGGAAGCAGGCGCACCAGCGTCCAGGGGCGTACCGGGCGACCGGCGGCCCAGCGGCGCGACCGGAGCACGCCCCGGCCGGCGAGCACGGCGGCGGCGACCGCCAGCACCAGCAGCACGGCGTCGACGGCCACGAGCGGTCTGCCGGCGGAGGGCGCCGGCGTTCCCTCGATCAGCGCGACGAGCCGCTCGGCGAGGGCCGACGCGTGTCCGTACGCCAGCCCGGTGTTCGCCATGACCGCGATGCCGTGGCCGGACGCGGGCAGCAGCGCCTGGTACGCCGTCGAGGTGAACAGGTCGCCGCTGTGCGCGATCATCGGCGCCCCCGACGCGGTCCTCTCGACGAACCAGCCGAGGGCGTAGGAGTCGGAGACCGCCGAGGGGCGGTGCAGCGTGGCGAGGCCCGCGGGCGAGACGATCGCCGTGCCGTCGGGGCCGCGACCGCCGTTGCCGTGGGCGATCAGCCACGCGGCCATGTCGTGCGCCGAACTGAGCACCCCGCCGGAGCCGTTGCCGAACGCCGGCGGCTCGGGCAGGGCGACCGGCCTGCCGAGGATCATGAGGTGGCCACGCGCGCTCGACGGCAGCTCGCGGGCCACGTCGAGGGTGTGGCTGTCGGTCATGCCGAGCGGCGCGAAGACCCGCGTTCGCAGGTACTCGTCGAACGGCAGGCCGCTGACCACCTCCACCAGCCGCGCGGCCACCTGGAAGTTCGGGTTGTGGTACTCCCATCTCGTGCCGGGGTCGGCCGCCAGCCGCGCGGTGCGCATCCCCGCCACGGACTCCCGCAGCGAGGCCGGTTGCCGCCTGCTGAACGCCGGGAACGTCGTGTCCGACATCCCGGAGGTCTGGTCCAGCAGTTGCCGTACGGTGATCCGGGCCGCCCGGGGGTCGTCCATCGTGAACTCAGGCAGGTGCCGCCGCACCGGGTTGTCGAGTTCCACCCGGCCCGCCTCGACCAGTTGCAGCACGGCGAGGGCGGTGAACGACTTGCTCACCGACGCCACGGCCATCGGGGTGTGCGCCGTGACCGGGTCACCGGCGGGGGTGCGGCCGTACCCGGCGGCGTGCACGACCTCGGTCGCCCGGGTGACGGCGACCGCGACGCCGGGCAGGCCGGTCTCCTCGCGGTACTCCTTGACGAGGGCGTCGACGGCGGCGGCGTCGATCCCGGTCGGAGGGCCGACCGGCGGTGCCGGGGTCGGCGCGGCGGCGAGCGCCACCGTGCCGGCCAGGACGAGAAGTCGCGTGATCATGATCGGAGTCTCGGCCGCCGGGGCGTCCCCGCACATCGGACCGCGGTCGGGAGCGGGCATCGGACCGTGGTCCGATGCCCGGCGCCGCCGTCCGTGGATACGGTGTCCCGGTGGTCACCTGGGGACGGCTCGGGCCGCGGCGGCTGACGGCGCTCGACGCGCTGGTGGGGGTGGCCCTCGTGCTCCTGACGGCGGTCCGGACGCCCGCGCCGCTCGCCGTGGGCCTGGCCCTGCTGTGCGGGTCTCCGCTGGCCCTGCGCCGGCGCCGGCCGGTGCCGGTGCTCGTCGTCGTGGCGATCGCCGGCTCGGTGGCGGCCGCCGTCGGGACCGCCGGTGAGGCCGTGGTGTTCGCGATCGCGTACGCGCTGTGGCCGGTCGCCCTGTCCGCCCCCGCCCGGCGGGCCGTGCCGGCGCTCGTCGGGGCACTCGCGGCCGTCACCGCCGGGGCGGTCGTCGGCGCCACGGTCCCCGGGCTGCCGGTCGTCCCCACCCCCTCTGGGCAGGAGTCGTTCACCGCCACCCCCGCGCCGGTCCTGCTCTACGCCGCGACCGTCCTCGCCGGATCGTGGGCGCTGGCCCGCGCGGTACGCGCCCGGCGACGGCACGCCGCCCAGGTCGCCGAGCTGCGTGCCGATCGGGCGGTGGCCGAGGAGCGGCTGCGCATCGCCCGCGACATCCACGACGTGGTCGGGCACAGTCTCAGCCTGATCGCGATGAAGGCCGCGGTCGCCAACCACCTCGCGGAGAGCCATCCGGGGCAGGGGCGGGCCGCGCTGGCGGCGATCGAGCGGGTCAGCCGGGCGGCGCTCGACGACGTCCGGGTCGTGCTCGGCGCCCTGCGCGACCCGGCCGACACCGCGCCGAGCTTCACCGAGCTCGACCGGCTGGTCGAGGACGTCCGCGCCGCCGGGGTCGGCGTGGACGTCGACCGGGCGGCCGACCTGTCGCGGGTGCCGGCGGCCGTGCGGGCCTCGGCGTACCGCATCGCGCAGGAGGCGCTCACCAACGTGCTGCGCCACGCCGGCCCGGCCCGCTGCCGGCTGACGGTCGCCACCGAGGCGGGGGAGCTGGTGGTCGCCGTCGTCGACGACGCGCCGAGGGTACGCGCCGCGGGGCCGCCCGGGCACGGCCTGCGGGGGATGCGCGAGCGGGCGGCGATGCACGGCGGCACCCTGACCGCCGGCACCGAGCCCGGTCGCGGCTTCGCCGTCCGTGCCCGGCTGCCGTTCACCCCGACGGTGTCCGATGAGTGAGCCGGTACGCGTGCTCCTGGCCGACGACGAGGCGCTGTTGCGCGGCACCCTCCGCCTACTGGTCGACGCCACACCCGGCATGACGGTGGTGGCCGAGGCGGGCACCGGACGCGAGGCGGTCACGTTCGCCGGGACGCACTCGCCCGACGTGGTGCTGATGGACATCCGGATGCCGGAGCTGGACGGCATCACCGCCACCGCTGCGGTCACCGCGCTGCCGGACGCGCCCCGGGTGCTCGTCCTCACCACGTTCGACCTCGACGAGTACGTGTACCGGGCGCTGCGCGCGGGGGCGAGCGGCTTCCTACTCAAGGACACCCCACCCGTACGGCTGCTCGACGCGATCAGGGTGGTCGCCGCGGGCGAGGCGCTGCTGGCGCCGAGCGTCACCCGCCGCCTCATCGCCGAGTTCGCCCGGATGCCGGCGGCGCGGCGGGCCCCGAACCGGCTCGACGGGGTGACCCCGAGGGAGCGGGACGTGTTGACGTTGATCACCCGTGGGCTGTCCAACGCCGAGATCGAGCAGCACCTGCACCTCAGCCGGGGCACGGTCAAGACGCACATCGGCCGGTTGATGACGAAGCTGGCCGCCCGCGACCGGGCGCAACTGGTGATCGCCGGCTACGAATCGGGCCTCGCCGAGCGGTGAGCGGCGACACCGTCCGCCGTAAATGTCGCGGTGTCCCGGCGGCGACGCGCGGTCGTCGGCTGAGCGTCGCGCCACGCCTGGTGGGAAGGGCGGACCGGTCCCGACGAGCCGACCGGGCCGGGCGGCGGGCGGCCCGATCCCCGGCTGGTCGGGACGCCTTTCCCGGGCCACGGAACCGGGCCGTCGCGAATCGTCAGGCAATCGACCGACGACATCGTGGAAAGGCGTCCCACCGAATGGCCGATCGTCGGCGCTCGATCGGTCGCCGCCTCGTCGTGGCCGGATGGGGTGACGTTGACCGGCGGCCCGGGGGTGTGGCAGCATTCGCGGCCTGACGGCAGTGAAGGAAGCCGGTGCGATTCCGGCGCGGTCCCGCCACTGTCACCGGGGAGTGATCCCCCCTCGTGAGTCACGGCCGTGCGTGTGCGGTTGGAAGACCGGGGGTGAGCGTCGATCCGGGAGCCAGGATACTTCGGCCGTCGGGAGTGACCCCAGGGCGTGGACACCCGAGGAGGACCCGATGACGCACCGCGTCTCCGCCATCGACGATCATCGTCGCACCGTGCCCGGCCGCGCCAGCGCGCCGGCGAGCACCCGTCGCCCCGCAGCCGCCGCCGGCCGCCGCGTCGCCCGTTCCTGACGCCCGCACCGGGCCGCGCCACCCCGCCGGCCCGCCGCTGAGCCGTTTCCCGGCCCGCCGGCACCGCTGAACCGCGCCCACCCCTCGCCTCGCCCCGGTCGTCCCCGCGCCGACCCGGGCGTCACTCTCCGGAGCCGTCCGTGCGCATCCTGCTGCTCTCCACCGCCGACACCGACCTGCTCGCCGCCCGCGCCAGCGGCGCCGACTACCGGCTGGCCAACCCCGCCCGGGTCGCCGCCGACGCCGTGCCCGCGCTGCTCGACGGCGTCGACCTCGCCGTCGTACGCCTGCTCGGCGGCCGGCAGGCGTGGCCGGACGGGCTGGCGGCGGTGCTCGCCTCCGGCGTGCCGACGGTCGTGCTCGGCGGCGAGGCCGTGCCGGACGCGGAGCTGATGGCGGCCTCCACCGTGGCCTCCGGGGTCGCCACCGAGTCCCTGGCCTACCTGGTCGAGGGCGGGCCGGAGAACCTCGCGCAGCTCGCCCGCTTCCTCTCCGACACGGTGCTGCTCACCGGCGAGGGGTTCGCCCCGCCCGCGCCCACCCCCACGTACGGCATCCACGGCGACCGCCCGGCGCGCCCGGACCGGCCGACGGTCGGCATCGTCTTCTACCGGGCCCACGCCCTCGCCGGGAACACCGGCTTCGTCGACGCCCTCGCCGACGCCGTCGACGCGGCCGGCGGCGACCCGCTGCCGATCTACTGTGGCTCGCTGCGCGGCCTGACCACCGGCGCGGGACCGCTGGGGCTCTTCGCCCGCTGCGACGCGCTGCTGGTCACCGTGCTCGCCGCCGGCGGCACGGTCGCCGCCGACGCCTCGGGCGGCGGCGACGAGGACGCCTGGGACGTGGGCGCCCTCGCCGCCCTCGACGTGCCGGTGATCCAGGCGCTCTGCCTCACCAGCACCCGCGAGCAGTGGGCCGACAGCGACGCCGGGCTGTCCCCGCTGGACGCCGCCATGCAGGTGGCGATCCCCGAGTTCGACGGCCGGATCGTCACCGTGCCGTTCTCGTTCAAGAAGATCGACGCCGACGGTCTCTCCAGCTACGCCGCCGACCCGGAGCGGGCCGCCCGGGTCGCCGGCATCGCCGTGCGGCACGCCCGGCTGCGGCACGTGCCCAACGCCGAGAAGCGGCTCGCCGTCGTGCTCAGCTCGTATCCGACGAAGCACTCCCGGGTCGGCAACGCCGTCGGCCTGGACACCCCGGCCTCGGCGGTCCGGCTGCTCGCCGCCCTGGCCGAGGCCGGCTACGACCTCGGCGACGCCCCGGCGCCCGACGACGGGGACGCGCTCATCCACGCCCTCATCGCCGCCGGGGGACACGACGTCGAGTGGCTCACCCCGGAACAGCTCGCCGCCGCCGAGGCGCGGGTGCCGGGGGAGACGTACCGGCGCTGGTTCGCGCAGGCGCCCGAGGAGCTGCGGGAGCGGATGCTCGCCCACTGGGGGGAGCCGCCCGGCGGGCTCTACACCGACGGCGGCGACATCGTGCTCGCCGGGCTGCGCTTCGGCAACGTGGTGCTGCTGATCCAGCCGCCGCGCGGCTTCGGCGAGAACCCGATCGCCATCTACCACGACCCCGACCTGCCGCCGAGCCACCACTACCTGGCCGCGTACCGCTGGCTGGCCGCACCCGCCGCCGACGGCGGGTTCGGCGCGGACGCCGTGGTGCACCTGGGCAAGCACGGCACCCTGGAGTGGCTGCCCGGCAAGGGCCTCGGGCTGGCCGCCGACTGCGCCCCGGACGCCGTCCTCGGCGACCTGCCGCTGGTCTACCCGTTCATCGTCAACGACCCCGGCGAGGGCACCCAGGCCAAGCGCCGCGCGCACGCCGTCGTCGTCGACCACCTGGTGCCGCCGATGGCCCGCGCCGAGACGTACGGCGACCTGGCGAAGCTGGAGCAGCTCCTCGACGAGTACGCCACCGTGCAGGCGCTCGACCCGGCCAAGGTGCCCACCGTGCGGGCCCAGATCTGGGACCTGGTGCGCGCCGCCGAGCTGCACCACGACCTGCACACCGAGGACATGCCCGCCGCCGACGACTTCGACGACTTCGTGCTGCACCTCGACGGCTACCTGTGCGAGGTCAAGGACGTGCAGATCCGCGACGGACTGCACGTCCTCGCCGCCGCGCCCACCGGCGAGCCCCGGGTCAACCTCGTGCTCGCCGTGCTGCGCGCCCCGCAGGTCTGGGGCGGCGCCCGCGCCCTGCCCGGCCTGCGGCAGGCCCTCGCCGCCGCGTACGGGCTGGACGAGCAGGCGCTGCTCGCCGAACCGGGGCGACGGCTGGCGCTGCCCGAGGCGCTGACCGACACCGTCGACGGGCCGGCCGGCACCGCCGCCGACGCCGTCGACCTGATCGAGGGCCTCGCGCGCCGGCTCGTCGTCGGCATGGAGACCCTCGGCTGGGACGCCGACGCCGTCGACGCGGTGGTCGAGGAGGTCGCCGGCCGGGCCGTGCCCGACGCCGCCGCCGTCCTCCGCTTCGCCGCCACCGAGCTGGTGCCCCGGCTCGACCGCACGACCGACGAGATCGACCGGGTGGTGGGCGCGCTCGACGGGCGGTTCGTGCCGCCCGGACCGTCCGGCTCGCCCACCCGGGGCCTGGTCAACGTGCTCCCCACCGGCCGGAACTTCTACTCCGTCGACCCGAAGGCCATCCCCAGCCGCAACGCCTGGGACGTCGGGGTCGCCCTGGCCGACTCGCTGCTCGCCCGGCACCTGGCCGACACCGGCGGGTACCCGCGCTCGGTCGGGCTCACCGTCTGGGGCACCAGCGCCATGCGCACCCAGGGCGACGACGTCGCCGAGGTCCTCGCCCTGCTCGGCTGCCGCCCCACCTGGGACGACCGGTCCCGGCGGGTCACCGGCGTCGAGGTGGTGCCGACGGCGGAGCTGGGCCGGCCCCGCGTCGACGTGACCGTACGCATCTCCGGCTTCTTCCGCGACGCCTTCCCGCACGTGGTCGCGCTCATCGACGACGCGGTGCGGCTGGTGGCGGCCCTCGACGAGCCCGCCGAGGAGAACTACGTCCGCGCCCACGTCGCCGCCGACCTCGCCGAGCACGGCGACGAGCGGCGGGCCACCGCCCGCGTCTTCGGCTCCAAGCCGGGCGCGTACGGGGCCGGGCTGCTGCCGCTGATCGACGCCCGCAACTGGCGCAGCGACGCCGACCTCGCCGAGGTGTACGCCGTCTGGGGCGGCTACGCCTACGGCCGGGGGCTGGACGGGCGGGAGGCGCGCGCCGACATGGAACGCTCCTTCGCCCGGATCGCCGTGGCGGTGAAGAACCAGGACACCCGCGAGCACGACATCGTCGACTCCGACGACTACTTCCAGTACCACGGCGGGATGGTGGCGATGGTCCGCCACCTCACCGGCGCCGCCCCGGCCGCGTACGTGGGGGACTCGGCGATGCCGCACGACGTGCGCACCCGCACCCTCGGCGAGGAGACCCGCCGGGTGTTCCGGGCCCGGGTGGTCAACCCGAAGTGGATCGCCGCGATGCGCCGGCACGGCTACAAGGGCGCCTTCGAGCTGGCCGCCACCGTGGACTACCTGTTCGGCTACGACGCCACCGCCGGCGTCGTCGACGACTGGATGTACGAGCACCTCGCCGCCGCGTACGTCTTCGACGAGACCACCCGGGAGTTCCTGGAGCGGTCGAACCCGTGGGCGCTGCGCGGCATCACCGAGCGGCTGCTGGAGGCGGCCGACCGGGGCCTGTGGGCCGAACCCGAGCCGGCCACCCTCGACCGGCTCCGCGAGACGTACCTGGCCAGCGAGGGCGACCTGGAGGAACGCTCATGACCACCTACCCGTTCAGCGCGGTGCTGGGCATGGACGACATGCGGCTGGCCCTGCTGCTCAACGCCGTCTCACCGGCGATCGGTGGGGTGCTCGTACGCGGCGAGAAGGGCACCGCCAAGTCCACGGCCGTACGGGCCCTGGCGGCGCTGCTGCCGCCCGTCGACCGGGTGGCCGGCTGCCGCTTCGCCTGCGACCCGGCCGTCCCCGACCCGTCCTGCCCGGACGGCCCGCACCCGGCCGGGTCGGCCGCCGAGCGGCGTCCCGCCCGGCTGGTGGAGCTGCCCGTCGGCGCGGCCGAGGACCGGGTGGTCGGCTCGCTCGACCTGGAGAAGGCCCTCGGCGAGGGCGTCCGCGCCTTCGAGCCGGGCCTGCTCGCCGCCGCCCACCGCGGGGTGCTCTACGTCGACGAGGTCAACCTGCTCCACGACCACCTCGTCGACCTGCTCCTCGACGCCGCCGCGATGGGCCGCTGCCACGTGGAGCGCGAGGGCGTCTCGGTCAGCCACGCGTCCCGGTTCCTGCTGGTCGGCACCATGAACCCGGAGGAGGGAGAGCTGCGCCCCCAGCTGCTGGACCGGTTCGGGCTCACCGTGGAGGTCGGCGCCAGCCGCGACCCGGCCGTACGCGTCGAGGTGGTCCGCCGCCGGCTCGCCGCCGACGCCGATCCCGCCGGCTTCGCCGCCCGCTGGGCCGACGCCGACGCGCAGGTCGCCCGCCGGGTCGCCGCCGCCCGGGCGAGGCTGGAGCGGGTGCGGCTGCCCGACGCCGCGCTGCGCCGGATCGCCGAGGTGTGCGCCGCGTTCGACGTGGACGGCATGCGCGCCGACATCGTCACCGCCCGTACCGCGCTGGCGCACGCCGCGTGGCACGGCCGGGACGCGGTCACGGTGGAGGACGTCCGGGTCGCCGCCCGGCTGGCGCTGCCGCACCGCCGGCGGCGGGACCCGTTCGACACGCCCGGCCTGGACGAGAAGCGCCTCGACGAGGCCCTGGACCGGGCCGGCGACGACGACCCCGACGACGACCCGGGCGGGTCGACCGGCCCCGGCGGCCCGGGCCCCGGCCCGGCGGGCGGCGGTTCCGGCGGCCCGGGCGGAGGCGGCAGCGCCCCGGACGACGGCGACGCCGACGGTTCCGCGCCGGCGGCGGGTGCCGGCGGGCCGCGCGGGGCCACCGACGCACCGGGCCTGGACGGCGACACGGGCCGGGACGGTGGCGACGGCACGTGGCCGGACCGGCCCGGCGGACGCGGGACCGACTGGCCGGACCGGCCCGGCGGCGAGGGCGACTGGCCGGACCGGCCCGACGGCGGCGATCCCGCGCCCGGGCGGGACACCCCGGCCGGCCCGCGCGGCGCCCGCGGGGGAAACCCGGACGAGGACGCCCCCACCAGGGCGCGGCCGGGTGACGCCGGACAGGCCGTGGCCGTACCCCGGCAGGGGCTGAAGGCGCGGCTGCTCACCGCGCCCGGGGTCGGCGACGGGGTGCCCGGCCGACGCTCCCGCGCCCGCACGGGCCGGGGCCGCACCACCGGGGCGCGCGTGCCGGCGGGCCGCGCCGGCGTGCTGCACCTGCCGGCGACAGTCCGGGCCGCGGCCCCGCGCCAGGCCGCCCGGGGCCGCGTCGCCGGGCCGCTGCGGCTGCGCCCCGAGGACGTCCGCGAGGCCGTCCGCGAGGGACGCGAGGGCAACCTGGTGCTCTTCGTGGTCGACGCGAGCGGCTCGATGGGGGCCCGCACCCGGATGGCCGCCGTGAAGGGAGCCGTGCTCGCCCTGCTCACCGACGCCTATCAGCGCCGGGACAAGGTCGCGGTGGTCGCCTTCCGGGGCGCCGCCGCGCAGACCCTGCTGCCGGCCACCTCGTCTGTGCTCGCCGCCTCCGCGCGGCTGGCCGAGCTGCCCACCGGCGGACGTACCCCGCTGGCCGAGGGCCTGCTGGCCGCCGCCGAGCTGTTGCGGGTCGAGCGGCTGCGCGACCCGCGCCGCCGTCCCCTGGTGCTGGTCGTCACCGACGGCCGGGCCACCGCCGGCGAGCGCCCGCTCGACCGGGCGGCCCGTGCGGCCGGCGTGCTGGCCGCTACCGGGGCGCCCTGCGTCGTCGTCGACTGCGAGAGCGGCCCGGTCCGCCTCGGCCTGGCCCGCCGCCTCGCCGCCCAACTGGGCGCCGTCCACCACCGTCTCGACGAGGTGGCCACCGCCCCCCTCACCACCCTCGCCGCCGCCGGCCGCCCCGCCACCAACGCCGTGACCAGCGCCGTGACCGCCATCAACGCCGTGACCGCCATCAACGCCGTGACCGCCATCAACGCCGTGACCGCCACCAGCGCCGTGACCGCCACCAGCGCCGTGACCGCCACCAACGCCGTGACCGGCGGCGCCGCCGTCAGCGCCGGCGTCGGCCGGGAGAACAGGAGTGTTGCCTGATGCCGCAGGGGAAGCCGTCCCACGTGCCCGCCGACGGGCTGACCACGCGCCAGCGGCGCAACCGGCCGCTGCTGGTCGTCCACACGGGACAGATGAAGGGGAAGTCGACGGCCGCGTTCGGGCTGGCGCTGCGCGCCTGGACCGCCGGGCTGCCGATCGGGGTGTTCCAGTTCGTCAAGAGCGCCAAGTGGCGGGTCGGCGAGGAGAACGCCTTCCGCGCCCTCGGCGAGGTGCACGAGCGCACCGGACAGGGCGCCCCGGTCGCCTGGCACAAGATGGGCGAGGGCTGGTCCTGGATCCAGCGCGGCGGCGAGGCCGACCACGCCGCCGACGCCCTGGAGGGCTGGCGGCAGATCCAGCGCGACCTGGCCGCCGAGCGCTACGGCCTGTACGTGCTCGACGAGTTCACCTACCCGATGAAGTGGGGCTGGGTCGACGTCGACGAGGTGGTCGACACCCTGGCGAACCGCCCCGGCTTCCAGCACGTCGTCATCACCGGCCGGGACGCCGACCCGCGCCTGGTCGACGCCGCCGACCTGGTCGCGGAGCTGACCAAGGTCAAGCACCCGATGGACGCCGGCCAGAAGGGCCAGAAGGGCATCGAGTGGTGACCGTCCACCCCGGCGCGCCGTGGGCGCTGCCGCGCGTGGTGGTCGCCGCGCCCGCCAGCGGGCACGGCAAGACCACCCTCGCCACCGGGCTGCTCGCCGCGCTGCGCCGCCGCGGCCTGACCGTCAGCCCGCACAAGGTCGGCCCCGACTACATCGACCCCGGCTACCACGCGCTCGCCGCCGGCCGCCCCGGCCGCAACCTCGACCCGTGGCTGGTCGGCGAGGAGCGCGTCGCGCCGCTGCTGCGGCACGGTGCCGCCACCCCGACGCCCGCCGACATCGCCGTGATCGAGGGCGTGATGGGGCTGCACGACGGCGCGGTCGGCCGCCGGGGGTACGCCTCCACCGCGCACGTCGCCCGCCTGGTCGACGCCCCGGTCCTGCTGGTGCTCGACACCACCGCCCAGGGTCGCTCCGCCGCCGCGCTCGCCCTGGGCATGGCCGCGTTCGACCCCGACGTGCGCATCGGCGGCGTGATCCTCAACCGGGTCGGCTCGCCCCGGCACGAGTCGCTGCTGCGCGACGCGCTCGCCGAGGTCGGCGTACCGGTGCTCGGGGCGGTCGCCCGCGCCGCCGAGGTCGCCGCCCCGGCGCGCCACCTCGGGCTGGTGCCGGTCGCCGAGCGGGCGCCGGAGTCCGTCGCGATCGTGGCCGCCCTCGCCGACCTCGTGGCGGCCACCGTGGACCTGGACGCCGTGCTCGACCTGGCCCGCACCGCCGGCCCCCTGCGCGCGCCGGCCTGGGACCCGGTCGCCGCCGTCGGCGGCCCCGCCGGCGCCGGGCGTCCCGTGGTGGCGGTCGCCGGCGGACCGGCCTTCACCTTCTCCTACGCCGAGACCGCCGAGCTGCTCGCCGCCGCCGGCGCGACCGTCGCCCCCTTCGACCCGCTGCGCGACCCCGGCCTGCCCGCCGGCACCCGCGCAGTGGTCGTCGGCGGCGGCTTCCCCGAGGCGTACGCGCCGCAGCTCGCCGACAACGCCACGCTCCGCGCCGAGCTGGCCGACTTCGACGGCCCGGTCGTCGCCGAGTGCGCCGGCCTGCTCTATCTCGGCCGGCACCTCGACGGGGTGCCCATGTGCGGCCGGCTCGACCTGACCGCCCGGATGACCGACCGGCTGACCCTCGGCTACCGCGACGCCGTCGCCGTCACCGGCTCTCCGCTGCACCGCCCCGGCGACCCGGTACGCGGCCACGAGTTCCACCGCACCGTCACCGACCCCGGGCACGGCGACCGGCCGGCGTGGCGCTGGGACGGCGCCGAGCACGGCTTCGTCACCGACCGGGTGCACGCCTCCTATCTGCACACCCACTGGGCCGGCCACCCGCAGGCCGCCCGCCGACTGGTCGAGGCGGCCAGCCGGTGACCGCCCACGGCGACCGTGTGCCGCCGGGCGGACCCGACGGGGGCGTGCCGGCGGCCGAGGGCCGCGACCCGATGACCGGGCGTGACGGCCACGTGGACGGCGGCGCGCACGGGGGCGACGCAAGCGCGACGCTGACCGGAGTCGGCGTCGGTCCCGGCGACCCGGAGCTGCTCACCCTGCGGGCGGTCCGGGTGCTGGCCGAGGCCGACGTGGTGTTCGTACCCGTGATGGAGCGATCCGCCGCGGACGGCGACGCGCCCCCGGGCCGGGCCGAGGCCACGGTGGCCGCGCACGTCGCACCGGACCGGCTGCGCCGGCTGCCGTTCGCCCTCGACGACCGGGGCGGGGTGACCGCCCGCCGGACACGCGCCTGGGACGACGCGGCGCGGACCGTGGTGGACGCGGTCGACGGCGGTGCCCGGACGCTCGCCTTCGCGACCATCGGCGACCCGAACGTCTACTCCACCTTCGGCTACCTCGCGCAGACCGTCCGGGCCCTGCGCCCGGCCGTCGAGGTGCGGACGGTCCCCGGGATCACCGCCATGCAGGACCTCGCGGCGCGCAGCGGCGTGCCGCTGTGCGAGGGCCGGGAGCCGCTGACGCTGCTGCCGGCAACCGCCGGGCTGGCGCTCTTCGCTGACGCGCTCGCCGGCCCCGGCACCGTCGTGGCCTACAAGGGCTGGCGGCGGCACGCCGAGCTGGTCGCCGAGCTGCGCCGGCAGGGCCGCCTCGACGACGCCGTGCTGGGCCGGGGCCTCGGGCTGCCCGGCGAGCGGATCGGCCCGGTCACCGACCCGGCCGACGACGACCTGCCGTACCTGTCGACGCTGCTCGTCCCGGCCCGCCGGGGCGCAAGAGGGGGAAAACTGTGAGCACCACGCCGATCGCGGACCGCGGCGACGGGGGCGCGCAGCCCGGCCCGGGCAAGGTGTGGTTCGTCGGGGCCGGCCCCGGCGCGGCCGACCTGCTGACCCTGCGCGCCGCCCGGGTGATCGGCGCGGCCGACGTGGTGGTCTGGGCGGCCAGCCTGGTGCACGCCGACGTGCTCGCCCACGCCCGCCCCGACGCCGAGATCGTCGACTCGTCGCGGCTGCCCATCGAGGGCGTGCTGCCGCTCTACCGGCGGGCCGCCGCCGACGGGCTGACGGTGGCGCGCATCCACTCCGGCGACCCGGCCCTGTGGGGCGCGGTGCAGGAGCAGCTCGACCTGTGCCGGGCGCTCGGGCTGGCCGTCGAGATCGTCCCCGGCGTCTCGTCGTTCACCGCCGTCGCGGCGATCGTCGGCCGGGAACTCACCATCCCCGAGGTCGCCCAGTCGGTGATCCTGACCCGGCTGGAGGGCGGCAAGACGCCGATGCCGCCGGGCGAGCGGGTCCGCGAGTTCGCCCGGCACGGCGCCACCATGGCCCTGTTCCTCTCCGCCGCCCGCTCCGGGCAGGCGCAGGCCGAGCTGCTGGCCGGCGGCTACCCGGCCGACACCCCGGTCGTGGTGGCGTACCAGGCGACCTGGCCGGACGAGCTGGTGGTGCGGTGCGCCCTCGGCGAACTGGAGGCCACCGTCAAGGAGCACAGGCTCTGGAAGCACACCCTGTTCCTGGTCGGCCCGGCGCTCGCCGCCGCCGGCACCCGCTCGCACCTCTACCACCCCGGGCACTTCCACACCTTCCGGCGGGCCGAGCCGGCCGCCCGCGCCGACCTGCGCCGCGCCCGCGCGGGCGGCACGACACCGGGGGACGGGCGCGCCCGATGACGTACGCCGAGCCGCCGCTGCGCGAGCCGGACCTGCCGCGCACGGCGAAGGTCCGGCCCACCGCGCTGCGTACCGGCTGGACCACCGGCGCCTGCGCGACGGCGGCGGCCAAGGCGGCGCTGACCGCCCTGGTCACCGGCGTGCCGCAGCGGCAGGTGGAGATCGGCCTGCCCGCCGGCCGGCGGGTCAGCTTCCCGGTGGCCCGCTGCGAGGTCGACGGCCGCGCGCGGGCGGAGGCGGTGGTGGTCAAGGACGCCGGCGACGACCCGGACGTCACGCACGGCGCCGAGCTGACCGCCACCGTGACCTGGCGGGACGAGCCGGGGCTGCGCCTCGACGGCGGGCCGGGCGTCGGCACGGTCACCCGGCCGGGCCTCGGCCTGCCCGTCGGCGGGCCGGCCATCAACGACACCCCGCGCCGCATGATCGGCCAGGCCGTCGCCGAGGTCGTCGACCTGGCCGAGGTGGGCGTCCGGGTGGTGGTCAGCGTGCCGCGCGGCGAGATCATGGCCCGCAAGACCACCAACCGTCGGCTCGGCATCCTCGGCGGCATCTCCATCCTCGGCACCACCGGCGTCGTCCGGCCGTTCTCCACCGCCTCCTGGCGGGCCAGCGTGGTGCAGGCGGTGCACGTGATGGCCGCCCAGGGGGAGCGGACGGTGGTGCTGTGCACCGGTGGGCGCACCGAGCGGGCCGCCCGCACGCTGCTGCCGGAGCTGCCCGAGGTCTGCTTCGTGGAGGTCGGCGACTTCACCGGCGCGGCCGTCACCGCCGCCGTCGCCGACGGGATGACCGGGGTGGTCTTCGTCGGGATGGCCGGCAAGCTCGCGAAGCTCGCCGCCGGCGTCCTGATGACCCACTACACCCGGTCCAAGGTGGACCTGTCCCTGCTGGGCGAGGTCACCGCCGAGGCGGGCGGCGACGCCGAACTGGTGGCGGCGGTCGTCGCGGCGAACACCGGGCGGCACGCGTACGAGCTGTGGGAGGCCGCCGGGCTGCTCGGCGCCGCCGGCGACCTGCTCTGCCGGCGGGTGCGCCAGGTGCTGCTCCGATTCGCCGGGAACGCGGTCACCGCCGACGTGGCCATGGTCGACTTCGCGGGCGACCGCGTCGTCGCCTCCTCGGGCCGGTGGGCGGCATGACCGGGACGCCGCCCCGGGTGGACGCGTCCCGAGCGGACGCGTCCCGGGTGGGCGCGTCCCGGGTGGGCGCGTCCCGGGTGGGCACCGGGCCAGCGTGGACCGCGAGCCCGTCCGCCGGGAGCCCGTCCGCCCGGAGTGCCGGGCCGGTCGTGACCGTGGTGGGGATCGACGCCGGCGGGGGACCGCCGCACCCCGCCGCCGCGCCCGTGCTCGCCGGTGCCCGTCTGGTGGTCGGGGCGGCCCGGCACCTGGCCGCCGTACGCCCGCCGGCCGGCGCCGACACCGTCGTCCTCGGGCCGCTCGCGCCGGCGCTGGAGCGGCTGGCCGCCGCCGTCGCGGCCGGGGTTCCCGCCGTCGTGCTCGCCAGCGGGGATCCCGGGCTGTTCGGCGTCGTCCGGCGGCTGCGGTCGGCGGGGCTGCCGCTGCGGGTGCTGCCGGCCGTCTCCAGCGTGGCCGCCGCCTTCGCCCGCGCCGGGCTGCCCTGGGACGGCGCGGCCGTGGTCACCGCGCACGGCCGCGACCCGCGACCGGCGCTGAACGCCTGCCGCGCGCTGCCCGCCGTCGCGGTGCTCACCGCCCCCGGGGCCGGGGCCGCCGAGCTGGGCGCCGGCCTGGTCGGCTGGACCCGCCGGCTGGTCGTCGCCGAGCGCCTCGGCACCGACGCCGAACGGCTCACCGAGACCACCCCCGAGCAGGCCGCCGCCCGCGACTGGGACGACCCGCACGTGCTGCTCAGCCTCGCCGGCGAGCCGGGCGCGGCCGGGATGCGGTCGGACAACCAGCCGGCCGCCGCCCCGGCCGGCGGGTGGGCGCTGTCCGAGTCCGCCTACGCGCACCGCCATTCCATGATCACCAAGCCGGAGGTACGCGCCCTCGCCGTCGCCCGGCTGCGGCCCCGCCTCGGCCGGCTGGTCTGGGACGTCGGCGCGGGCAGCGGTTCGGTCGGCATCGAGTGCGCGCTGCTCGGCGCGGCCGTGGTCGCCGTCGAACGCGATCCGGCGGCGCCGGTGCGCGCCAACGCCGTACGACACGGCGTCGACGTCCGGCTGGTCGTCGGCGCCGCCCCCGGCGCCCTGGCCGGGCTGCCCGACCCGGACGCCGTCTTCGTCGGCGGCGGTGGCGTCGACGTGCTCGCCGCCGTGACGCACCGCCGGCCGGAGCGGGTGGTGGTCACCCTCGCCGCCGTCGACCGCGTCGCCCCGGCGGTCGGGCTGCTGCGCGCCGCCGGCTACGCCGTGGAGGGCGTCCAGCTCTCCGCCGCCCGCCTCGCCGACCTGCCCGGCGGATCCATCCGACTCGCGGCCACCAACCCGGTGGTCGTCCTCACCGGGGAGCGCCCGTGAACCACCCGCCCACCGCCACGGACCGGCCGACCCGGATCGGCCTGGTGGCCGCCACCGCCGCCGGGCGGCGGCACGCCGGCGTCCTCGCCGACGCCTGGCCGCACGCCCGCCTCGTCACCGCGGACACCGTCGCGGACGCGCTGCGCGCCGCCTGGACCGGGTGCGACGCGGTGGTGGCGTTCCTGGCCACCGGGGCGGTGGTGCGCATCCTCGCGCCGCTGCTCGGCGACAAGCACACCGACCCGGCCGTGGTGGTGGTCGACGAGGCCGCCCGGCACGCGGTCGCGCTGCTCGGCGGGCACGCCGGAGGCGCCAACGACCTCGCCGGGCGGGTCGGGGCCCTGCTCGACGCGCGGCCGGTGGTCAGCACCGCCACCGACGCGGCCGGCCTGCCCGGCCTGGACACCCTCGGCTGGCCCGTCGAGGGCGCGGTCGCGGCCGTCAGCCGTGCCATCCTCGACGGCGAGCCCGTCACGCTGGTCGCCGACGCCGCCTGGCCCCTGCCCGCCCTGCCCCCCAACGTGCGCCCCGCCACCGAGGCGGCGCCGGCCGGCGCGCCCACCGGGTCCGGTGCGCCCGCCGGCCGGGCCGGGTCGGGTGCGCTCGCCGGGTCCGGTGCGCCCGCCGGAACGGCGGTGTCGAGCGGCCCTGACGCGATGCCCTCGGGGGCTTCGCGCGGCCCCGGCGCGATGACGGTGAGGTCTTCGGGTGGCGGGTACCGGCTGCTGGTCACCGACCGGATCGTGCCGATCGACGACCGGACGGCCGTGCTGCGGCCCCCGTCGCTGGTCGCCGGGGTCGGCGCCAGCCGGGGCGTACCCGCCGCCGAGGTGCGCGACCTGCTGGACCGGACGCTCGCCGAGGCGGGGCTCAGCCCGGCCAGCCTGCGGCACCTGGCCAGCGCCGACATCAAGGCCGACGAGGCGGGCATCCGGTCGACCGCCGACGCGCTCGGCGTACCCCTGGTGACGCATCCGGCGGCGGAGCTGGCAGCCGTCGACGTGCCGCACCCCAGCGAGGTGGTCCGCGCCGCCGTCGGCACCCCCAGCGTCGCCGAGGCGGCGGCGCTGCTCGGCGGCGACGCGGAGCTGCTGGTGCCGAAGACCGCGACGGCGATGGCCACCGTGGCGGTCGCCCGGCACGCCCCGCGCGGCCGGCTGGCCATAGTCGGCCTCGGCCCGGGCGCGCCCGACCTGCGCACCGCCCGCGCGGTGACCGAGCTGCGCCGCGCCGCCGTGGTCGTCGGCCTCGACCAGTACGTCGACCAGGTGCGCGACCTGCTGCGCCCCGGCACCCGGGTGCTGGCCAGCGGGCTGGGAGCGGAGGAGGAACGGGCCCGCGCCGCCGTCGCCGAGGCCGTCGCCGGGCACGCCGTCGCGCTGGTCGGCTCCGGCGACGCCGGCGTGTACGCGATGGCCAGCCCCGCACTGGAGCACGCCGACGAGCGGATCGACGTGGTCGGCGTGCCCGGGGTGACCGCGGCGCTGGCCGCCGGCGCCCTGCTCGGCGCGCCGCTCGGCCACGACCACGCCTACCTGAGCCTGTCCGACCTGCACACCCCGTGGGAGGTCATCGCCCGCCGGGTGGCCGCCGCCGCCGAGGGCGACTTCGTGGCGCTGCTCTACAACCCGCGCAGCCGCGCCCGGGACTGGCAGCTCGGCGCGGCGCTGGAGGTCTTCGCCGCGCACCGGCCGCCGGACACCCCGGTCGGGGTGGTGCGCAACGCCAGCCGGGCCGACGAGCGGGTGCACCTGGCCACCCTGGCCGACCTCGACCCGGCGCTCGTCGACATGTACAGCGTCGTGGTGGTCGGCAGCAGTCAGACCCGGATCGTCGCCGGCCGGATGGTGACCCCGCGGGGGTACCGGTGGCGGCGGTGACCATCGGCGCCTGCCAGGGCTGCGGCGCCTGCCTGCTCACCTGCCCGACGCACGCGATCCGGCCGGTGCCCGGCGGCCTCGCCGTCCGCGACGACCGCTGCACCGGCTGCCTGGAGTGCCTGGAGATCTGCCCGGTGGACGCGATCCGCGTCACCGGACCCGACCAACGTGGAGGAAGCCGATGAGTTCGACCGCGGTCAGCGCCGCACCCCCGGCCGGCCGGTGGAGCCGCGCCGAACGGCTGCGCCTCGGCGGCATCGTGCTCGCCGTGGCCGTGCTGCACGTCGCCGGCTGGAGCCTCTACCTGTACTGGAACGACCAGCCCGCCGCCGCCGGTGGGCTCGCCGGGGCCGGCACGCTGGCGTACCTGCTCGGCGTGCGGCACGCCTTCGACGCCGACCACATCGCGGCGATCGACGACACCACCCGGCTGATGCTGTTGCGCGGCCGGCGCCCGGTCGGCGTCGGCTTCTTCTTCGCCCTCGGGCACAGCGGGGTGGTGCTGCTGCTCGCCCTGGTCGTCGGCCTCGCCTCGGCGAACCTCGCCGGCCCCGGGCTCGCCGAGGCCCGCGAGGTGGGCGCCACCGTGGCCGTCCTCACCGCCACGCTGTTCCTCGCCCTGGTCGCGGCGCTCAACGCGGCGGTGCTGGCCGGCCTGGCGCGGCTGTGGCGGCGGCTGCGCCACGGCGACCTCGACGAGCGGGAGCTGGACCTGCACCTGCTCAACCGGGGCCTGGTGCAGCGCGTGCTCGGCTCCCGCGCCCGCGCGCTGGTGCGCTCCTCCTGGCACATGGCGCCGGTCGGGTTCCTCTTCGGCCTCGGCCTGGAGACGGCGAGCGAGGTGACCCTGCTCGCCCTGTCGGCCAGCACCGCCGCCGCCGGCGGGCTGCCGGTGCTCGCCCTGCTCACCCTGCCGCTGCTCTTCGCCGCCGGAATGTCCGCCATGGACACCGCCGACAGCCTGCTGATGAGCCGCGCCTACTCGTGGGCGTACCGGCAGCCGGCCCGGCGGCTCTACTACAACCTGGCCACCACGGCGGTGACCGTGCTGGTCGGCGGACTGGTCGCCAGCGTCTACGCCGTCGGCCTGCTGGTCGACCACCTGGGCTGGTCGGTGCTGTCCGGGTACGCGGGGATCGCCGACCACTTCGAGCAGCTCGGGTACGCCGTCGTGGCCCTCTTCGTGCTCGCCTGGGGCGGCGCGGTGGCGCTGTGGAAGCTGCGCCGCTACGACGAGCGCTACGGCGCCGGGGCGGTGCGGCCGTGAGCCGGACCGTGCACCCCATCGAGGCCGAGTCGTACCGGATCCTGCGTTCCCGGGTCGACCTGGCGCACCTGCCGCCGCTGACCCGGGCCGTCACCGAGCGGGTGGTGCACGCCAGCGCCGACCTCGACTACGTCACGGACCTGGTCTGCGACGAGGCCGACCTGACCGGCGGGCTGGCCGCCCTGCGCGCCGGCGCGCCGGTGGTCACCGACGTGGCGATGGTCGCCGCGGGCATCACCGGCCGGGAGACGGTCTGCCCGGTCGCCGAGCCGGCCGCCGCCGAGCTGGCCCGCGCGGCCGGCATCACCCGCTCGGCGGCGGCGGTGCGCATCGCCCTGGAGCGGGTCGGCCCCGGCGCGGTGTGGGTGGTCGGCTGCGCGCCGACCGCACTGGAGGAACTGATCACCCTGGACGCCCGTCCGGCGCTGGTCGTCGGGCTGCCGGTCGGCTTCGTCGGCGCCGCCGAGTCGAAGGCGGCCCTGCGGGCCAGCGGCCTGCCCGGGGTGTCCAACCGGGGCGAGAAGGGCGGTTCGGCGGTCGCCGCCGCCGCCCTCAACGCCCTGCTGTACGTGGAGGAGGAACAGTGACCGCTCTGGTCATCGTCGGGCACGGCACCCGCAGCGCGGCCGGGGTCGAGCAGTTCGTCGCGTTCGTCGAGCGGGTCCGCCGCCGCGCCGCCGGCGCCCTCGGCGACGTCGAGGGCGGCTTCATCGAGCTGTCCCGGCCGCCGCTCACCGACGCGGTGGGCGCGCTCGTCGACCGGGGCCACCGGTCGCTGGTGGCGCTGCCGCTGGTGCTGACCGCCGCCGGGCACGGCAAGGGCGACATCCCGGCCGCGCTGGCCCGCGAGCGGGAGCGCCACCCGGGGCTGAGCTACGTCTACGGACGGCCGCTGGGCCCGCACCCGCTGCTGCACACCGCCCTGGAGCAGCGCGTCGACGCCGCGCTGGCCGGCGACGACCGGGCCGGCACCTGGGTGGCGCTGATCGGGCGCGGCTCCACCGACCCGGACGCCAACGCCGAGGTCGCCAAGGTGGCCCGGCTGCTCTGGGAGGGGCGCGGCTACGCCGGCGTCGAGCCGGGCTTCGTCTCGCTGGCCGAGCCGTCGGTGCCGGCGGTGCTGGACCGGCTGCGCCGGCTCGGCGCGCGGCGGATCGTCGTCGCGCCGTACTTCCTCTTCGCCGGGGTGCTGCCCGACCGGATCGCCGCGCAGTCGGCCGACTTCGCCGCCGCCCACCCCGACCTGGACGTGCGGGTGGCCGACCTGATCGGCGACTGCGACGCCCTCGCCGACCTCGTGCTCGAACGGCACGCCGAGGCGCGCCGCGGGGACATCCGGATGAACTGCGACACCTGCGCGTACCGGGTGCTGATGCCGGGCTTCGCCGACAAGGTCGGCCGGCCGCAGACGCCGCACGACCACCCCGACGACCCGGTCGACGGCCACGGCCACGGGCACGCCCACGGTCACGGCCACGGCCACGCCCACGGTCACGGCCACGGTCACGGTCGGCACGGCCAGGTCGAGGGGCGGTGCGGGCACGACGCGGAGGGCCCGCACCGTGGGCACGTCGCGGTGGTCGGTGGCGGCCCCGGACCGGAGGACCTGATCACCGTACGGGGCAGGGCCCTGCTCGACGCCGCGGACGTGGTGGTGGTCGACCGGCTCGCCCCGCGCGGACTGCTCGCCGGGCTGCGCCCCGGGGTGGAGGTGGTCGACGCGGCCAAGGTGCCCCGAGGGCCGTCGATGGGGCAGGACGCCATCAACGCCGCCCTCGTCGCGCACGCCCGCGCCGGGCGGCGGGTGGTGCGGCTCAAGGGCGGCGACCCGTACGTCTTCGGGCGCGGCCACGAGGAGGTCCAGGCCTGCGCGGCGGCCGGCGTGGAGGTGACCGTGGTCCCCGGCGTGACCAGCGCGGTCGCCGCCGCCGCCCTGGCCGGTGTACCGGTGACCCACCGGGGCGTCGCGCACGACGTCACGGTGGTCTCCGGGCACCTGCCGCCCGGGCACCCGGACTCGCTCGTCGACTGGGCGGCCCTGGGCCGGGCCCGGGGCACGGTGGTGCTGCTGATGGCCGTGGACACGGTCGGCAAGATCGCGGCGGTGCTGGTGGAACACGGCCGCGCCCCGGACACCCCGGTCCTCGCCGTGCAGGACGCCGGCCATCCCGGGCAGCGCACGGTGACGGCCAGGCTGGACGAGATCGGCGCGGCCGCGGCCCGGGAGGGGATCGGCCCGCCGGCCGTCTTCGTGCTCGGCCCGGTGGTCGCGCTGGCGTCCTCGGACCTGCCCGCCTGACCGGCAGGCCTGACCCGCCCGGCGGGGGCGTCGGTGCGACCGCCCCCGCCGGGCGGCCGGCTCTCGCCCGCCCTCGCATGCTCTGGCCGGCGCGCCCCGCCGGTCGTCTGTATCCGCCGGGTTGGTGCGCTTCCGTCGGTTGGCGCGCTTCCGTCGGTTGGTGCGCTTCCGTCGGTTGGTGCGCTTCCGTCGGTTGGTGCGCTTCCGTCGGTTGGTGCGCTTCCGCCGGTCGGTGCGCTTCCGCCGGTGGGTCTGCTCCCGCCGGCCGGTCTGCTCCCGTTCGTCGGTGTGGTCCGTCCGTGCCGGCTGTCGGCCCTGTCAGCCGGTCAGCGCGTGGGCCAGGATGAAGCCGGTGCCGGCGGCGGCGAGACCGGCGGCCACGCTGGCCAGCACGTTCGCGAGGGCGAGCAGTCGTCGGCCCCGCCGGACCAGCCGCAGCGTCTCGTAGCCGAAGGTCGAGTACGTGGTCAGCGCCCCGCAGAAGCCGGTGCCGAGCAGGGCGCCGGCGGCCGGACCGACCGGGAGCCCGACCAGGATCCCGAGCAGCAGCGACCCGACCACGTTGACCGTCAGCGTGCCCCACGGGAAGGCCGAGCCGAGCCGTGCCTGCACCGCCCGGTCGGCGAGGTAGCGCAGCGGCGCGCCGACGGCCGCCCCGAGCGCGATCAGCAGCACGATCACCGCCCGCCCCTGTCGTCCGTCGGGCCGGTCGCCCTGTCGTCCGGCCGGCCGGTCGCCGCGTCGAGCAGCCGGCCGGCGAGCGCATCGCCGAGCCAGACCGCCACCAGCGCGCCCGCAAGCGTCGCGGCGAGGTAGCCCAGGGCCACGGCCGGGGCCCCGGCGGCCAGCGCCCGGTGGACGTCCACCGCGTACGTCGAGAAGGTCGTGTAGCCGCCGAGCACCCCCGCTCCCAGGAACGGACGCAGCAGGGGACGGCGGTCGTCCGCCCGGCCGAGCGCCGCCATCAGGACGCCGATCAGGAGGCACCCGGTCAGGTTCACGCCGAAGGTGACCCAGGGGAAGCCGGTGGGGCCGTGCGGGAAGGCATGCTGGAGGCCGGCCCGGGCCAGGGCACCGAGCGCGCCGCCGGCGGCGACGGCACCGAGCACCGCCCCGGGGCGCACGGCCAGCTCGCCCCGGTCGGCGGGTACGCGTAGGTCGACGTCGGGGTCGACGCGTGGGTCCGGTCCGGACATCTCTCCTCCCCGCCGGGTGCCACGGGCGGGGACCGTCGGTGTGTGATCGTCAGCCTAGTGGCCGCTCGCGGCGGGCGCCCAGGCGTCCCGGTGGCCCGACGCGCCTGTCGGCTGGTCGGGATCGACCTGCCCGGCGGCCCGGCCACGCTCGGCGGTCGGACGGGGCACCGGGTCGAGCTACGCCCCGCGCGGGTCCATCGTCGATTCGGGGCGGGTCGCGGGGGCGGCGCGGGTGGCGGGTGGCGGGTGGCGCGGCGGCGCCGGGGTCGCGCTGGCCCGGCGGCTTGGCGGGCTCGGGTGGCGGCGGGGCGGGGGCGCGGGGGGCGGCGGCCCTGAGGGGCGGCGGGGCGGGGGTCGCGGGTGGCGGCGCCGGCAGCGCCGGTGTAGAAGCCGGTGGCAGGACGGGAGGCAGCGGAAAGCCAGTGGCAGGGGCATCGAACGCCAAGGGCAGTATCGAACGCCAGAGTGATGGCATACCCGCCGCACGCTGTCGAGCTGATGTCGTAAACGATTCAACTCCTGGGTCGCCTGAAACCGCCTTTGGTGCCCCGCCGGGACCTACGCCATGCTGCCGGTCCGGGCAGGCAACCGGGTGAGGTGCTGAGCTGAAGACGCCGCGATGCCGCAGGCGGTTCAGCTCTCCCGCTGCCGCGGTGAGGTGTTGTGGCTCGACTTCTCGCGGTGCGGCGATGAGGTGTTGTGGCTCGACTTCCCGCGATGCCGCGATGCCGCCATGCCGTGTTGCCGGTTGACTACCTGCGGCGTCGCCATGATGCGAAGCGGACCGACTCTCCGTCCCATCGTGATGTCGTAAACGACTCAGCTCGACAGCGCGTGGATGTCATTGCGCCAGTCCGGCTGCACTCGACCCGCTGCACTCGATCGGTCGCACTCGACCGCCCGAACCGGCCGAGCTGGTCCGGTCGCACCCCGGCTAGCTGATCCAGCCGAAACCGGCCGAGCCGGTCCGGTCGCAACCAGCCCGGCGAGCCAGCTCAGCCGCCCCTGACCCAGCCACAACCGGCCCGACCGGCCCGACCGGCCCGGGCCGGGCCGTCAGCGCACGCCGGCGACGGCGGCGTCGGTGCCGCCCCGCCACACCGTTCCCACCTCCGCGAAGCCGGCGGCGGTCAGCGCGGAGAGGTGCCAGGACACCGGCGGGGTCCACTCCGGGCTGTGCCCGGTGGGATAGATGGCGTGCCGCTGCGCGACGAGCGGGCGCAGCGCCGGGTCGGCGGCCGCCCGCTCCCACCACTCCGCCCAGGACAGGGCGGCTCCGGCGGCGTACCGGGCCGCCCGGCGGTCGCGCGCCCGGTCGAGCAGGCGTTTGCTGAGCTGGGGCAGCGTGTCGTCCGGCATGTGGTCGGCGTTGACGAGGATCCCGCCGGGGCGCAGCAGGTCACGCAGCTCGGCGTAGAGCAGGGTCAGCCGCTCCGCCGGCAGCCAGTGCAGCGCGGTGGCGGTCAGCACCGCGTCGTAGTCGCGGTGGGGGAGCGCGGTGTGCCAGTCGGGCCGGGCGAGGTCCGCCGTGACGACCGTGACCCGGTTGCCGAGGGAGGCGCGGGCCAGGGCGAGCAGCGCCGGGTCGAGGTCCACGAGCGTCACCTCGGCGTCGGGGAAGCGGCGCAGTGTCCGGTCGGAGATGCTGCCCGTCCCGCCGGCCAGGTCGAGCAGCCGCAGCCGATCGCCGTCGTGGACCGCGTCGACGGCGTCCAGCATCGCGGTGAACCGGTGCTCGCGGTCAGGCAGGTACGCCTCCTGCTGGCGGTCCCAGCTCTCCTGCCAGGCGGCGGCATCCGTGATGTAAGGAGTCATGGCGATCAGGCTAGTTACGTTGACCGGCGAGTGTCCAGACCTTGTTGCCATACTTTCGCAATTGCCAAACGGCGGCAGGGTGGTGGCGGGGCGTGGGCGAGGGCGTCGCTCCCGGCACCCTCGCGTCTCCTGCCGCCGTAGCCGCGCCGCGCCACCGGTCTGTGCCATTCCCTGCCGCCGCTCCCTGCCGCCGTGCCGCGCTGTCGTGCCGGGCTGCCGCGCCGCCGCGCCGTGCCGCCGTGCCGGGCCGCCGTTTCGGCGTGCGCGGCCCGGGGCATAGGCCTCACCAGGGGATTCATCGAGAGGGGGATCGCGATGGCCGAGATCATCAGGACCGCCTCCGACGCGGGTCCGTCCGGAGCCGCGTCCAACGGTCGGCGGTCGCGGGGCCGGGCCGCCGGGCCGCCGTTCCGTAAGCCGAGATGGCCCAAGGCGTACGCCTTCGCGCTGGTGACCGGGGCGCTCTTCCTGGTCTCCTGGATCGGCCAGTTCGTCTTCCAGGCGGTCGTGGAGAGCAACGAGGCGAGCCAGCACGGCCAGTCCTTCGCCTGGGCCGATTTCCTGCCGCAGTTCCTCGCCTCCACCCTGGAGAACTGGCAGTCCGAGTTCCTCCAGTTGGTCTGGCAGGCGGCCGGCCTCGCCCTGTTCTACTACTGGGGTTCTTCCCAGTCGCGGGAGTCCGACGAGCGGATCGAAGCCAAGCTGGACGCGCTGCTGCGCGAGCGCAACCTGGACCCGGATAACCCGTGACACGCCACCGCGCCGCGCGTTGACCTTCCGCCGCCGCCGCCGCCGCCGCCGCCGCCGCCGCCGCCGCCGGTCCGGGCCGCTGCCGCAGGTCCGGGCCGCCGCCGGCCCGGACCGGCGCTTGCCCGGGCCGTCGGTGGTGCGCCGCCGGCGGCCGGCGTACGGTACCAAGATCGGCGGACGGGGCGGCCCGGCTCCGGGACGGCCCGGTGTGCCCGTGCGCGCTCGTGCCGCCGCGCCACCGTGACGTGCAGGAGGCACCGATGCAGGACCGCGCCCCGCGCCCGGAGGATCTGGAGCCGATCGAGCGGGCGAGCGTCGACGAGTTGCGCGCGGTGCAGCGAGAGCGGCTGCGACGGTCGCTGCGGCACGCGTACGACAACGTCCCGCACTACCGCCGCGCCTTCGACGCCGCCGACGTGCACCCCGACGACTGCCGGGACCTGGCCGACCTGGCCCGTTTCCCGTTCACGGGCAAGGCGGAGCTACGGGAGAACTACCCGTTCGGCATGTTCGCCGTGCCCCGCGAGCGGATCGCCCGGCTGCACGCCTCCTCCGGTACCACCGGCCGGCCGACCGTGGTCGGTTACACCGCCGAGGACCTGAGGACGTGGGCCCGGCTGATGGCCCGGTCGATCAGGGCCGCCGGCGGACGCCCCGGCGACCGGGTGCACGTCGCGTACGGCTATGGGCTGTTCACCGGCGGGCTCGGCGCGCACTACGGCGCGGAGGAACTGGGTTGCACCGTCATCCCCGTCTCCGGCGGGATGACCGAACGCCAGGTGATGCTGATCCGCGACTTCGAGCCCGAGGTCATCATGGTCACCCCCAGCTACATGCTCGCCATCGTCGACGAGATGGAACGGCAGGGCGTCGACCCGCGCCGCACCTCGCTCCAGGTGGGCATCTTCGGCGCGGAGCCGTGGACGGAGGACATGCGCCGGGAGATGGAGCAGCGCCTCGACATGCACGCCGTCGACGTCTATGGACTGTCCGAGGTGATGGGGCCCGGCGTGGCCAACGAGTGCGTGGAGACCAAGGACGGGCTGCACCTGTGGGAGGACCACTTCTATCCGGAGATCGTCGACCCGGTCACCGGCGAGGTGCTGCCTGACGGCGAGCGCGGTGAGCTGGTGCTCACCTCGCTGACCCGGGAGGCGATGCCGGTCGTCCGCTACCGCACCCGCGACCTCACCCGGCTGCTGCCCGGCACCGCCCGCCCGATGCGACGGATCGAGAAGATCACGGGGCGCAGCGACGACATGATGATCGTGCGCGGGGTGAACGTCTTCCCCACCCAGATCGAGGAGCTGATCCTGCGTACGCCGCAGCTCTCGCCGCACTTCCAGTGCGTCCTCGGGCGGCAGGGGCGGATGGACACGCTGACCGTCCGCGTCGAACGGCGGGCGGGGGTGGACGTCGAGGCCGCCGAACGGGCCGGCGTCGCGCTGGTCGGGCTGGTCAAGAACACGATCGGGGTGAGCGTGGCGGTCGAGGTGATCGCCCCGGACGGGGTGGAGCGGTCGATGGGCAAGATGCGGCGGATCGTCGACCAGCGGCGGGGCGGCTGACGTGGCCGGGCGCAACGCCGCGTACGACATGTTCGACGCCGACGCGGCCTCCAAGGGGCTCGGCATCGAGCTGGTCGACGCCGCCGACGGCGCTGCGGTGGCCCGGATGCGGGTCACCGGCGCGATGGTCAACGGCCACGCCATCGCGCACGGCGGGTTCGTCTTCCTGCTCGCGGACACGGCCTTCGCGCTGGCCTGCAACAGCCACGGCCCCGTCACCGTGGCCGCCGGCGGCGAGATCACCTTCGTCCGTCCCGCCCGCGAGGGCGACCTGCTGACCGCCCACGCCACCGAGCGCACCCGCTACGGCCGCAGCGGCATCTACGACGTCACCGTCACGCGGGAGGGCGGCGAGGTGGTCGCCGAGTTCCGGGGCCGCAGCCGTACGCTGCCCGCGACCGCCGGCTGAGCCGCCCGTCGCGTCGTCGCGGCGCCGACCGTGCGGTAGCTCGCCGGGACCGCGTCGCCCTGGGCAGGGGGCTCAGCGTCCCGTCCCGCACGGCGATTCCGGCCGGGAGTAGCATGTGGACCGTGCGAGTGCTGGTGGTCTCCGCGCCGTTGATCGGGCACGTCTTTCCCCTGCTGCCGCTGGCCGGCGCACTGCGGGACGCCGGGCACGAGGTGCTCGTCACCACCGCGGCGGACGCCCTGCGGGCGGAACAGTCGGGCCTGCCGGTGCGCGACGTCGCGCCGACGTTCGACTTCGGACGGATCGCCCGCGCGATGATGCTGCGCCACCCGCTGATCGCCCGGGCCGAGCTGGCCGGCACCGGCGGCACCCGGGGCGCCGGGATGATCTTCGGCACGGTCAACGACCAGCTCGCCGACGGGGTGGTCGCCGTCGCCGAGGAGTGGAAGCCCGACCTGGTGATCCACGAGCCGTTCGCGGTGGCCGGGGCGCTCGCCGCCGCGAAGCGCGGCGTGCCCGCCGTACGCCAGGAGAACTCCCTCTTCGACGGCCGTGACCTGGTGCGGGCCACCCTCGCGTCGCTCGGCGCCGCCCTGCGCCGACACGGCGTGGCGGAGCTGCCGCCCCCGGCCGCCGCCATCGCCGTCGGCCCGCCCAGCCTGCTCTCCCAGGACGGCTGGCCGATGCGCTACGCCGCCCACTCCGGTGGCGGCGAGCTGCCGCAGTGGCTGCGCGAGCCGGGCGAGCGCCCGCGGGTGCTGGTCAGCCGCAGCACCGTCGCCGGCCCCGGCAGCGCCGGTCCGATGCCGGCGGTCCTCGCCGCCGCCGACCGGGTCGACGCCGAGTTCGTCCTGGTCCGCCCGGACGCGCGGCTGGCCCGCCGGGCGCTGCCCGGCAACGTGCGTACCGTCGACTGGATCCCGCTGCCCGAGGCGCTGCCGGCGAGCGCGGCGCTGGTCCACCACGGCGGCGCGGGCAGCGTCTTCACGGCCCTGATCGCGGGCGTGCCGCAGCTGGTCACCGTCGGGGCCGGCGACCGCCGGCACAACGCCGAGCTGGTGGCCCGGCGCGGGGCCGGCCTCGCGGTGCGGCCCCGCGACATCACGGCCGACGCGCTGACCCGGCTGGTCGGCGACCCGGGGCTGCGCGAGGCGGCCCGGCAGGTCAGCGCCGAGATCGCCGCCATGCCGGGGCCCGAGGAACTGGTGCGGCGCCTGGAGGCGCTCGTGTGACCCACCGGGCTGCGGGCCCGCGCGGCGACCCGGTCCTGTCGGGGGTCTGGGGCAGGATGCCGGCATGGGACACGTGGTGCTGTTTCACTCCGTCTACGGGTTGCGGCCCGCCGTGCTGACGGCCGCCGACCGGCTGCGTGCCGCCGGGCACACCGTCGACACCCCCGACCTCTATGGTGAGCCGGCCGCCGAGACGGTGGAGGACGGCTTCGCCCTGCTCCGCGAGATCGGGCAGGAGGCGGTGCTGGACCGGGCCCGGGCGGCCCTGGGCGAGGCGCCTGCCGACGCGGTGCTGGCCGGGTTCTCGATGGGCGCCGGGGTGGCCGGGGCGCTGCTCGCCGAACGTCCCGACGCGGCGGCGCTGCTGCTGCTCTGCGGCACCGGCGGCGAGCCGGAGGCGGTCCGGCCGGGCCTGCCGGTGCAGCTGCACCTGAGCGACCCCGACGACTACGACGCGGAGCCGGAGGTCGCGCAGTGGCGGCGGGCGATGACCGCGGCCGGCGCGGAGCTGTCCGTCCACCGCTATCCCGGCGTCGGGCATCTCTACACCGACCCCGAGCTGCCCGATCACGACGCGGCGGCGGCCGCACGGACCTGGGAGCGGGCCGTGGCCTTCCTCGCCGACCGCTGACCGGCACGCCGGGCGTGGCCAGACGCGCGCCCCGTCGGCCCGGCCGGTTCCGGTTCGCCGGCCGTTCACCAGGGGCCGGCCCACGACCGCGTTCAGCCGAGGCGGGCCAGGTCGTCGGCGGAGAGCCGGATGGCACCGGCCGCGACGTTCTGCGCCAGGTGCTCCGGATCGCCGGTGCCGGGGATGGCCAGCACGTGCGGCCCCTGGTGCAGCGTCCAGGCCAGGCGGATCTGGTGCGGCGTCACCCCGTGGGCCCGGGCCACCGCGCGCACCGCGTCGCCGTGGTCGCCGCCCGCGCCCGACTCCCGGCCGCCGCCGGCGATCGCGAAGAACGGCACGAAGGCCACCCCGCGCTCCCCGCAGGCACGCAGCAGGTCGTCGGCCCAGCGGTTCGCGTCGAGGGCGTACGCGTTCTGCACGCACACCACCGGCGCGATGGCCTGCGCCTCGTCGAGGTGGTCGACGCGCACGTTGGACAGTCCGAGGTGCCGGATCAGCCCGGCGTCGCGCAGCTCCGCGAGGGCGGCGAAGCGCTCCGCCACCGAGTCCCGCCCCTCGCGCCGGACGATGCGCAGGTTGACCACGTCCAGGTGGTCCCGGCCCAGCCGGCGCAGGTTCTCCTCCACGTCCCGGCGCAGTTCGGCCGGGGTCAGCTCCCGGTGCCGGCTCGCCTCGTCGAAGGACGGCCCGACCTTCGTGGCGATGACCAGGTCCTCCGGGTACGGCGCCAGCGCCTCCCGGATCAGGTCGGTGGCGTAGCGGCGGGGACCGGTGCCGACGCCGAGCGGCCCGCCCGGCGAGACGTAGAAGGCGGCGGTGTCGATGTGGTTGACGCCGAGCTCGACCGCCCGGCGCAGGACGCGGACGGCGCGCGCCCGGTCCGGGTCGGCGGTCAACCGCATGGAGCCGAAGCCCATCCGGTGCACGGTGCGGTCGCCGAGGGTCCAGGTGCCGGCGGCGGAGGCGGTGATCTCTTCGACAGGCATCGGGCGAACGTAGCCAACGGGCGGGGCCGGCACACTCGGTCGGCCGCCCGATACCGATCGGGGCCGGCGACGGTTAGGTTGGATCGTGGGGGAACTGCGCGTCTCGCCCGCCCCCCTTGGTGCGCCGACGACGGCAACCAGCGCTGCGTCCGCGTCGGTCAGGGCGGCGAGGTGCTGGCCACCGTCGACCTCGACCGCGGCGCCTTTTCCGGCACGCTCGGCCGCGACCGCGACCCGCGCCTGTTCGTCGTCGGCCAGAACTGGGGAGGACCCGAGCGGTCGCAGCCCAGCGGACGGGTCGTGGCCTTCCCGGCACCCGCGCCGGGAGCCGGCAGGCCATGACCGGCCGCCCGGGTCGCCAGGGCGGGCAGCCGGGCTGCCGCACCGTCCGAGCCCGCCGTCGGCACGGTCGAAGAGAGAGGCGGCGCAAGGGCCACCCGCACCGCCGTGACCGGCACGGCCGTGCGGATCTGCGATCCGGGCCACCGGACATCCGCTCCGTCACGACGCCTCGTGACGCCGTCCGGACCGCGATCACGCGGCCGTCGGACATCCGCTCCGTCACGACGCCCCGTGACGCCGCCCGGACCGCGATCACGCGGCCGTCGCCGAGCCGCCACGACCGCCGTGTCGCGCTGCGGCGTCGGTTCCCGGTCGGCCGCTCCAGGGACCGGCGCCAACGCGCCCGCCGGCAGCCCGGCCCGCAGGGCGAAGGTCGCGCGCACCGCCCTCGGCAGCCGGGCGTACGCGACCTCGCGGAGCACCGGGTCGGCGACCGCGTACCGGCCGTCGGCGCGGACGACCAGCAGCCCCGACGCGGCGAGCGCCCGCAGCGCGGGCAGGGCCCGGTCGGGCGTCCAACCGAGCAGGCGCGCCACCGACGGCGCGGTGACCCCCGCGTCGAGGGTCGCGGCGGCCATCAGCACCGCCCGCCGCGTGGCGTCGAGGCGGTCCAGCCGGGCGTCCACCTCGCGGCGCACCGCGTCGGGTACGGGCAGCCGCGCGGGCGGCGCGCCACCGATCGTCGCCACGTACGCGGTCGCCCGGCCGGGGTTGCCGTCGACCAGCGGCAGCAGGCGGGCCGCCTGCGCCGCCGGCCGGTCGGCCCGGCGCAGCAGGTGGCGCAGCAGCCGGCCGGTCTCCACGGGGCGCAGCGGCGGCACGTCCAGCCGGTGCCGGCGGCCGGCGGGCAGCACGTCGGCCCACTCCGGACGGTGCACCGCCACCACCGCCAGGGGCAGGGACCGGGCGGTGGCCGCCGCGAAGAGCCGGTGCAGGAACCGGTGCAGCTCCCCGGTGGCCCGGTCGAGGTCGTCCACCGCCACCACCAGCGGCTCCCGGGCGGCGAGGGCCAGCAGCGCCTCCCGCGCCACCTCCGCGCCCCGGGCCGCCCCGGGCGAGGCGTCCGGCCCGGACAGCAGCTCCTCCAGCGCGCACACCGACCCGGTCAGGCGGCCCGGCGGCACCAGGCCGGCGACGGCGGCGGCGAGCCGGCGGCGTACGGTCGCGGGCGGCTCGTCCGCGCGGAGGCCGGCGAGCCCGCGCACCAGGTCCGCGACGGGCGCCAGGGCCTGCGGGTACGGCGGGCAGTGCGCGACGCACCAGCGCACCGGCACGTCGTCCACCGCCGCCACCGCGTGCCGCAACTCGTGCAGCAGCCGGCTGCGCCCGACGCCGGCGGGGCCGACCAGCGACAGCCAGCGCGGGCTGCGGTCCCGCAGCGCCCGCAGGACCAGGTCGCGGGCGGCGGCCAGTTCGCGTCGCCGCCCGACCAGCGGACCCTCGTGCCGGGTGGGGGCCGGCCGGGCCGTCCCGGTGGCGTGCCACACGTCCACCGGCAGCGCCTTGCCGGCGAGGGCCACCGGCGGCACCCGACGCTGCTCGATCAGCCCCTCGGTGGCCCGCCGGGTCGCCGCGCAGAGCGCCACCCCGCCCGGCGGGGCGTACGCCTGCAACCGGGCGGCGGTGGTGATCACCGCGCCGCTGGCCGCGCCGTGCCCGCCGTCGCGCGTCGCCGCGAGGTCGACCAGCGCCTCGCCGGTGGCCACCCCGACCCGCACCCGCAGTCGCGGCGTGCCGGGCAGCGGACGCCGGTCGAGGGCCCGCTGGATCTCCAGCGCCGCCCGCACCGCCCGGTACGCGTCGAACCCGTCGGACCCGCGGGCCCCGAACAGCGCCATGACCGCGTCGCCGATGTACTTCTCGACCACCCCGTGCCACCGGCGCAGCACCCCGGCGACGGTGTCGAAGTAGGCGCGCTGCAACGCGCGCACGTCCTCGGGGTCGAGCCGGTCGACGAGCGCGGTGGACCCGACGATGTCGGCGAACAGCACGGTGACGGTGCGTCTCTCCTCCGGCACCGGCCAGGCTGCCGGGGTGACGCGCTGCGGACCAGCGAGGATGGTGGGCATGGGCATGGGCATCGGCATCGGCATCGCACCTGCCTTTCCCCCCGTTGGCTGACGACGCCTCGGACCCTGTCACCTGCCGGCCGACGGGGGATCTGCAGAACGACGTATGTCGGCCATCCGCAACGTTTGGTCGCAATGTCGACGCGAGGAGTACCACAGGGACGAATGACCCGTAGAACGGTACGGGGACGTGTGACTAGGCTGCGTGCCATGGCCAGCGATGTGGACACCGCACCGCTCGTCGGCCGCGCCGACATCGTGACGACGGTACGCTCCGCGCTGCTCGACGACGTCGCGCAGGGGCACACCGCCGCCGTCTTCCTCACCGGCGAGAGCGGCGTGGGCAAGACCCGGCTGCTGCGCGAGGTCAGCGCCCGGCTGCGCGACGGGGGTGCCCTGGTGCTCACCGGGTCCTGTCTGGACATCGGCGACGCGTCGCCGCTGCACCCGTTGCTGCAGGCGCTGCGCCGCTTCGACGCCGAGCTGACCGGCTCCCACGCCCGGACGTCCTCGGCGGTCCGCAGCCTGTTGCAGATGTTCGCCGACGAGACCGCCGGGCCGGACGGCGCCGGGGCGCTGCTGGAGCGGGTCTCCCGGGGGTTGCACCTGATCGCCGAGGGGCGCCCGCTCGTGCTCGTCCTCGACGACCTGCAGTGGGTCGACCGCAGCACCCGCCAGTTGCTGCTCTACCTGCTCGCCGGCCTCGGCGACCTCCAACTCTCCGTGCTCGCCGCGGTGCGGGCCGAGTCGCTGCAGGGCGCGCACCCGCTGCGCCGGGTGCTCACCGAGCTGCGCCGGCTGCGCACCGTACGGGTGCTCGACCTGGCCCCGCTCGACCGGGCCGGCACCGACCAGCTCGCCGCCGCCGTGGTCGGCCGGCCGCTGACGCCGGAGGCGGCGGAGCTGGTGTGGCAGCGCAGTGGCGGCAACCCGTTCGTGGTGGAGGAGCTCGCCCGCGACCTGCGCGACGGCCGCGACGGGCTCTCCGACACGTTGCGCGAGATCTTCCTGGCCCGGGTCGACGCCCTGCCCCAGCCCGCGCACGCCGTGGTGCACGCGGTGGCGGCCGGCGTCGAGCCGGTGGAGCACTGGCTGCTGGCGCGGGTGACCCGGCTGCCCGAGGACGAGCTGATCGAGGCGGTCCGCGCCGCCGTGGCCCACCGGCTGCTGGTCGGCGCGGACGAGGGCTACCGGCTGCGGCACCGGCTGGTCGCCGAGGTGCTGGAGCACGAGCTGCTGCCGGCCGAGCGCGCAGCCCTGCACCGCCGCTACGCCGAGGCGCTCACCTCGGCCCCGGCGGAGCTGCACCAGGCCCGCCTGGCACACCACTGGCGGCTGGCCGGCGAGCCGGCGCGGGCGCTGCCGGCGGCCATGGCGGCCGCCCGGGAGGCCGAGCGGCTGCACGGCTGGGCCGAGGCGCACCGGCACTGGTCGGTGGCGTTGCAGCTGGCCGGCTCGCCCGGCGTGGGTCCGCTGGACGTCGACCGGGTGACCCTGCTGGAGCACGCCGCCGAGGCCGCCCACCACTGCGGCGAGCACGCCCGGGCGCTGGCCCTGCTGGAGGAGTTGGCCGACGCCGACCGGCCCGCCTGCGCGCTGCACATCCGGCGGGCCCGCTACCTTGCCGCCGCCGGCCGGTCGGCGCCGGCCGAGGCGGAATACCAGCGCGCCCTGCGGGCCCCCGACTGCACGCCCCGCGAGCGGGCGACCGCCGCCGCGCACCTGGCGGAGCTGCTGCTGCACCTCGGCCGGTACGCCGACGCCGGCCGACGGGCCCGGGAGGCCCTGGAGCTGTCCGCCGCGGTCGAGGGCTCCACGTCCGAGGTGGTGCTGGCCAGCGCGGCGCTCGGGTTCTCCGAGGCGTACCTGGAGGACCCGGACGCGGGGCTGGCGGTGATGCGCCGGGCGCTGGAGACCGCCGAGCGCTCCGGCCGCCCCGAGGACGTGGCGTGCGCGTACCTGCACCTGGCCGAGCTGCTGACGGGGCCGCTGAACGTCCTGGAGGAGGGCGTCGTCGTCGCCCGCCGGGGTGCCGAGCGCGTCGCCGAGCTGGGCCTGGGCCGCACGTACGAGACCCGGCTGCTGGCGATCGCCACCAACGGGCTGTTCCGCGTCGGCCAGTGGGCGGAGGCGGAGAAGGTCGTCGCGGCGGCGCTGCGGCACCGCCCCTCCGGCGCGGACGCGGTCGAGCTGCTGCTGGCCCGTTGCCGGCTGTCGGTGGGCTACGGCGACATCGAGGCCGCCGACCGTGACCTGGACGCGGTGGCGACCGTGCTCGCCGGGGGCGGGGCGCGGCACGTGATCCCGCTGCTGACGCTGCGGGCGGGGCTGGCCATGTGGCAGGGCCGGCACGACCTGGCGCGGCAGGCGGTGCAGCGCGGCCTGACCGAGAGCCGCTCCGACGACGTGGGCATCCTCGCCGCGCTGGTGTGGCACGGCCTGCGGGCCGAGGCGGAGGCGCACGCCAGCCGGACGATCGCCGTGGACGAGACCGCGGTGCGCCGGCTGCGCGAGGTCGCCGACCGGGTCGCCCGCAAGAGCGAGCACGCCGCCCGCCCGGTGCGCGACGTGGTGGACGGGTTCCTGGCGCTCTGCGCCGCGGAGGTGAGCCGCCTCGACGGCAGCGACCCGGAGCTGTGGGCCCGCTCGGTGACCGAGTGGGACCGGCGCCACCACCCCTACCCGGCGGCCTACTCCCGGCTGCGGCAGGCCGAGGCCCTGCTGGCCCGCCGCAGCCGCAGCGCCACCGCGGCCAAGCTGCTGCGGCAGGCGTACCAGGTGGCGCAGGGGCTGGGCGCGGTGCCGCTGACCTCGGAGATCCGCACCCTCGCGGGCCGGGCGCGGGTGTCGCTGGAGGAGCGGTCGGTGGCCGGCGCCCCGGCCACCGGCCCCGGCGGGGACGAGCTGGGGGCGCTGACCGCCCGCGAGCGGGAGGTGCTGGCCGCCGTCGCCGAAGGGCTGACGAACCGGGAGATCGGCCAGCGGCTGTTCATCAGCGAGCGGACCATCGGCGTGCACGTCTCGCACATCTTCGACAAGCTCCAGGTCCGCACCCGGGTGCAGGCCAGCGCCATCTTCCTGCGTAACCGGGCCGGCTGACGCGCGCGTACGGATACGTCGTTCTACTGATCCGGCCGCCGGACGCCGGCTGGCAGAGTGTGCGACGTCGCCGACGGCACGGGGTGCCCGGGAACGCTGTGGAGGAGAGATGACGGAACCGGTGTGGGGGCCCGTGCATCGGGACATCGTCGACCTGCTCTCCGACCACCCCGCCGACGTGCCGGCGGTCGTCGACCACCTCGCCAAGCTCCAGGACCTGCTGGTCCGGCTGCCTCCGCTGGAGGCGAGCTGCCCGCTGGCCGACTTCAACAGGCTCTACCTGACGATCACCGAGAGCGTGCTCAACGGGCTCTACGACGACCGGTTCGCCGACCCGGTGTTCCTGTCCCGGCTGGACGTGGAGTTCGCCGCCCGCTACTTCGACGCGATGCGGCTGTGGACCGACTCCAGCCCGGGCACGCCGAAGGCGTGGGCGTGCCTGTTCCAGCGGATGCGCGGCCCGGACGCCCGCCCGCTGCCGTCGGCGGCGGCGGGGGTGAACGCGCACATCAACTTCGATCTGCCGTTCGCGCTGGTGACGACGTTCGACAGCCTGGAGTCGGAGCCGGTCGACGGCACCGACCAGCACCGCGACTACCTCGAGATCAACAACATCTTCGCCGACAAGATCCCCGGCCTGCGGCGCGGCTACCTGGAGCGCTGGCAGCTGCTCATCGACATGCTCAACGGCGACATCGACGACTGGTACCAGGGGGAGCTGGTCGAGTACACGCGCGACGTCGCCTGGCGCAACGCGCAGAAGATCTGGCGGTGCCGGCACGATCCGGCCGCCCATGAGTGCGAGCGCGCGCGGTTGGACGACACCGCCGCCGCGCTCGGCCGGCTGCTGCTCTCGCCCCTCGGGGCGTTCCTGCAGTAGCCGGGACGGGGGGTCCCCGCGCTCCGCACCGGCAACCAGGCGGAGCGCGGGGACGCGTCCCGGGCCGTCGTCGCGAGGCGCGCGGGCCGGCCGGCCCGGGGGGTGTCGGCCGGCCCGCACCGGGTACGCCGGAGTCGTGACCCACGCCCCCGACGCGCGCCGGTTCGCGTTCCGCTTCGATCCGGTCTTCCGCCCCGCGCTGGCGCTGCTCGGCGTCCGCCCCGAGACCGCCTGGGTGCGCGTCGACGCGGCGGAGGTGGTGGTCCGGTTCGGCCCGTGGCGGCTGCGCACCCCCCGACGCAACGTGACCGGCGTCGAGCGGGGCGGGCCGTACCGCTGGTGGCGGGCGGTGGGGCCGCACCTCTCGCTGGCCGACGCCGGCGTCACCTTCGGCAGCAGCACGGCGGCCGGGCTCTGCCTCCGCTTCGCCGAGCCGGTGCCCGCCCTGCTGCCCGGCGGCTGGCTCCGGCACCCGGGCGCGACCGTGACGATCGCCGACCCGGACGCCCTGGCCGCGGCGCTGCGCCCGCCGCAGCCGTCGACCTGAGCCGGCTGCGGCGCCGGCGACCTCGGCGGGAGGGCTCGCGGGGAGCTGTCGAGGTGAGTCGTCTGCGACGTCGGCGGCCTCGGCGGGAGGGCCTGCGGAAACTGTGGAGCTGAGTCGTCTGCGACGTCGGCGGCCCGGGCGGGAGGGCCTGCGGGCCCGGTGGGCGGGCGGGGGCCCGGGGTTCGCCGTTCCGGCGGGCGGCCGGCGGGGGACCGCCTACGGTCGGGGCAGGGCCGCCGAGGGGTGGGGACGGGGCATGGCTGACGAGGACGGGGCGAGGCCGCGGCGCACGCGCGGCCGCCGCCCGCCGCCCGCCGGCCCGAGCCGGGACCTGCGGGCCGCGCGTGACCCCACCCGCCCCGGCGGACGCAGGGGCCGCCCGGTCGACGTCCCCGAGGTGACGGCGAGTCCCAGCCGGCCCGCCGCGCCGCTCAGCCCGCTGCGGCGGTGGCTGTTCACGCACCGGGTGCAGCCGGTGGGACCGGAGGCGGTGGAGGGGCAGAGCCGCTCGCACGCCTGGTGGCAGGTCATGTGCCTGACGGGGGTGGACTACTTCTCGACCCTGTCCTACCTGCCCGGCATCGCGGCGGTGGCGGCCGGGACGCTCTCCCCGCTGGCGACCCTGCTGATCGTCGCGCTGACCCTGCTCGGCATGCTGCCGATGTACCGGCGGGTGGCCCGGGAGAGCCCGCACGGGCAGGGCTCGGTGGCGATGCTGGAGCGGCTGCTGCCGTTCTGGCGCGGCAAGATCTTCGTACTGGTGCTGCTCGGCTTCGTGGCCACCTCCTGGATCATCACGATCACCCTCTCCTCGGCCGACGCCACGGTGCACCTGCTGGAGAACCCGCTGGTCCCCGAGGGCGTCGGCGGCACGGCCGTCGCCGTCGGCGTCACCGTCGTACTGCTGCTGGTCCTCGGCGGGGTCTTCCTGCTCGGCTTCCGGGAGGCGGTCGCGGTGGCCATCCCGCTGGTCGTGGTCTTCCTGGCGCTGAACGCGGTGATCGTCGCGGTCTCGGTGGCCGAGGTCGCCGCGGACCCGGGCACCCTGGCGGACTGGACCGCCGCGCTGACCGCCGGCGGTGACCCCGGCGAGGTGGCGGTGACCGCCGTGCTCGCCTTCCCGCTGCTGGTGCTCGGGCTCTCCGGCTTCGAGACCGGGGTCAGCATGATGCCGCTGGTGGCGGGCGAGGGCGCCGACCGTGACGCCCGGCTGGCGGCGCGGATCCGCAACACCCGACGCATGCTCGCCACCGCCGCGCTGATCATGTCGGTCTACCTGGTCTCCACGTCGTTCGTCACCACGGTGCTGATCCCCGCCGCCGAGTTCGAACCGGGCGGGGCCGCCAACGGCCGGGCGCTGGCCTACCTCGCCCACGAGCACGTCGGCGGGGCCTTCGGCACCCTCTACGACATCAGCAGCGCGCTGATCCTCTGGTTCGCCGGCGCCTCCGCGATGGCCGGTCTGATCAACATCGTGCCCCGCTACCTGCCCACCTACGGGATGGCGCCGGAGTGGGCCCGGGCGGTGCGGCCCGTCGTGATCGTCTACACCCTGGTCAGCGTCGCGATCACCGTGGCGTTCCGGGCCGACGTGAACGCCCAGGCCGGCGCGTACGCCACCGGGATCCTCGCCATGATGGTCTCGGCCGCCGTGGCCGTCACCATCTCCGCGGCCCGTCGCCGGGAGCGCCGCGCCGCCGCCGGCTTCGCGGTGCTCACCCTCGTCCTGCTGTACGCGCTGGCCGAGAACGTGATCGCCAAGCCGCACGGCATCACCATCTCGGCGCTGTTCATCCTCGGCATCGTCGTCGTCTCGCTCGTCTCCCGGGTGAGCCGGACCACCGAGCTGCGCGCGGAGCGGATCGAGTTCGACGAGCGGGCCCGGCGCTTCGTCGCCGAGTCGCTGGCGCACGACGGCCGGCTGCACCTGATCGCGCACAAGCGGGCGACCGGCGCGGTGAAGGAGTACACGGTCAAGGAGCGGGCGCAGCGGAGCATGAACCCGGTCCCCGGCGAGGGCGACATCCTCTTCCTGGAGATCGACGTGGTCGACCCGTCGAAGTTCAGCGACGTGCTGCGGGTGCGCGGCGCGGAGGTCGGTGGGTTCCGGGTGCTGCGGGCCAGCAGCCCGGCCGTGCCCAACGCGATCGCGGCGATCCTGTTGGCGCTGCGCGACGTCACCGGGGTCCGTCCGCACGCCCACTTCGAGTGGTCCGAGGGAAACCCGCTGGGGCACCTGCTGCGCTACCTCATCCTCGGCCGGGGCGACACCCCGCCCGTGGTCCGGGAGATCCTCCGCAAGTCCGAACCGGACCCGACCCGCCGCCCCGGCATCCACGTCGGCGGTTGACCGGGGGCCGTGCCCGTTTGGGGCCGATCGGTCCACCGAAGATGAACACTACGTTTATTCATCTTCGACTGACTTGCCCGAGTTTCGCTCGTATCGTGACCCTCGGTGGCGTCGAGATGGCCGCCACCCCCCGCCCGGTCCGGGCGGCCGGTCATGCACGCGAAAGGCAGGGAAGCCTGATGTCGACGTATCGAGGGAACCGGCGAACGGCGCGAGCCACGCGGCGGTCCCGGTGGTTCTTAGCCGGTGGACTCGTCGCGGGCAGCCTGGTGGCCGGCGTCGCGGGGGTGGCGGGGGTGGCGGGGGCCGCCCCGAACCTGCCCGCCGTGTCGGACGCGCCGGCGCTGGTGCTGCGCGGCGCCGACTCCGGCGCGGGACACCGCGACGACCTCCGTGAGCAGCGCCGCGGCGACCTCGGCGGGCGGGACTCCGGCGACTGGGACGGCAAGCCGCGCGACGGCAGGACGGAGCGGGGCCCGCAGCCCGGCCGCCGCGGGGAGGTCCCGGTGCCCTGCGACCCGGCGAAGCTCATCGCCGCGCTGGTCCGGGCCAACGCCGAGGGCGGCGCCCACCTGCGGCTCGCGCCCAGGTGCACGTACGAGCTGACGCACGCCTTCCAGCAGCCCGACGACTACGACGGCGGGATCCGCGACGCCCGCGAGGCGGCCGACAGCGCGGAGAACCCGGGCGACGCCGAGGCCCCGCCGCGCAACCCGCAGCACGACAAGGCCGGGCTGCCGGTCATCTACCACCCGATCACGATCCGGGGCGAGGGCGCCACCATCGTCCGCGACGTGCACGCCGAGGCGTTCCGGTTCTTCACCGTCCGCGACGGCGGCGAGCTGACCCTGTCGGACGTCGTGCTGCGCAACGGCCTCTCGGCCGCCGAGGGCGGCAGCATCCACGTCGTGCACGGCGCGTCCGCGGTGGTCGAGCGCACCACGGTCGTCGGCAGCACCTCCCTCTCGGCGGAGGGGGGCGGCGGCGGGATCTTCAACGACGGCAACATGGTCGTCACCGACAGCACGTTCGTCGGCAACCGCGCCGCCGGCAAGGCGGGCAAGGGCGGCGGACTGCTCAACGGCGGTGTGCTGAGCCTGCGCACGTCGAAGTTCCACGACAACAGCGCCGTCGCGTACGGCGGGGGACTCGGCAACTACCGGGGAGCGGCCGAGGTGCAGAAGAGCGCCTTCGCGCACAACAACGCGGAGCAGGGCGGCGGCATCGCCAGCTTCTCGGCCCGCACGAGGGTGGCGGACACGAAGGTGCTCGGCAACACCGCCCAGACCGGCGGCGGCATCGCCAACTCGGACGCGCTGATCTTCCTGCGCGGGATGGAGGTGCGCGACAACACCGCCACCGGCAACGGCGGCGGCATCTCGACCTTCCAGGGGCTGCTCCCGCTCGACGACAGCGTCGTGGCCGGCAACACCGCCCGGGGCTCCGGCGGCGGGATCCACGCCCTGAAGTCGAACCTGCTGGTGCGGAACAGCGAGGTCGACCGGAACCACGCCGTCGGCGCGGCCTCGAAGGGCGGCGGCGTGTTCGCCTCCCTGGGCCAGGTCTCCCTCTACACCAGCCGGGTGGCCGGCAACTCCGCCACGGTGAAGCCGGGCGGCCTCTTCGCCGAGAAGGCGCGGGTCAGGGTCGACGACGAGACCGACATCATCGACAACGAGCCCACCAACTGCGAGGGCAGCCTGGTGCCGGTGGCCCACTGCTTCCGCTGACCGACACCGTCGGGCGCCCCGCGCCCGTCCCCGGGGCGCGTCCGGCCCCGCCAGCCATGATCGTCGTGGCGGCGGGCCGGGCGCGCCCCTCGTCGCGTGCCCGTCCCCGTGGACGGCCCGCCGCCATTCGCTCTTCCCGTCCCGTGGCGACTCCTCGGGCGGGCCGGTGGCGCCGCGTCCCGTCGTCCGCGCTCAGCCGAGGGCGCGCAGCCGGCCGGCGAGGTCGCCAGCGAAGAAGTCGAGGAAGCCGTCGGGGTCGGGGCCGGCGTTCTGCAGCACGATGTGGTCGTGGCCCGCCTCGACGTAGGAGCGGACCTTCGCCACGTGCGCCTCCGGGTCCGGACCGACGGAGAACAGCTCGCGGACGTGCCGCTCCTCGACGTACGCGCTGGCGGCGTCGAAGTTGACCGGGTTGGGCAGCTCGCTCATCACCTTCCACCCGGTGACCATCCAGCGGCTGGTCTCCAGCACCGCGCGTACCGCCTGCCCGTCGTCGGGAGCCCAGGCCATCGGCACCTCGGCGTAGCGGGGGCCGTCGCCGCCGGCCTCGCGGTAGTGCGCGACGATCGACTCCTTCGGCTCGGTGACGAACAGGCCGTCGCCGAGTTCCGCGGCCATCGTCGCCGAGGCCCGGCCGCTGGCGGCCACCGCGATGACCGGCGGGGTGTCGGGCAGGTCGAAGACGCGGGCGTCCTCCAGTTGGAGGTGCTTGCCCTCGTACGAGCGGTAGCCGCCCTGCCAGAGCAGCCGGATGATCTCCAACGCCTCCCGCAGTCGCTCGTGCCGGCCCCGGACGCTGGGGAAGCCCTGCCCGACCACGTGCTCGTTGAGCCGTTCGCCGGCCCCGACGCCGAGGGTGAACCGGCCGTCGGAGATCAGCGCCATGGTCGCCGCGGCCTGCGCGATGATCGCCGGGTGGTACCGGACGGTCGGGCAGGTGACCCCGGTGGCCAGGCCCAGCGTGTCGGTCTTCGCGGCGATCGCCGCCAGCACGCTCCAGGCGAACGACGAGTGCCCCTGCACGTCCAGCCACGGGTGGAAGTGGTCGCTCATCTCGACGAAGTCGAAGCCCGCCTGCTCGGCGCGGACCGCCTGACGGATGATCTCCTGCGGCCCGTACCCCTCCGCGGCCAGCTTGTAGCCGATCTTCATCCCGTGCTCCCGTCCCGTGCGGCGGTGTGAGCAACGGCGGTTCCCGCCGCCCCGGTCGACAAACGTCGCCCAGCCTCCGCCGCCCGGTCGTCCGCCGCCGAGAGCGCGCGAGCGCGCGGCGCTCGGACGAGCTGCAGTCCAGCCTCCTAGGACGCACTGCGCGAGGCGACGCACCACACACGCGTGGGGACGCGCACCACCGCCGGCGGGAATGATCCGCACCGAACGGGACGCCGACTCGGCCCGGACGCGCACCGGGCCGGCTCGCGGACCGACCGGCTGCGGACACGAATCGGCCCGCGCCGCAGTGGGCGCGGGCCGGGAAGACTCGTCCTACTCGGACGGCTGGGGCAGTTCGCAGTCGACCTTGGGGTTGGCGCCGATGTAGTTCAGCGGCCCGGCGACGATGGTGACCAGGATGGTGCCGGCCTCGGCGCAGTTGGTGTCGTCGCCGCTGTAGTAGCCGCGCTGACCGGCGGCGACCGCACCGATGATCAGCCAGATGACGACGAGGACTCCGAATATCGACGTGCCACGCATCGCTGCCTCCGCAAAGGGTGTGGTGGTTCGAGGTGCCGGAGGTTGTACCCAGTCGCGGTGAACGGCTAACGGCGTCGCCGATCGACCGCACCGCCGGCCGGCGGCCCCGGCCCGTCGGAGGGCCCGCCCGGCCCGGGGCGAGCCGGCCCGCTATCGGATCGGCGACCGACGACCATCCCGGGCGGTCCGGTCGGCGTAGAACTGCCTCAAGGCACCGCGCAGGAGGACACCATGGACGCCCCGCACCGGTACGTCGACCGCCCCGAGGACGTCGCCGCCGCGGCCCGCGCGCTGGCCGGAGGCGCGGTGGTCGCGGTGGCCTTCGGCAACTTCTACGCGATCGTGACCCGCCCGGACGCGGCCACCGTGCGGCGGGTCAACGTCGCGAAGGGCCGCCCCGCCGACCAGGTCGGCAGCATCACCACCGCCTTCCGGCGGATCCCGGCGATGTTCGACTGGTCGCGGGTGCCGCACCGGCTGCCCGAGGGCCGGGTGCGACAACTGATGGGCGTCCTCTACGGTACGGGCCCGTTCGGCTTCCGCGGCCCCGCCGTCGATCGGCTGCCCGCCCACCTCACCCTGCGCGACCAGGGTGTACGCACCACGCAGGTGATCGCGCCGGGGCTGACGTGCCCGTCGAACGCGTTCTTCGAGCGGGCCGTCGCCGAGATCGGGGTGGACCATCTCCACATCACCTCGGCCAACCGGTCGCGGCACCGCACCGGGGCGGCCGACGAGCCGGCGCACTGGAAGGCGGCGGGCATCGCCGAGGACTTCGCCCACCTCGACGACCTGGTGGTGCTCGCGCACCGGGACGAGGCGGCGGCCCGGGCCGCGCACCCCGGGCACCTGCCGACCTCGGTGACGCTGCTGTCGTTCCATGCCCCGGCCGGCGAGCCGGAGGAGCCGCCGGTGCTCACCGTCGACCGGCACGGCTCGCTGCACGTCGACGCGGTGCGTCGGGCCGCCGCGCCGCTCGGGCTCCAGGTGCGGCTCGGCCCCACCGCCGGCCGGCGTCTCACCGTCCGGCCGTACGCGGGCGTGCCGGTGTGACCGACGCCGGGTGAGGCGGCTGCCCGGCCCGACGGCGGATCCTTCCGCCTGCCGGCGGATCGCTGCGGGTGAGCACCAACGGGTCCGGTACGGGGGCGGGACGCCCCGGTGTGGAGCCCGCCCCTGGATGCCGCGCCGCCCGGTGTCGCGGCGCCCTGTGTGCGGGCACCGCGACACCGGGCGGCGTCGGGTCGATCCTCGTGGCGCCGTACCCCTGGAGGAGCGGGAGGCGCGGGCGGGCGTGCTGCTGCGGCGGCCCCGGCGTCAGACGTCGGCGGCGGGCAGCGCGGCGGCGGCCTCCCGAGGGGCGCCGGCGAGCACCTTCGCCTGCTGCGGCCACGTCGCCAGGCTCGGGGCGGCACGCAGCCCGGCGCCCCGGATCGTCTCCCGCAGCGCGGCCTCGTCGAGTTCCGCGAGCTGCCGGTACGTCCGGATGCCGGCCTCCTGCAGCGCCGCCGCCATCTTCGGGCCGACGCCCTGGATCCGGCGGAAGTCGTCGGCGGCGTCGGCGTCGGGCTCGGTCCGCGCGGGCGGGGTGGTGTCCGCGCTGCGCGGCGCGGGCACCGCCACGGGCACGGCGGGCTCGTCCGCCGGCCCCGTCGACTCCGGCTCCGCCGTGGCGGTGGCCGGGACGGATGCCGGCTGGTGCGGGGCGGCGACGGGCTCGGGCTCCACCGCGGCGACGGGCTCCGGCTGTGCCGGGGCGGACTCGGGCTCCACCGCAGCGACGGGCGCGACGGGCTCCGGCTCGATGACCGCGGGCGTCGACTCGGCGGCGGTGGTCGGCGCCTCGGCCGGGTGGCGGTCGACGGGGCCGGTCACCTCGGCGGCGGCCGGCAGGACGACCTCGGCGTCCGAGCGCTGCTCCGCGGCGGTGTCTACCGGCGCGGCGGTGGTCACGCGGTCGGTGTCGGGCGCCGGCACCGGGTCGCCGGTCAGCGCCATGTCGGCCGGGTCGACGTCGCCGGCCCGCTCGGCGTCGGCGGCGACGACCGTGACCGGGGTGTCGGCGGTCGGGGCGTCGGTCGTGGGGACGCGGTCGGCGACGGCGTCGGGCGCGCGGTCGACGATCACCTCGGGGCGCGCCTCGTCGGTGGTGGCGACCGGCGGCGGGTCGACCACCACGGCGGTCATGCCGTCGACCGGGTGGTCACCCTCCACCGTGGGCGCGCCGTGCCCGGCGGCCGCGTCCTGCCGGCCACGCCAGAACCATCCGCCGGCCAGACCCACCAGCAGGGTCACGATCAGTATCAGCCAGTGCCCGAAAGACCACGCCACGGCAGACCTCCCTCTCGTTCACGTCGAAACTCGGAGAAAAACTCGCCGCAGCTTCGCACACGCTCCGTACGGGCGACAGGCAGGATCGACCGGTGCCGGCGCGGGTGGGACGGGTTGTACCGGCGGTGTCCGGCGGGCGACGGACCGTCGTCGGTGGAGGGCGACGTGGTGGATGTAGCGGGGCCGCTGGCGCGGTGGGAATCGGGCGGGGCGATTGGTGCGGGGGTGTCGACCGTGGCCGGTGGATTCGCGGCGGCCGCGCGGTCGGGGCGACCCGAGCGGTGCGGGCGACGGGCGCAGCCGGCAGGGCGCCCGCCGGGCGCAGCCGGCAGGGCGCCCGTCGGTCGTTCACCGAGGCGATGTCGTGGGTGCGGGCGCGGGGATCGTGCGGGTGGCCTGGACGGCGCGGCGGAGTCGGCCGTCGGCGGCCAGCTGGCCGAACATGTAGATCTCGGTGGTGATGGTGCCGCCCCTGTGCAGTCGCGCGACGAGCCGGTACCTGGCGGCGACCTGGTCGCCGTCCACCAGTGCCTGCTCCACCTCGACGTGGAGGCCGGCGGCCCGTCTGCGGGCGGGACGGATGTGGTCGAGCAGCCGCCTGCGGTCCAGCAGCACACCGTCGTTGACCAGCTCGTAGTCGGGCGTGTGGTAGCGGTCCAGCACGGTCGCCGGGTCCTCGTCGCCGAGCCCCGCCTCCTGTGGGTAGCGGACGAGGTAGCCGGTCAGGTCGGTGCGGGGGGTCATGGGCTCTCCCGAGGGTCTAATTAAATTTGACGCGATGTCAACGATAAGGCCCATGGGCTAGATTGCACAACGTGTCAGAGATAGGAGGCGGCCGGCGGCGTCGGCGCCGTTCCGACGCCGAGCGCAGCGCCGCCGCCGTCCTCGCCGCCGCCGTCGAGGTGCTCGGCCGGCATCCGGACGCGAAGGTGGAACAGGTCGCCGCAGCCGCCGGGGTCACCCGCCAGACGGTGTACGCGCACTATCCGTCCCGGCCGTTGCTGGTGGCCGCGGTCGTCGACCGCATCACCGCCGAGGCCGTCGCCGCGCTCGACGTCGCCGATGCGGCCGGCGGCAGCGTCACCGAGGCGCTGTCGCGCTGGCTGGACGTCACGTGGCGGCTGTCCGAGCGGTACCCCCTGCTGCTGCACCCGTCGGCTGCGGTCGAGCAGGCGGAGTCGGACCGTCAGCACGCCGGGGTCGTCGAGCGCCTGGCGCGGCTGGTCGCGCGTGGTCAGGCGGCCGGGGAGTTCGACGGCGGCCTCGACCCGGCGTGGCTGGTGGCCGCGACCATCGCCCTCGGGCACGCGGCCGGCGCCGAGGTCGCCGCCGGCCGGATGGGCGCGGCGCGGGCGGCGGCGGCGCTGCGGGAGAGCATCCTGCGCGTGTACGGCGTCCGCGAGCCCTGACCGGCCGGCGTCTCCCGCCGGGCGTGCGTCCACTGGCCGGGGACGAGCCGTGCCCGGTCCGTTCGGCCGACGGGCGGTCAGTCCTCCTCACCCCGGTAGGTGTAGAAGTCGTTGACGAACTTGCGGGCCAGGCGGGGTACGCGGCTGGTGACGCCGAAGTATCCGCGCGCCCCCAGCAACGCGAGTCGGCCGACGACGGGCTTGTACATCCGGTCGTCGCCGTTGGTGCCGCTGCGGTTGAGCGAGTCGGCGACCCGGGCGAAGCCGTACGGCACCATCGCGGCCTCGTAGTCGGCCACCGCCTGGAGCAGCGTCTTGTCGCCGGCCGTGGCCAGCCGCAGTTGCCGGCAGAGCAGGGCGGCGTCGCGCAGCGCGGTGTTGGCGCCCACCCCACGGCCCGGGGTCATGGTGTGGATGGCGTCGCCGAGCAGGGTGACGGTGCTGCTCTTCCACGGCGGCACGGGCTCGCTGGTGGCCACCTTGATGGGCAGGGCGCTGCCGGGGTCGGCGCGGGCGAACAGTTCGCGCAGGTGGGGGTGCCAGTTGTGGGTGAGCCGCAGGGCGAGCTGGATCAGGTCCTCGCCGCGGCGCTGCATGACGTCGGCGGGGAAGCGGCGGGCGGTGCTCCAGATGACGAGGTTGATGTTGTCGCGGGTGGTGTCGTGGCGCAGTCCGGGCCAGTCGCGCAGCAGGGCGGCGTCGGCGGGGTCGACGCCGGGTTTCAGCGTGCCGTCGCCGTCCCACTTGAACTCCATGACGTGCAGCACGCCCATCATGCCGCCGGTGCCGAAGATCAGGGAGATGCCCTGCTCGATGCGTTCGGGCAGCAGGCGGCGGGTGTGCGGGGTCAGCGGGATACGGGTGGCGATGTTGACGGTGCCGGCGTCGCGGGTGACGGCGTGCGGCAGGTACTGGCGGCGTACGGCGGAGTGGGTGCCGTCGGCGGCGACGAGCAGGTCCCCGGTGGCGGTGCTGCCGTCGGCGAAGTGCGCGGTCACGGTGCCGTCGTCGCGTTGGTCGTACCGGGTGAAGGTCTTGTCGAAGTGGACCACGTCCTCCATGCCGGTGAGCAGGACCTGGCGCAGGGTCATCCGGGCGACGGACCGTTCGGTGTTCACGGGGTCGGTGTCCGGCCGCAGGGTGAACGAGGCCGTCCGGCGCATCCGTTGGGTGATGACGTTGAAGTAGCGGGGGGAGCGGGCGCAGGTGGCGAGATAGGTGTCGAACAGTCGCGGTGGCAGGCACTCGCGCAGGGCGCGGCTGCCGGTGGGGCCGATGCCGACGCGGTAGCCGAGCAGTCCCTCGCCCCGGCTGCGGTACCGCTCGTAGACGGCGACGCTGATGCCGGCCCGGCGCAGGCCCTGGGCCAGGCAGAGGCCGCCGATGCCGGCTCCGACGATCAGGACGTGGGGTGGTCTGGGAGACATGGCGACCACCCCGCTCAGCCGGCCGCGTGCGACGACGGCGCGTCGGCGGCGTCCCAGCGGTAGAAGCAGCCGGCGATCGCGTCGCGGGGCGAGCGCCAGGTCGGCAGGTACGGGGAGGTGTGCGCGGACAGGCGCTCGTTGACCTGGCGGTAGAGCGGGTGGTTGCGGGCGCCGGCCAGGGCGTCCGGGTCCACGTCGGCGGTCTCCATCAGGTGTACGCAGAGGTCGTGCAGGCAGTACAGGGACCGGTGCCGGACGCCGGTGAGGGCGGGCAGTTCGGTGGCGTCGGACTCGGCGAAGATCTGTGCCACCCGTCCCTCCGCGCCCGGGACGATCCTGCTGACGATCAGTAGACGGCTCATGGGACCCCTCTCGCCGGTGGTGCTCCGCGAGCACTGCGGAGGCCACGGACTGTTGTGCGGCCCACCCTGCCGGGACGGCTGTCACCTGTCCGTCACACGCGCCGCCGCGCCGGTGACGCCGTGCCGCGCGCGGGGGTGCCTTGCTTCTCCGGGTGCGTGCTCGAACGCCCGCAGGTTGCGCGAACGCCGGAGGGGCGTGCGGGGTGCCGGTGGTGTCGGGTCAGTGGGCGCGGGGGGCGACCCGGGCGGGCGGAACCCGGCGCGGCCCGGCCGGGGTGTCGCGGGTGGCCTGCCGGATCGGGGCGAGGGTGTCGTCGAGCAGGGCGGTCATGGCCGCGGAGGGTTCCAGCCGCAGTTCGCGCAGCAGCAGGTCGCGGTAGACGTAGAAGGCGTGCACGGCCTCGAAGGCGTTGCCCTCGGCGAGGTGGATGCGCACCACCAGCCGGTGCGGGGTCTCGCGCAGCGGCTCGGCGGCCATGGCCTCCAGCGCGGCCTCCAGGGCCTCGCCGTGCCGGCCCGCGGCCAGGTGCCGGCCGGCCAGGTCCTCCAGCATGTGCAGGCGCAGCTGGCGCAGTCGTTCCCGGTCGGCCAGGACCCAGTCGTCGTACCAGCCGGGGAGCAGGTCGTGGCGGCCGGCGGCGAGCGCGGCGGCGGCGCACGGGTCGTCGCCCTCGCGCACCCTCGCCGCCGTGCCGACCAGGGCGTCGACGTCGACCCGGACGACGGGGCCGAGGCGCACGGTGTCGCCGGCGGTGGTGAGCGGGCAGCAGGGGTCCTGGCGCAGTCGCCACAGCGCGGTGCGCAGGGACGACAGGGCGCGCTCCTCGGGCGCGTCGGGCCACAGCAGGCCGGCCAGGTGGCTGCGGGTGGCGCCGGGTCGCAGCCCGATCAGCGCGATGACGCGTTGCAGGCCGCGCGGCACCACGACCGGGACGTCGCCGTGCAGCAGCCGGAATCCGCCGAGCAGGTGCAGCGAGATGTCCGTGCCGGGGCGGTGCCCGGTGGTCGGCGTCGACGGATCAGCGGCCACGCGGCACCCCCTGCGGAACGCTCGTCCCGACTCGTCTGCTGTCCCGGCGCGGCTGCCCTCGACCCCGCTGTCGTCGTCGCTGCGCCGCGGCACGGCGTCGCGCGCCGCGGCCGCCGGGCTGACCGTCACGAAGATTATCAATAGTGGTCACTCTCGGTCAATGCGTGATTCCCGGTGTGGCATCCACGAGATCCGTTCTGAACTGCTGATAGTCCGCTTCGGTGATCAGGTGGGCACAGTGGATGCACAGGTTGCGTCAACGCAGCGTCACGAGGGGGCGTCGTCGGGCGGCGGGTCGCGGTGACGCCGCCGTGACGGCGGCGACCGCATCGTGTCGCCAGTCGTCCGGCTCGGCCGGCGCCGTCGTCACCGACGCCGGAGGCCGTGGAGGGAGGCCCGTCCATGGACCGTTCGCTGATCGTCGCGAAGGTGGTGCCGAGCGCCGAGGCGCGCGTCGCCGAGATCTTCGCCGAGTCCGACGCGACCGAGTTGCCGTACCTGGTCGGGGTGCGGCACCGGTCGCTGTACCGGCTGGGTGACCTCTACGTGCACCTGCTGGAGACGGACGCGCCGGGCGGGCCGGCGGTGGAGGCGGCCCGGGGGCACCCCGAGTTCGAGCGGGTCAGCGCCCGGCTGCGGCCGTACGTGTCGCCGTACCTGCCGACGTGGCGGGAGCCGCGCGACGCGATGGCCCGGTGCTTCTACCGTTTCGACGCCGCACCCGCCGGGCGGCCGTCGTGACCGCCACCGCGCCCCGGGAGGGGCAGCTCTGGTCCCGCTGCGACGGCTGCGCCACGCTGCTGTACCGCAAGCGGCTGCGCCGCAACCTCGACGTCTGCCCGGAGTGCGGGGCGCACGCCCGCCTGGACGCCCCGGAGCGGCTGTTCCAGCTCGTCGACGCCGGGTCGTTCGTGGCGCTGCCGGACCGGCCGGCGGTGCTCGACCCGCTCGGCTTCGTCGACCTGGTGCCGTACCCGCACCGGCTCACCGCCGCCCGGGCCGGCACCGGGCTGGCCGAGGCGGTCCTGTGCGGCACCGCCGCCATCGGCCGGTACCCGTGCGCGGTGGCGGTGATGGACTTCCGGTTCCTCGGCGGCAGCCTCGGCTGCGCGGTCGGCGAGCTGATCACCCGGACCGCCGAGCGGGCCCTGGACGACGGGGTCCCGCTGGTCCTGGTGACCGCCTCCGGCGGCGCGCGGATGCAGGAGGGCGTGCTGTCGCTGATGCAGATGGCGACGGTCAGCCAGGCGATCGCCGGGCTGCGGGAGGCGGGACTGCTGACCGTCAGCGTGCTGACCGACCCGACGTACGGGGGAGTGGCGGCGTCGTTCGCCACGAACACCGACGTGGTGCTCGCCGAGAGCGGCGCGCGGATGGGCTTCGCCGGTCCCCGGGTGATCCGGCAGGTCACCGGCCGGGCGCTGCCGGAGGGCTTCCAGACGGCCGAGTTCCTGCTGCGGCACGGGCAGGTCGACATGGTCGTGCCCCGGCACGCCCTGCGGGGGCGGCTGGCGGCGCTGCTCGGCGCGGCCCGCGCGGGGCGTCGGCCGGCGGCGCGTCCGGTCGTACCCCGGCAGGAGCCGCCGCCGGTCGCGGCCCCGCCGGCCGGTGGGTCGGCGGCGGCGTCGGGCCCCGGCGGCGACGCGTGGGAGACGGTGCGGCTGGCCCGGCATCCGGGCCGACCGACCACACTGGACTATCTGGAGACGGCGTTCGACGGCTTCGTCGAGCTGCACGGCGACCGGCTCGGCGCGGACTGCCCGGCGGTGGTGGGCGGGCTGGCCCGGCTCGACGGCCGGCCGGTGATGGTGATCGGGCACCAGAAGGGGCACACCACCGCCGAGCTGGTGGCGCGCAACTTCGGCATGGCCAGCCCGGCCGGGCACCGCAAGGCGCTGCGGCTGATGCGGCTGGCCGCCCGCCTCGGCCTGCCGGTGGTGACGCTGGTGGACACGCCCGGGGCGGATCCGGGGGTGGCGGCCGAGGAGCAGGGGCAGGCGGCGGCCATCGCGGAGAACATCCTCGCGCTGGCCGTGCTGCCCACCCCGGTCGTCGCGGTGATCACCGGGGAGGGCGGCAGCGGCGGCGCGCTGGCCCTGGCGGTGGCCGACCGGGTGCTGATGCTCCAGCACGCCGTCTATTCGGTGATCAGCCCCGAGGGGTGCGCGGCCATCCTGTGGCCGGACCGGGGGGCCGCCCCGCAGGCGGCCCGCGCGTTGCGGCTGACCGCGCCCGACCTGTGCCGCCTCGGGGTGGTCGACGACCTCGTGCCGGAGCCGGCGCCGGCCGCGCACCACGACCCGGAGGCGGCGGCGCGGGCGCTGCGCGCGGCGGTGTCGGCGCATCTGCTGCCGCTGCTGGAGGTGCCGCCCGCCACGCTGGTGCGACGCCGGCGGCAGCGGTTCCGGCGCTTCGGCGCGGCCCGGCTCGGCGCGCGGGCGGGTGCCCGGTGAGCGCGGGCGGCGCCCCCGTCGACACCGCGCCGGTGGGCGCGGAGCCGGCGTCGGGGGTGGACGCGGTGCTGGCCGGGCTGCGGCGGCACGCCCGGGACCTGGTCGCCGAGCTGGCCGGCCCGGTGCGCCGGGTGCGGCTGCGCAGCGGCGACACGGTGCTGGAGGTGGAGTGGCACGGGGGCGCGCCGGTGGAGGCCCCGCCGGAGGTCGGGCCGGTCCCGGCGCCGCCCGCGCCCGCCGGCGACACCCCGGGCCGGTACGCGGTGCGCTCGCCCATCGTCGGCACGTTCTACCGGGCGCCGGAGCCGGGCGCCGCGCCCTTCGTCGCCGTCGGTGACGTGGTCCGTGCGGGGCAGGTCGTCGGCATCGTCGAGGCGATGAAGCTGATGAACGAGGTGACCGCCGACCGGGGCGGTCGGGTCGTCGAGGTCCTCGCCGCCGACGGCCAGCCGGTCGAGTACGACCAGCCGCTGCTCGCGCTGGACCCGGACTGAGGCGGTGGCGATGTTCGAGAAGGTGCTGATCGCCAACCGGGGCGAGATCGCCCTGCGGGTGCTGCGCGCCTGCCGCGAGCTGGGGGTGCGTACCGCGGTGGTCTACTCGGCCGCCGACGCGGACTCCGCCGCGGTGCGCCTGGCCGACGAGGCCGTGCGGATCGGGCCGCCGGCCAGCCGGCGCAGCTACCTCAACGCCGCCGCGATCGTGGAGGCGGCCCGGCAGGTGGGCGCGCAGGCCGTGCATCCCGGCTACGGGTTCCTCTCCGAGGACGCCGACTTCGCCGAGATCTGCGCGGACAACGGGCTGACGTTCATCGGCCCGCCGCCGGAGGTGATGTCCGCGCTGGCCGACAAGTCGTCGGCGCGGGCGCTGATGCGCCGGGCCGGGCTGCCGCTGCCGCCGGGCAGCGTCGCGCCGGTGCCCACGGCCGCCGCGGCGGCGGAGGTGGCCGCCGAGGTGGGCTACCCGGTGATCGTCAAGGCGGCGGCCGGCGGCGGGGGGCGCGGCATGACGGTGGTCTCCGGCCCGGCGGAGCTGCCCCGGGCGTACGCGCGGACGAGGGCCGCGGCGCAGGCCGCCTTCGGCGACGACCGGGTGTACGTCGAGCGGTACCTGACCGGGGCGCGGCACGTAGAGGTGCAGTTGCTGTGCGACTCGCACGGCAACGGTGTGCACCTGGGCACGCGGGACTGCTCGGTGCAGCGCCGGCACCAGAAGCTGGTGGAGGAGGCGCCGGCCCCGGCGCTGTCCGCCGGCACCGGAGAGGCCATCGCGGAGTGCGCCCTGCGCGGCGCCCTGTCGGCCGGTTTCACGGGGGCCGGGACGGTGGAGTTCCTGGTCGACCCGGACGAGCGGTTCCACTTCCTGGAGATCAACTGCCGGATCCAGGTCGAGCATCCCGTCACCGAGATGATCACCGGGATCGACCTGGTGCACGAGCAGCTGCACATCGCCGCCGGGGTGCCGCTGCGGCTGCGGCAGGCCGACGTCCGCCCGCACGGGGTGGCCATCGAGTGCCGGGTCAACGTGGAGGACCCGGAGCGCGGCTTCGCGCCGACGCCCGGCCGGCTGGACCGCTTCGTGCCGCCCGGCGGCCCGTTCACCCGGGTCGACACGCACGGCCACGCCGGCTACGTGTTCGGCCCGTACTACGACTCGCTGCTGGCCAAGGTCGTGGTCTGGGCGCCCGACCGGGAGCTGGCGCTCAACCGGCTGGAACGGGCCCTCGACGAGTTCGACATCGCCGGGCCCGGCGTGCGCACCACCATCCCGTTCGTCCGGCGGGTGCTCGACGACGCCGGGTTCCGCAAGGGCCGCTACTGCACCGGCCTGGTCGACCAGTTGCTCGCCGGCCCGTCCGACGCACACCACAGGAGGCACTCATGACCGTCACCCATGGCCGCCCGTTGACCGCCGAGATCACCGACATCCTGGTGGCCAACTGCGGGCTGGACGCCGAGGCCGCCGCGCGCGCCCCGGCGGCGTCGCTGGAGGAGCTCGGCATGGACTCGCTGGCGCTGCTCGAACTGTCGGCCGTGGTCGCCGACCGGTGGCGGGTGCGGATCCCCGAGGAGGCCGGGCAGCTCAGCATCGCGGGCGTGGCCGAGCTGGTGGCCCGCCGCGCCGACCCGCCCGGGCACACCGAGAACAGCGTGCTCATCGCCGCGCCGCTGCCGCTGGTGTGGGACGTCACCAACGACGTCGCTGGCTGGCCCGAGCTGTTCACCGAGTACGCCCGGGCGGAGATCCTGCACCGCGACGGCGACACCGTGCGGTTCCGGCTCACCATGCACCCCGACGAGAACGGGGCGGTGTGGAGCTGGGTCAGCGAACGCACCGCCGACCCGGCGACCCGGCAGGTCCGCGCCCGGCGGGTGGAGACCGGGCCGTTCGAGTACATGAACATCCACTGGCGCTACGCGCAGGAGCCCGGCGGCACCCGGATGACCTGGGTGCAGGACTTCGCGATGAAACCGACCGCGCCGGTGGACAACGCCGGCATGACCGAGCGGATCAACACCAACAGCGCCGTGCAGCTCGCCGTGATCAAGGAGAAGATCGAGCGGCTGGCCGGCGCGCGGGGCGCCGCCGCCGACCCGGCCGCCTCGGCGGCGTCCGGTCCGGCCCCGGCCCCGCGCGCCGCCGCCGAGGCGACGGGAGCCGGCGATGAGTGAGCGGACCCTGCGGCTGGTCGCCGCCGCCGACGTGCCGCCGGACAGCCGCCGCGGCGGCGAGCTGCGGGTGCTGCTCGGCCCGAAGACCGTCGGCAGCACCTCCGGCTTCATGGGCGTGGCGACGCTGGCGCCCGGCGAGCGCATCGCCGAGCACTACCACCCCTACAGCGAGGAGTTCCTCTACGTGGCGCGGGGCGCGATCACCGTCGACCTCGACGACCGGCCGGTGCCGCTCGCGGCCGGTGAGGCGCTCTTCGTCCCCGTCGACGTGCGGCACCGGCTGCGCAACACCGGCGACGAGCCGGCCGAGGTGGTCTTCCACCTCGGACCGCTGGCGCCCCGGCCGGAACTCGGCCACGTCGACACCGAGCCGCCCGAACATCGGGGCGGATCGTGAGCGCGAGGAGTGGGCGGGGTTTGCGAGCCCCGCGGTCGCGGACCGAGGTGCCGTCGTGAGTGGGCGCCGCACGGTGGTGACCGGCGTCGGGGTGGTCGCCCCCGGCGGCGCCAGCCGGGACCGGTTCTGGAAGGCCGTCACCGAGGGGCGGACGGCGACGCGCCGGATCAGCTTCTTCGACCCGTCGCCGTTCCGGTCGCAGATCGCCGCCGAGTGCGACTTCGACCCGGTCGCCGCCGGGCTCAGCGCGGCCGAGCGGCGGCGCGCCGACCGGTACGTGCAGTTCGCGCTCGCCTGCTCCGCCGAGGCGGTCGCCGACGCCGGGCTGGAGCTCACCGACGCCGAGCGGGACCGCGCCGGGGTGGTGCTGGGCACCGCCGTCGGCGGCACCATGGCGCTGGAGCAGGAGTACGTGACGGTCAGCGACGGCGGCCGGCGGTGGCTGGTCGACGCGGCGCGCGGCGGCCCGTACCTCTATCAGGCGTTGGTGCCCAGCAGCCTGGCCGCCGACGTGGCGTGCCGGCACGGGCTGCACGGCCCGGCCCAGGTGGTCTCCACCGGCTGCACGTCCGGCATCGACGCGATCGGGTACGCCCACCAGCTCATCGCCGACGGCGAGGCCGACGTCGTGCTGGCCGGGGCGGCCGACTCGCCGATCTCCCCGGTGACGGTCGCGTCCTTCGACGCGATCAAGGCGACCAGCCCGGACAACGACGACCCGGCGCACGCCTCGCGTCCCTTCGACGCCGACCGGCACGGCTTCGTCCTCGCCGAGGGGGCGGCGGTGCTGGTGCTGGAGGAGGCCGGGCGCGCCCGGCGGCGCGGCGCGCACGTCTACTGCGAGGTCGCCGGCTACGCCAGCCGCAGCAACGGCTACCACATGACGGGGCTGCGGCCCGACGGGCTGGAGATGGGGCTGGCGATCACGGCGGCGCTGCGGCAGGGCCGCATCGCCCCCGAGCAGGTCTCCTACGTCAGCGCGCACGGCTCCGGCACCCGGCAGAACGACCGGCACGAGACCGCCGCGTTCAAGCGGGCCCTGGGGCAGGCCGCGTACGGGGTGCCGATCAGTTCGATCAAGTCGATGGTGGGGCACTCGCTGGGCGCGATCGGGTCGATCGAGATGGCGGCGTGCGCGCTGGCGATCGAGTTCGGTGTGGTGCCGCCGACGGCCAACTGGGCCACCCGGGACCCGGAGTGCGACCTGGACTACGTGCCGAACGAGGCGCGGGAGCTGCCGGTGGACGTGGCGCTGTCGGTGGGCAGCGGCTTCGGCGGTTTCCAGTCGGCGATGGTGTTCCGCCGGCTGCCCGGGGCGGTGTCGTCGTGACCGCCCGGGCGGTGGTGACCGGGATCGGGGTGGTCGCGCCCAGCGGCGTCGGCGCCGACGCGCACTGGCGTACGGTGCTGGCCGGCACCCGCCGTACCGGGCCGATCACGCTGTTCGACCCCGCCGGCTATCCGACCCGGTACGGCGGGGAGGTGCCCGGCTTCGACGCCGCCGCGTACGCCGACAACCGGCGGCTGGTGCAGACCGACCGGTGGACGCACCTCGGCTTCGCCGCCACCCGGCTGGCGCTGGCCGACGCCGGCCTGCCCGAGCGGGTCCCCGATCCGTACGGGTACGCCGTGGCGTTGGCCAGCTCGTCGGGTGGGAACCTGTTCGGGCAGCGGGAGCTGCAGCGGCTCTGGGGCGGGCCGTCGCGCACCGTTGGCGCGTACCAGTCGATCGCGTGGTTCTACGCGGCCAGCGTCGGGCAGCTCTCCATCCACCACCAGTTCAAGGGGCCGTGCGGGGTGCTGGTCGCCGAGGCCGCCGGCGGGCTGGACAGCCTGGCGCACGCGGCGCGGGCGGTGCGCCGGGGCACCCCGGTGGTGATCGCCGGGGCGACGGAGTGCCCGCTGAGCCCGTACGCGCTGGCCTGTCAGTTGCGCTCCGGGCTGCTCAGCGACGTGTCCGATCCGCAGCGGGCGTACCGGCCGTTCGACGCCGCCGCCAGCGGCTACCTGCCGGCGGAGGGTGGCGCGGTGTTCGTGGTGGAGGAGTTGGGTCACGCGCTGGCGCGGGGCGCCCGGGTGTACGGCGAGGTGACCGGCTGGGGCGCCACCCACGACGCCGTGCACACCGGTCCGGACAGCGCCGGCGACCCGGTGCAGTACGCGCGGGCGATGCGGCTGGCCCTGGAGCGGGCCGGCGTCGGGGCGGAGGCGGTGGACGTGGTGCTGCCCGACGCGCTCGGCGTGCCCCGCTACGACCGTAGCGAGGCCGAGGCGCTGCGGGCGGTGTTCGGTGACCGGCCGCCGCCGGTGACCACGCAGAAGCCGCTGACGGGCCGGGCCCACCAGGGGGGTTCGGCGTTGGACGCGGCGACCGCGCTGCTCGCGTTCGCGCACGACACGCTGCCGGCCTCCGCCGGGCCGGACGAGGTGGCCGAGGGCTGCGAGCTGGACTTCCTGCGGGAGCACCGGCGCCCGCGCGGCCGGCTGGCGCTGGTCTGCGCGCGTGGCTTCGACGGGTTCAACAGTGCGCTGGTCCTGCGGGGGGCCGCGCCGGCGAGGGGAGCGACACCATGAGTGAGGGCGGTGGGCGGACGGTCGGCACGGCGCCGGCGGGGCCCGGTGGCGGGGTCGGGCGCACCGGGGCGGCCGACGCGGGTGCGCGGGACACGGCCGGTGCGGGGGCCGCCACCGGGCTGGCCGACGCGCGGGGGCGTCGGGCGCGGGTGGTGTTCCTGGTGCGGGTTCCGGCGTCGCGCACGGAGGCGTTCCTCGCCGCGTACGAGCAGATCCGGCACCTGGTCGCCGGTGGCGTGCCGGGGCACCTGGTCGACCAGGTGTGCCGCTCGTCGGCCGACCCGGAGCAGTGGCTGATCACCAGCGAGTGGGCGAGCCTGGCCGACTTCGAGGCGTGGGAGCGCAGCCCGGAGCACCGGGACCTGGTCCGGCCGATGCGGGAGTGTTTCACCGACGCCCGGTCGCTGCGCTTCGTCGTCCACGCGCAGACACCCACCCCGACGCCGGCCTGACCCGGGCCGGTCACGCCGCCGGTGCCCGCCGGGCACCGGCGGCTCTGTCGTGTCCGCCGGTGGTCGTGGTCGCCCGTGGTGGTGCGCCCGTCGCTGTCGGCCCGTGGTCGTCCGCTCCCGTCGTGTCGTCGGGCCGGTCCGTCCTGTCCGGACGGGCGCGGTCCGCGGTCCGCGTGGGAACCGCCGCGTTCGTCGGCGCGAGGCGGGACCGCCACCCCGCACGCTCCGGTGACTTCCCGAACCGGTCGACCGAGCCACCCTGCGCCGATGCGCCGAGCCGGAGCCGGCCGACGCCCGCGCGCACCTGTACGCCAGCGGGCTGACCGCCCGCACCGGAGGTGGGTAGATGCCCAGGCTGTCCTACCGCAAGGCGCTCACCCGGGCGCTGGCCGACGAGTTGGCCCGCGACGAGTCGGTGTTCCCGCTCGGCGAGGACATCCGGGTGGCCGCCTCGAACGTCACCGCCGGGCTGTTCCGGCGGCTCGGCCCCGACCGGGTGTGCGACAGGCCGCTGTCGGAGCAGGCGTTCACCAGCTTCGCCACGGGGGCGGCCCTGGCCGGGCTGCGGCCGGTGGTGGAGTTCCAGATCCCGTCGCTGTTGTTCCTGGTCTTCGAGCAGATCGTCAACCGCGCCCACAAGTTCCCGCTGATGACCGGCGGGCAGTGCGCGGTCCCGGTCACCTACCTGGTGCCCGGCTCCGGTTCCCGCACGGGCTGGGCGGGGCAGCACTCCGACCACCCGTACAGCCTCTTTGCCGACGTCGGGGTGACCACGGTGGTGCCTGCCACCCCGGCCGACGCGTACGGGCTGCTGGTGTCGGCGGTGCGGTGCGACGATCCGGTGGTGGTCTTCGCCCCGGCCGGGGTGCTCGACGTCCACGACGACGGTGGCGCGGAGTGCAACATCGACAGCAGCCTCGGCGGGGCGTTCGACGCGGACACCACGGTGCGTCCGTACGGGCTTTCCCGGCTGCGACGGGTGCTCAACCTGGCCCGGGGCGTCCTCCTGTCCGGCCTCCTGGTGGTCGACTAGGCGGGCTGCGGGTGCCGACCGCGTTGCAGGCCCTGGCGATGCGCAGGGAGGGCCCGGCGGTCGGCATGCGTCGCCGTCAGACGACGCTGGCGTGCGCGGCGATGACCCGCCACCCGTGCCGGTCGTCCCGCACCCAGGTGCGGGTGTAGCGCATCCGAACGTCGAACGGCGACCCGTCGACGCTGCCCACCACCCTGCCGAGAAACCAGGTGACCCCGGTGGGCCCGGTGACGAGGACGGTCAGCTCCTCCTCGGCCACCGTGGTCAGCACCTGCCGGCCACTGCGGTGCACGCGCAGGTCGTCCTCCTTGGAGTGTCGCCCGCCGTCCGGCCCGGTGAAGACGAGCCGGTCGTCGAGCAACGCGTCCAGGCAGGCCACGTCGCTGGCGAGCTGCGCGGCCTGGAGCCGGCGCTCGGCCCGGCGCAGCTCCTCGGCACGTACCCGATCGGTCATACCACCCCGCTGCTCACGTCGTCGCCCGTCCCGGTGACGGCCTCGCCAGCATTCGGCATACGTCGCCACCGGGCAACTCCGGTTCGCCAACGGCAGACGGGAATCTCGCGGCCGGCGGTCGGCCGTCGGACGCCTATCGTGGCCGTATGACACCTTGGACCATCTACCGGGAGGGCGCGCTGGACCCGGCGGGGCACGCGCAAATCGCGGCCACCCTCCGTGCGGCGTTCCCGACCTATCCGGGCGCCTTCGAGGGGCGGCGGAGCTGGGCGGGCGCCCGGCCCGAGCTGCGGGTCACGATCAACGACGACACCGGGGTCGCCGCCCATGCCGGCGTGCTGCGTCGCTTCATCCAAGTGGTCCGTCCCGACCGGACGGTCGAGCAACTGGTGGCCGTGGTCGGGCTGGTTGCGGTACGCCCCGACCGGCAGGGTTCCGGGATCGGCCGGCAGCTCGGCGCCGGCATCGCGGCGGCGCTGGACGAGCTGGCGGTCCCGTTCGGGCTGCTCGGCTGCAACGAGCCCGTCCGCGGCTACTACCGCTCGATCGGGTGGCAGCAACTGCCACCGACCCGCTCGTTCTACTGCCCCCTTGACGTCGAGGACCCGGCCCGGGTGGTGGACAGCAGTGACGGCTGGTTCGTGCTGCCGGTGACCGAGCCGTTCGACCGGTGGCCCGACGGCGACCTGCACTGGAACGGCGCCCAGGTCTAGTAGACGCGGCGCGCGTACCGGCGGGACGGCGGGTCGGCCGGGGGAGGACGTTTGCCAGAGTCGATGCGAGCGGCTTGGATGGGGGCGTCGACCACTGAAGGAGTCCGCCATGGGTCTCGGTCTGCGGTGGCTGTCGCGGGCGGGCGCGGCGGCGCTGCTCGTCCTCGCCGGGCTGGGCGTTCCCGCCGGTCCCGCCCCGGCGGCCGGTGCGGAACCCCGGTTCACGTTCGACCTGACCGGTACGACGGTCCCGGTGGGTGTCGAGAAGAAGCGGATCCACCTCAGACTCACGAACCTCACCGACCGGACGCCGAGCCAGGTGATCTTCCACGTCCGCCCCGGCGAGCCGGACTGGCCGCACCGGATCTCCCTGATGTGGCCGGAGGGCGGCGGCTCCGGCGAGTGCGACGGCGACGCCTCGGGCTGGTACTGCCGGATCGAGGCGAGCGTGCTTCCGGAGCTGCTGCCGGCGCCCGGCGAGACGGTGGACCTGCCCATCGACGTCCGCGTCCAGGGCAACCAGCCCTTCGAGGGGAAGTTCTCCGTCGAGGCCGGCATGGCCTGGGGCGACGAGCCGATGGAGACCAGCGACCGCAGGTGGTTCACGCTCAGGCTGGTCGACGACCCCGTGGCCGACCTGTCGGTGGTGGCGCGGGACGTCAAGCAGTCGGTGAGGGTGGGCGCGGGCGGCCGGCTCGTACCCACCGGGACGTTGCAGCCGGGTGAGACGGGCGCGCTGCGCTACCGGATCGTCAACCAGGGCCGCAGGTCGGTCGGCGGCGTCAGGGTCACGCTGCGCGTGCCCGAAACGGTGACGTTCACCCGACCGCCCGAGGAGTGCGCGGTCGCCGACGACCGGCGCTCGGCCGTCTGCACCTACGACACGCTCGCCCTCGTACCGGCCGGCCAGGACATCGACCCGAACGACGACAGCCACTCCGCCGTCGAGCTGCACGAGCTGGTGACGGTGGCGGCGTCCACCAGGGCGCCCGTCACGTTGACGGGCGGGACGGTGCGGGTCGAGGGCCTGGCCGAGCGGACGGACGCCCGCTCCGGCCCGCCGCGCACCGAGCTGCCGGCGAACGCCGTCGCCGTGCCGGTGGCCGACGTGGACGACAGCGACAACCAGGACGGGTTCGCGGTCCTAGTCGCGGCGAGCGGCAGCGCCGGGAACGGTGACGGTGGCGACGGCGACGGCGGCGGCGGGGGTGGTCTGCCGGTCACCGGGCCGCGGACGGGGCTGGTCGCGGCGAGCGGTCTTGCCCTGGTGGCCGGCGGTGCGGTCGTGCTGTTCCTCGCCCGGCGCCGTCGCGCGGTCGCGGTGCGCGATCCAGGCGGCACGCCCGCCGCCTGACCTGTTCCCCGCCGCTGGGGGAGGGTGACGTCGGCACCGCGTGATCGCCCGGCCGGTCGTGGGTCGCCCACGCGGTACCGTCTCGACGTGTCCGTCGACCTGGAAGCCACCCTGCCGCGGCCGCTCACCCTCGCCGCCGTGCTGACCGCGGCGCGGGACACGCTGACCGACCTGCTCGGGCTGGACGCGGTGCCCGGGCTGCACGTCGTCGCCGACCGGCGCTACGAGCGGGGGCGGCGCCTCTGCGAGGGCCGGCGGTTGACCGGGCCGGAGCTGCTCTCCACCGTCATCGGTGGGCCCGTCGAGCAGGCGGACGAGGAGCCGCCGAACTCGGTGCACTACGAGGTCGACGTCGACGGCGGGAACGACACGGTGTTGGTGATGGTCATCGACCATCTTCCCGAGGCCGGCGGCGGGACGGAAGCCGTCTTCAGCCCTCCCCGCACCTGCGTCGGCGTCGTCACGGCGGTGGCCCTGGCGTTGGCGGTCGCCGACCTCGCCGGCGGAAGGTTCGTCGACGATCAGATCGGCATGCTGCGACCCCGCTCGCCGGACCCCGCCCACGTCGTCGCTTCGACCCGCCTTCCGCCGGGCAACGACGACTTCGTCAGGGCCTGCGAACGGTACCTCCGCCAGTTCGCCCACCTGAACGGCTGGCCCGCGAGCCCGTCGATGCCGTGACCGCGTCACCCCCGCTGGCGCTTCTGGCGGCCGGTCAGGTGTACCTGGACGCCGCCTCGGGCCGCACGGTCGTCGCCGTCACCGACGAGCGCGCCGCCGCCGCGGTCCGTGCCGCCGGCGGCGCCGCCCGCCTCGTCAGCCACAGCACCCGTGCCCTGGACTCCGCCCGGTCCCGGGTGGACCTGGGTGTCACCGGCACCGCCCTCTGGGTCGACCCGGTCGCCAACCAGGTGGTCGTCGGCATCGACGGCACCGTCGGCGCCGCCCAGGCGGCCCGCATCCGCGCCGCGGTGGCCGCCGCCGGCGGCACCGCCCGGGTCACCCCGCTCGCCGGCAGACTGAGCATGCGGATCTCCGGCGGCGACGCCATCTACGGCGGCGGCTACCGCTGCTCGCTCGGCTTCATCGTGCGCAGCGGCAGCACCTACTACTTCCTCACCGCCGGGCACTGCACCGACGTGGTCTCCGCCTGGTACGCCAACTCGGCCCAGAGCACCAAGCTCGGCGACCGGACCGGCACCAGCTTCCCGGGCAACGACTACGGCATCGTCCGCTACACCAACACCTCGATCGCCATCGACGGCTCCGTCGGCTCGCAGGACATCACCGCCGCCGGGAGCGCGTTCGTCGGCCAGCAGGTGACCCGGCGCGGCAGCACCACCGGCACCCGCAGCGGCACCGTGACCGGCCTCAACGCCACCGTCCGGTACGCCGAGGGCACCGTGCGGGGCATGATCGCCACCAACGTCTGCGCCGAGCCCGGCGACAGCGGCGGCCCGCTCTACTCCGGCAGCACCGCCCTCGGGCTCACCTCCGGCGGCAGCGGCAACTGCCGCACCGGCGGCACCACCTTCTTCCAGCCTGTCAGCGAGGCGCTCAGCCGCTACGGCGTCTCCGTGTTCTGACCTCCACCACCGTGGCTCTGCGGCGGCGTCCGCCGGGGAGCCACCCCGCGTCGGGCATCATGGCGGGATGGTGCAGGTGGCGGTGTGCGGGCCGGCGACCGCGTCGGACGCCGAACTGGCGCACGCCCGCCGAGTTGGCGAGCTGCTCGCCGAGCGGGGCGCGACCGTGCTCTGCGGAGGCGGCGGCGGGGTGATGTCCGCCGTCGCCGCCGGCGCCCGCTCCCGCGCCGGCCTGGTCATCGGCGTACGCCCCGACGACGGCGCCGCCCCCGGCCCCGCGGCGGACGTGTCGGCCACGATCGTCACCAACATGGGCCAGGCGCGCAACGCGATCCTGGTGTGGAGCGCCGACGCGGTGATCGCGGTCGGCGGCTCGTGGGGCACGCTCTCCGAGGTGGCCCTGGGCCTGCGACGCGGTGGCATCCCCGTGGTGGTGCTCGGCGGATGGCGGGTCGTCGACGCCGCCGGCGAGCCTGTCCCCGGCCCGCTGCACGTGGCCACCCCGGAGCAGGCGGTCGCGGCAGCCCTGCCCGGCTGACCCCACCCGCCGACTCCGGACCCAGCTGGGCGGAGCGACACCTCAGCGGCGCCGCTCGAACGCGTCCCGGTCGGCCGCCCATCTGGCGGCCAGTCGGGCTCTGCCCGCCCGCACACCAGGCGCGCTCCACCCGCGCGGCCTGTCGGGCGCGCTCCACTCGCGCGGCCTGACTCGCGCGGCCTGTCGGGCGGGCTCCGCCCGCGCGGCGCACGTCAGGCGGGCTCCGACCGCTCCGCCCGGTAGGCCGCCGCGAGCCGCTTCGGCGCCCTGTCCTGCCACGCCTCGACGACCAGCTCGGCCAGCTCGTCGGGGTCGATGCGGTCCAGCCGGACCAGGACCGCCGGGTAGCCGTCGAAGTGCGGGGTCGTGAAGTAGACGGCCGGGTCGTCGGCGAGCAGGGCCTCCTTCGCGCCCAGGTCGGGCACCCGCACACCGAGGACCGGGCCGTCGGGCGCCGCCGCCCCGAGGGCGTCGAGGTCGGCGCGGCGCAGCGGACGCTCCCACACGAACGCCCGGTCCCGGACCTTCCACGCCGGCGCCCCCTGATACGAGGGGTGCTCGCTCGTCTCCGGCAGACCCGACGCGATACGGCGTACGTCCTCCCAGGTGGCCATGCCGCGAGCCTACGCCTGACCCACGACACCCGGCTGCCGGTCGGCCGGCGCGGGGACCGGCCGGGGGGCAGGCCGGGCAGCAGCGGCTGCACCGCTCCGCCCGCGAGTACGGGCTGCTCTGGACGCCGATGGCGCACTTCTACGACGACGGCTCCCCGGTCGACGCGCTGCGACTGTCGGTCAGCGCGGTCACCCTGGAGCAGATCGACCTCGGCCTGGACCGGCTGGCCGCGCTGGTGGCCGACGAGACGGCCCGGCGGGAGGCGGGCGCGGCCGTGGGATGACACACCGCGTTCACCGCACGGCAATGCGCGACTGCCCGTGTTCCGCCGTCCTGCGTGGACACTCATAATGGACGCCATGGTCGCCTGGGAGTACGCGTTGCTGGTCCGCCGCTATCAGGGGCAGGGCCGCAACTTCCATGTCAGCTTCATCTGGTACGGCCCGGACGGGTCACGCCGGGACATCACCGCGTACGGCGACACCGCTATCGCGCACCTCAACCGGGCCGGTCGGGAGGGCTGGGAACTGGTCTCCGCCGCCGAGGACGTGAACAACATCCAGGGCAGCACGGAGGTGCACCGCTACCACCTCAAGCGGCCTATCGCCTGATCTGCCGCCCGGCGCGGGCGTCGGCCCCCGTTCGCTCGGCGGTGTTGTTAGCGTTGCCCTCCGGCCGCCGCCGACCGGCCGCCCGCCCCGGGCGCCGGCGCGCCGCGGCGGGAGGAGGAACGGTGGCGCAGCCGGCAGCCGGGTCGCCCCGGCACGTCGTCGGGGTCGACTTCGGCACCCTCTCCGGCCGGGCGGTCGTCGTGGACGTCGCCGACGGGGCCGTGCGGGGCGAGGCCGTCCACGAGTACCGGTACGGGGTGATCACCGAGCGGCTGCCCGACGGGACTCCGCTGCCGCCGGACTGGGCGTTGCAGTACCCCGACGACCACCGCGAGGTGCTCCGGATCGCGGTGCCCGCCGCGCTGCGCGCCGCTGGGGTGCGCCCCGAGGACGTGCTCGGCATCGGCGTCGACGCCACCTCGTGCACCGTGCTGCCCACCCGCGCCGACGGCACCCCGCTCTGCGAGCTGCCCGACCTGGCCGGCCGGCCGCACGCGTACCCGAAGCTGTGGAAGCACCACGCGGCCCAGCGGCAGGCCGCCCGGATCAACGACGTCGCCGCCGCGCGCGGCGAGGCGTGGCTGCCCCGCTACGGCGGCCGGGTCTCCGCCGAGTGGCAGCTCGCCAAGGCGCTGGAGGTGCTGGAGGACGACCCGGAGGTCTTCGACCGGGCGGAGCGCTTCATCGAGACGGCGGACTGGCTGGTCTGGCAGCTCTGCGGCCGGGAGACCCGCAACGTCTCCGCCGCCGGCTACAAGGGGCTGCGGCAGGACGGGCAGTACCCGTCGGCGGAGTTCCTGCGCGCCCTGCACCCCCGCCTCGACGGGCTGCTGCCCCGGATCGACGGGCCGCTCGCCCCGCTCGGCGCCCGCGCCGGCGGGCTGACCGCCGAGGCGGCCCGCTGGACCGGACTGCCGGTGGGGACCGCCGTCGCGGTCGGTGCCATCGACGCGCACGTCACCGCGGCGGCGGCCCGGTCGGTGGAACCGGGCCGCATGCTCGCCGTGCTCGGCACCTCCACCTGCCTGATCATGAACGCGACCGCCTACCACGAGGTGCCCGGCGTCTGCGGCGTGGTCGACGGCGGCGTCACCACCGGGGCCTGGGGCTACGAGGCGGGGCAGAGCGGGGTCGGCGACATCTTCGCCTGGTACGTCCGCAACGCGCTGCCGGCCGGCTACGCCGACGAGGCGCGCCGCCGCGGACTGAGCCCGTACGAGCTGCTGGACGACCTCGCCGCCGCCCAGCCGGTGGGCGGGCACGGGCTGCTGGCGCTGGACTGGCACAGCGGCAACCGGTCGGTGTTGATGGACCACGAGCTGAGCGGCGTGCTGATCGGGCTGACGCTGGCCACCCGGCCCGAGGACATCTGGCGGGCGCTGCTGGAGGCGACCGCCTTCGGCGCCCGGACCGTCGTCGACGCGTTCACCGCCGCCGGGGTGGCCGTCGAGGAGCTGACCGTGGCCGGCGGACTGACCGGCAACCGGCTGCTGCTGCGGATCTACGCCGACGTGCTCGCCCGGCCGCTGCACGTGCTGGACTCCGCCCACCCGGCGGCGCTGGGCGCGGCCATCCACGCGGCCGTGGCAGCCGGGGCGTACCCGGACGTGCCGGCCGCCTCGGCGGTGATGGGCGCCGGCCGGCGCGAGACCTGGCGCCCCGACCCGGCCCGGGCCGCCGCCTACGACGAGCTGTACGCCGAGTATCGCGCCCTGCACGACCACTTCGGCCGGGGCGGCACCGACGTGCTGCACCGCCTGCGCGCCCTGCGCCACCGCGCCCACCCCCGCTGACGGCGACGCCTGCCCGCGTCAGCGCGCCGGCGCCCCACGCGTCAGCGCGCGACGCCCCCGCGCGGCGGCGGGCCGGGCGGGGGCGTCGGGGGAGCGAGCGGGTGCCGGGTCGGCTCGGCGGTGCCCCTGCGCGGCGGTGGGCCGGGCGGGGGCGTCGGGGAGCGGGGGCCGGATCAGCCGAGGTCGACGGCCGGGTAGAGCGGGAAGCCGCCCAGCAGGTCGCTGGCCTGCTTGCCGACCCGGTCGGCGACCGCCGGGTCGAGAGCGTACTTGGCCTTGGACGGGGTGCCGTCCGCGTTCGCGCCCGGCCGGGTCTGGCTGAGCACGGTGTGGATCAGCTCGGCCGTCTCGTCCATCTGCGCCGGGCCCAGCCCACGGGTGGTCAGCGCCGGGGTGCCGATGCGGATGCCCGAGGTGTACCAGGCGCCGTTCGGGTCCTGCGGGATCGAGTTGCGGTTGGTGACGATGCCCGAGTCGAGCAGCGCCTGCTCGGCCTGCCGGCCGGTCAGCCCGTAGCCGGTGACGTCGATGAGCACCAGGTGGTTGTCGGTGCCGCCGGTGACCAGCCTGCCGCCCCGGCGCAGCAGCCCCTCGGCGAGGGCCTGGGCGTTGGTGACGATCCGCTGGGCGTAGTCGGCGAAGTCGGGGCGACGGGCCTCGGCCAGCGCGACGGCCTTGGCGGCCATCACGTGCGGCAGCGGGCCGCCGAGCACCATCGGGCAGCCCCGGTCGACCTGGTCGGCCAGCTCCGGCTGGCAGAGCACCATGCCGCCGCGCGGGCCGCGCAGCGACTTGTGCGTGGTGGTGGTGACGATGTGCGCGTGCGGCACCGGGTCGAAGTCGCCGGTGAAGACCTTGCCCGCCACCAGGCCGGCGAAGTGCGCCATGTCGACCATGAAGGTGGCGCCGACGGAGTCCGCGATCTCCCGCATGATCCGGAAGTTGACCTTCCGCGGGTACGCCGAGTAGCCGGCGACCAGGATCAGCGGCTTGAACTCCCGCGCGGCCTCGGCGACCTTGTCGTAGTCGACCAGACCGGTGGCCGGGTCGGTGCCGTAGCTGCGCTGGTCGAACATCTTGCCGGAGATGTTCGGCCGGAACCCGTGGGTGAGGTGGCCGCCGGCGTCCAGCGACATGCCGAGCATCCGCTGGTCGCCCAGCTCGCGGCGCAGCGCGAACCAGTCCGCCTCGGTGAGATCGTTGACGTGGCGCGCCTGGGCCTTCTTCAGCGCCGGGGACTCCACCCGGTCGGCGAGGATCGCCCAGAAGGCGACCAGGTTGGCGTCGATGCCGGAGTGCGGCTGCACGTACGCGTGGGCCGCGCCGAACAGCTCCCGGGCGTGCTCGGCGGCGAGCGCCTCGACGGTGTCGACGTTCTGGCAGCCGGCGTAGAAGCGACGACCGACGGTGCCCTCGGCGTACTTGTCGCTGAACCAGTTGCCCATGGCCAGCAGGGTGGCCGGGGAGGCGTAGTTCTCGCTGGCGATGAGCTTGAGCGACTCGCGCTGGTCGGCGAGCTCGGCGCCGATGGCGTCGGCCACCCGCGGCTCGACGGCGCGGATCACCTCGAGGGCGCTGCGGAAGGCGGTGGATTCGGCGTTCGGCGACGACATGCGACCTCCAGTGACGTGCGGAAGGCCCAGGCGCTCGGCATGCGTCCTCATGACGGGACCGCTTCCCGATGGTTCTCCATCCCCACGCGCCAGTCACGGCCCGGGCCGATCCTACCGGGTCGGCCCCGCGCACACCCGGCCCACCTCGCCGCCCTGCCCTGTCCCCGCTCCGGGTCCGCCCCGGCCTCCGGGTCCGCCCCGGCCTCCGGGTCCGCCCCGGCCTCCGGGTCCGCCCCGGCCTCCGGGCTCGTCCCGCGCTCCGGGCTCGTCCCGCGCTCCGGGCTCGCCCCGGGCTCCGGGCTCGCCCTGGGCTCCGGGCTCGTCCCGGGCTCTGGGTTCGTCCCGCGCTCCGGGCTCGCCCTGGGCTCCGGGCGTGCCCTGCACTCCGGGCCCACCGGCGCTCCCGGCCCGCCCAATCCCACCTCCTCGTTTCGCCGACAGGTCAAGATCCGCTCGCTGGCGTCGGCCGCTGTTCAAGATCCGCACAACATCCGGGATGTAGTGGCCTCAGAGCCGCCAGGAGACCACTACATCGGGGAAACTGTGCGGATCTTGACGCGGAGCGCGGGACGCGGAGCGCGGGACGCGGGACCTGGGACGTGGAGCGCGGGACGTGGGACGTGGAGCGCGGGACGTGAAGTGCGCCGTGGGCCGCGAGGTGTGGTGGAGGGACGGAGACGTGCGGGGGCGGAGACGTGCGGGGACGGGGCGTGCGGGAACGGGGATGCGGGGACGGAGACGTGCGGGGCAGGTGTGCGGGCTCGCGGTGGGGGTGGTCGGTCAATAGGATCGACGCATGGCGGCCGACGGGAGTGCGGGCGGCAGCCTGCTCGCCATCAGCGACCTGCACGTCGGGCACCCGGGCAACCGGGAGGTGGTGGACGGGCTGCGGCCGGGGTCGCGGGACGACTGGCTGGTCGTCGCCGGGGACGTCGGCGACACCGTGGCGGACGTCGAGTGGGCGCTCGGGCTGCTCAGCGAGCGCTTCGCGCGGGTGGTCTGGGCGCCGGGCAACCACGAGCTGTGGACCCCGCCGGCCGACCCGGTGACGCTGCGCGGGGTGGCGCGTTACGCGCATCTGGTCGACCTGTGCCGGCGGCTGGGCGTGCTCACCCCGGAGGATCCGTACCCGGTGTGGCGTGGGTCGGGCGGGCCGGTGCTGGTGGCGCCGCTGTTCCTGCTCTACGACCACAGTTGGCGCCCGGACGGGTTCGACACCACCGAGGCGGCGCTGGAGGAGGCGTACCGGACGGGGATCGTCTGCACCGACGAGTTCCTGCTGCACCCGGATCCGTACCCGAGCCGGTCCGCGTGGTCCGCCGCCCGGGTGGCCGCGACAGCGCGGCGGCTCGCCGGGCGGGAGCCGGGGCTGCCGACGGTGCTGGTGAACCACTGGCCGCTGCTGCGCGAGCCGACCCGGATCCTGCGCTATCCGATCTTCGCCCAGTGGTGCGGCACCGAGGCCACGGCCGACTGGCACCTGCGCTTCGACGCGACCGCCGTGGTCTACGGTCACCTGCACATCCCCCGGACCACCTGGCACGACGGGGTGCGGTTCGAGGAGGTCTCGGTCGGCTACCCCAGGGAGTGGCGGACTCGGTCCGTACCGCCGTCGCTGCGGCGCATCCTGCCCGCGCCCCCGGCATGACGACGGGCCCCGGCGCACCGGGGCCCGTCGGGGGCAGGCGGATCAGGCCGTCACGGCGTCGAGCGACTTCTTGATCGCCTTGGGGTCGGTGGGCTTGCGCGGCGCGTCGGCGCGCAGCTCGATCATCCGTTCGCCGATCTCCTGGAGCTGCTTACGGCCGAGCGCCTCGCGCACCTTGGGGAACCACTCCTGCTCCTCCTCCTCGACGTGGTGCAGGACGTTCTCGATCAGCACCGTGGTCTTGGCGTTGAAGCGCTCGTCGTCGGCGTCCATGGTGAACAGCTCGGCGCAGAGCACGTCGGCGACGTGGTGCTCCTCGTACGACTCGAGGATGTCGTCCTCCAGGTCGGGCAGGAGCTTGCGGACCTCCGGGTACATCACCTCGTTCTCGAGGTAGGTGTGCACCGTGAGGGCCTCCAGGATCTCGCTCACCAGCTTCTGCCGCTGCGCGGCCGGCCCATCCTCGGCATCCTGGAAGGCCTTGAACAGGCGGCGCATCTCCTTGTGGTCCTCTTTCAACACCACGATGGCATCGGTGGACACCGTTGACCTCCTCGGCTCGTCTGACGCCTCATCCCCTACCCCGGCCGTGAGCAGCGAAAACGGGTGGGGCCCGGCGGAATGCCGCCGGGCCCCACCACAGGTCGTGCGAGTGGCTACCTCACCACGTTGTACGCGTTGACCATGCCGGCGCCGTAGAACCCGTTGCGCTGCCCGCCGGAGCAGGTGGCGTCGTAGGCGTTCGGGCCGGCCGCGATCAGCGGCACCGGGTTGTAGACACCGCTGGGGCAGGGGATCGACTCGGCGGTGTTGCCCAGGAAGGCCGACAGCTGGCCCGGGGTCATGCCCGGGTGCGCCGACACGGCGAGGGCGGCCACGCCGGCGGCGTGCGGCGAGGACATCGACGTGCCCTGCTTGTAGCCCCAGCCGTTGGTCTTCGTGGCGGTGTTGTAGGTGGTGGACAGGATGCCGTCGGTCAGCGTGGAGCGGACGCCCTGCGTACGGAAGCGGGTGTCGCCACCCGGCGCCGTCACCTCGACCACGCCCTGGCCGTACGAGGAGTAGTAGCTCTTCTCCCCGGTCGGGCCCACGGCCGAGACCGTCACCACGCCCGGCGCCTCGCCCGGCAGGACGAGGCAGGAGCTGGTGAGGTTCTCGCGCTCCTCGGGCGTCCCGTTGTTCGGGCTGCCCGTGTCGGTGATCTTGTGGGCCAGGTCCCAGTTGGAGTTGCCCGCGGACGCGACGTGCAGCACGCCCTTGCTCTGCGAGTAACGCAGGGCCCGCTGGACCGCCTTCCACACCGGGCGCTGACGCGCGTCGTTGCGGCAGTTCAACTGCCACGGGTCGATGTAGTAGCTGTTGTTGGTCAGCTGCATGCCCTGCTCGGCGGCCCACATGAACCCGCAGACCGCGGCCTCCGGGAAGATGTAGCCGTCGTCGTTGACCACCTTCACGGCGGCCACCTTGACGCCCGGCGCGACGCCGGTCACTCCGACGCCGTTGACGGCGGCGGCGATGGTGCCGGCCACGTGGGTGCCGTGGTCGGAGGTGGTCGGGTTCCAGGCGGCCTCGGTGGTGTCGGAGACCCCACCGATGCAGGACGCACTCTTGTTCTTGGCGATCTGGCTGGCCAGGTCGGGGTGGCTGGAGGAGATGCCGCTGTCCAGCACGCCCACGACCACGTCGGCGCGGCCGGCGTTGACGGCGTGGGCCTGCGGGACGTCGATCATCGGCATGTCCCACTGCTGACCGAAGAGGGGCTCCTTGGTCGGGTCGGCGGTCGTGTTGACCGCCCCGGCCGCGGAGACCTCCAGGGTCTCGCCCTCGTCGAGGGCGGTGCCCAGGCCGGCCGTGGACGCCACCGAGTCGACGCCCGCGCCCGCCACGTCAGTTGCGAAGTCGGGGTTGGTCGACCGGACGACGAGCACGCCGATCTGGTCGTAGCTGGCCACCACGGTGCCCTTGGCGGCGGCCACGCGGGCGGCCGCCTTGTCGGTCTTGGCGCCCTGAGGGGCGAGCACCAGGAACGTGGTGTCCGGGCTGGCGGCCGACGCCGCCGGGGCCAGCCCGCCGGCGACGGCGAGGCCGACGCCGAGCGTCACGGCGGACGCGGCAGCCAGTGTCTTGCGACGGAGGTTCTTCACACAGACTCCCAGGGGGCTGTTTCCAGCCGGGTACGCCCCCTGGCGGGGAGCGGCCGGCGGGAGGAGGGCGGGACGCCCGCCTCCGATGGACCAGCGTAGGAGCGCGGTGTGGCGTTACACACATCCGTTCGGCCAGACAAAAGGGTGTCAGACGGTGGCGAGGGTGTGGGGGATCTCGTCGAGCAGCTCCCGGGCGAGGAACCCGATCCGGCCGTACCGCGGCACCAGCCGCTGGCCGCTGACCGCGTGGGCGAACGCCGCCCAGCACGCCGCCTGCGCCGGCTCGGTGCCGCGGGACAGCAGCCCGGCGAGCAGCCCGGCCCGGACGTCCCCGCTGCCGGACGTGCCGAGTCCGGCGTCGCCGCTCTCCTCCCGCCAGCTCCGGCCGTCCGGGGCGGCGATGTGGCCGTAGAGCGAGACGACGGCGTCGTACCGGCGGGCCAGCTCGATCGCGTCGGCGTCCAGGTCGTCGCCGGGGTCACGGCCGAGCAGGTGCCGGGCCTCGGTGAGGTTGGGCGTCAGCACCACCGGCCGCCCGGCGCCGACCAGCAGGTCCGGGGCGTGGCTGAGCGCCCCTAGGGCGTACGCGTCGAGCACCAGCGCCGTCTCCCGGGCGGCCGCGTCGAGCACGAGGCGCAGCAGGCGTGCCGTCTCGTCGATGTCCTTGAGGCCCGGGCCGACGGCGACCACGTCGGCGTCGGCCACCAGGTCGGCCAGCAGCTCGCCGGGCCGTCCGGCGACCGCGCCGTCGGCGGTCTCGGGCAGGCCCACCACCAGCGCCTCGGGCACCTGGATGCTCAGCGCGGCGGCGGTCGACTCGGCCGCGGCCAGTTGCAGCACGCCCGCCCCGGCCCGCAGTGCCGCCACGCCGGCGAGCAGCACCGCGCCGGGGGTGAACCGCGAGCCGCCGACCACCAGCACCGTGCCGCGTGCCTCCTTGCCGCCGGTCGGCACGGGCAGCGCCCAGTCCCGCAGCAGGCCGGGGGTGATCACCCGGGTGTCAGACCGGTTCGGCATGGACCTCGTCCTCCCTGGTCGGCCGGGCGCCCTGTGTCCGCAGGTGGCCGACGTCGTTGAACACGTCAGGGGTCAGCCGGCCGTCCGGCCCGGCGGACCAGCCCGTGACGGAGCAGTTGGCGATCACCTGCTCCTGGGTCAGCGCCATCAGCTCCGCCTCGGTGAGCCCCTCCACCAGGTAACGGATCAGGAAGACCAGGGCGTCGTGGCCGAACAGCAGCGCCCGCCGGCCCTCGTGGTCGCGGCGCAGGTCGCCCAGCAGGGCACGTAGGCGCAGGGCCACGTCCGTCCAGGACTCGCCGCCCGGCGGCCGGTAGTAGAACTTGCCGAGCCGGTCCCGGCGCTCCGCCTCGTCCGGATGGCGGCGGCGCACCCCGTGCCCGGTCAGCCCGTCCAGGATGCCGAGTTCCCGGTCGCGCAGCCGCTCGTCCCGGCTGAGCGGGATCCCGGTGCCGGCCAGGGCCAGCTCGGCGGTCTGCACCGCCCGCAGGTACGGCGACACCACCGCGACGTCCGGTCGGCGGCCCTCGGGCAGCCCGGCCAGCCACCGCGCAGTGGCCCGCGCCTGCTCCTCGCCGGTCGGGCTCAGCGGCACGTCCGCGTCCCGGTGGGTCAGGTCGATCAGCTCGGCGCCGGACGCCTCCGCCGCCGTGGCCGCCACGTTCGCCGTGCTCTCGCCGTGTCGGACGATCCAGAGCGCTGCCAGTTCCGCCATGCGGCAACCCCTACCCGGGGCCCGACCTGGATAACCGCGCCCACCCGTGCGGCCGGCGGTGTCGTGCGCCCCTCCGGCGCCCCGGTCGCGGGCGTGAACGGCGGCAGGCCGGGTAAGCGCTGCCGCCACCGAACAGCGAGACGGGGAGGTATTCCGTGGCGACCATGACGAAGGAAAAGATCAGCCCGGTGAAGGATCAGAACTACGACCTGATCCACGCGCTGCAGATGTCGCTGAAGCACATCTGGCAACTGGACACCTACATCGCCGACGCGGACGCTCGGGGCGACTCGGAACTGGCGACCTGGTTCCGGAAGATCCAGGAGAACAACCGCAAGGCGGGCGAGCAGGGCAAGAAGATGCTCATGGCGCGCCTTCAGGAGGACATGAGCTGACCACAGCCGGCGGGGGCCGGGGCCCGAGACGGGCCGCCCGGCCCCCGCCGCGTACGACCGGCGCGCGGGGGCAGCGCGGACCGCTGTCGACGTGGACAATGTCCATCCGGGTCGCACGGGATGGAGCCGCCGATGACGGTCGTCAGGGGTCTGCGCGAGGCGCTCGTGCTGTTCGTGATCGCGCTCGTCGTGGTCGCGGCTTCGGCGGGGATCTGGGTGGCGGTCGCGGGTGGCGACTTCCGCTACCGGTTCGGCGTCGCCCTCGTGGTCGTCGGCACCCTGCTCGGCGTGACCAGCGACCTGACCCTGAGCCGGATCGGCATGCTCGACGCCCGGACCATCTTCGGGCTCGCACCCGAGCGGGAGAGCGGGGGCGGCGGGCGGGTGCTGACCGGCATCGGGGTCTTCCTCTTCGTGGGCCTGCCGCTTGTGATCGTCGGCATCATGCTGATCGCCTGAGCGACTCGATCATGCTGATCGCCTGAGCGACTCGGCCGCCTCTCACCGCCCGCGTCCCGGCCTCCTCTCCGCCCGAAACGACCCAGGCCCGGCAGACCTCCCGACCGCCCGAACGACCCAGGCCCGGCCGGCCTCCCGACCGCCCGAACCCGGCCCGCCCCTGCGGCGAACCCGGCCCGGGCCCGGGGCGCTGGCCCACGGCGCCGGCCGGTCACCGCTACGGTGTGAGACGTGGCGACGGCGGCCGAGGAGATCACGGTGGGGGAGCGGGTCGTCCGCGTCTCCAGTCCGGACAAGCCCTACTTCCCGGAACTGGGGCTGACCAAATTGGACGTGGTGCGCTATTTCCTCGCCGTCGGCGACGGCATCCTGCGCGCCCTGCGGGACCGGCCGACGATGCTGGAGCGGTGGCCGCGCGGCGTCTTCGAGGGTGCGAAGATCGGCACCCGGCAGGACAACCGGGGCGACGCCTTCTACCAGAAGCGGCTGCCGGCGGGCGCGCCCGAGTGGGTCCGCACCGCGCACATCACGTTCCCGAGCGGGCGTACGGCCGACGAGATCGCGCCGAGCGAGCTGGCCGTGGTGATCTGGGCGGCCAACCTCGGCACGCTGCGGTTCCACCCGTGGCCGGTCTCCGCCGCCGACGTCGAGCGGCCCGACCAGTTGCGGATCGACCTCGACCCGATGCCCGGGGTGGGCTTCGACCAGGTGGTGCCGGTCGCCCACGAGGTGCGCGCGTTCCTCGACGAGCTGGGCCTGACCGGCTACCCGAAGACCACCGGCGGGCGGGGCCTGCACATCTACCTGTCGATCGAGCCCCGGTGGAGTTTCGGCGACTGCCGGCGGGCGGTGCTGGCGCTGGGCCGCGAGCTGCAACGCCGGCTGCCGGACCTGGTCACCACCACCTGGTGGCGGGAGCAGCGGGACCGCCCGGTCTTCATCGACTACAACCAGATGTCCCGGGACCACACGATGGCCTCGGCGTACTCCATCCGTCCCACCCCGAAGGCCCTGGTCTCCGCGCCGCTGGACTGGTCCGAGCTGGACGACGTGCGGCCGGAGGACTTCGACGTCACCACGATGCCCGCCCGGTTCGCCGAGTGCGGCGACCCGCACGCCGGCCTCGACGACCGGCGCTTCTCCCTGGAACCGCTGCTGGAACTGGCCGACCGGGAAGGGCTGGAGGCTCCGCCGGAGCGCTGAGCGGGGAGGCCGCTGCGCCGCTTCACTCCCACGGGCTGCGCTCGCCGTCGAACTCGTCGAAGACCAGCCACGTGCGGGTCGACAGCACCCCGGCGATGCTCTGCACCCGGCCCAGCACCACGTCCCGCAGGGTTGCGTTGTCCGGCGCCCGGACCAGGGCGAGGACGTCGTGGTCGCCGCCGAGCAGCGCGGCGTGCTCGATGTAGCGCACCCGGGCCAGCTCCGCCGACACCTCGCGCCACGTGTTCTGCTCGATCTTCAACGCGACGTACGCCGAGGTGCCCAGCCCCGCCGCCTCGGGTGCGACCTGCGCCCGGAACCCGGTGATCACCCCGTCGCGTAGCAGCCGCTCCACCCGGGCGTAGGCGTTGGTACGGGAGATGTGGATCCGCTCGGCGAGGGTGCGCACCGAGGTGCGGCCGTCACGGACCAGTTCGTCGAGGATGCGCCGGTCGACCTCGTCGAGGGGGCGGGCCGAACGTCCCGTTCCGGCCGCCGGCTCCCCGCCCGCCCCGGATTCCTGGCTCATCTGGGTGCCTCTCGCATGCCATCCGTCCCGCGTTTGTCATGGATCTTGAGTCAATCATCCGACGGCAGGAGCATAGGCCCACCACACGTCCCAGGAGGTCCCGCCGTGACGACCACACCCGAGGCGGTCCGCAGGGCATCCCCGCGCAGCCGCCGGAAGGCCACCCCACCCGACCCGGCCAAGCCGCTGCTGCCGGCCACCGAGCCGGTACGCCTGCTCGATCCCACCGGCACGCCGCTGCCCGCCCCCGCCGACTACCCCGAGCCGCCCGTCGAGGCGCTCGTCGAGATGTACCGGCGGATGGTGATCGGCCGCCGCTTCGACGTCCAGGCCACCGCCCTGACCAAGCAGGGCCGGCTGGCCGTCTACCCGTCCTCGCGTGGCCAGGAGGCCTGCCAGGTCGGCGCCGTCCTCGCCCTGCGCGAGGACGACTGGGTCTTCCCGACCTACCGGGAGTCCATGGCGCTGGTCTCCCGGGGCATCGACCCGGTCGAGGTGCTGACGCTGCTGCGCGGCGACTGGCACTGCGGGTACGACCCCGCCGAGCGGCGCACCGCCCCGCAGTGCACCCCGCTGGCGACGCAGTGCGTGCACGCCGCCGGGCTGGCCTACGGCGAGGCGTACCAGGGGCGGGACACCGTGGCGCTGGCGTTCATCGGCGACGGCGCCACCAGCGAGGGCGACTTCCACGAGGGCGTCAACTTCGCCGCCGTGTTCAAGGCCCCCGTCGTCTACTTCGTGCAGAACAACCGGTACGCCATCAGCGTCCCGCTGTCCCGGCAGACCGCCGCCCCGTCGCTGGCGTACAAGGGCGTCGGCTACGGCGTGCCCAGCGAGCAGGTCGACGGCAACGACCCGGTGGCCGTCCTCGCGGTGCTCACCCGCGCGGTCGAGCACGCCCGCGCCGGCAGGGGCCCGTTCCTGGTCGAGGCGCACACCTACCGGATGGAGCCGCACACCAACGCCGACGACGCCACCCGCTACCGCGACGGCGCCGAGGTCGAGGCGTGGCGGGACCGCGACCCGGTGGCCCGCCTGGAGGCGTACCTGCGCTCGCGCGGCGTGCTCGACGACGCGGGCGTGGCCGCCGTCGCCGAGGAGGCCGAGGCGTACGCCGCCGACCTGCGCACCCGGATGAACGCGCAGCCGACGGTCGACCCGATGAGCCTGTTCGACCACGTATACGCCGAGCCCACCCCGCAGCTGGTCGAGCAGCGCGAGCAGGTCCGCGCCGAGCTGGCCGCCGCCGCGGACGAGGAGAGTGAGCGCTGATGGCCGCCCTGACCATGGCGAAGGCGCTCAACGCCGCGCTCGCCGACGCGATGCTCGACGACGACCGGGTGCTCGTCTTCGGCGAGGACGTCGGGGCGCTCGGCGGCGTCTTCCGGATCACCGACGGCCTCCAGGCCCGCTTCGGTGACAAGCGCTGCTTCGACACCCCGCTCGCCGAGGCCGGCATCGTCGGCTTCGCCGTCGGCCTGGCCATGTCCGGGCTGCGCCCGGTGGTCGAGATGCAGTTCGACGCGTTCGCGTACCCGGCGTTCGAGCAGATCGCCTCGCACGTGGCGAAGCTGCGCAACCGCACCCGCGGCGCGCTGAGCGTGCCGATCGTCATCCGGGTGCCCTACGCCGGCGGCATCGGCGGAGTCGAGCACCACTGCGACTCGTCCGAGGCGTACTACGCCCACACGCCGGGGCTGAAGGTCGTCACCCCGGCGACGGTCGAGGACGCGTACTCGCTGCTGCGCCAGGCGATCGACGACCCGGACCCGGTCGTGTTCATGGAGCCGAAGAAGCTCTACTTCTCCAGCGCCGACGCGGAGCTGCCGGCCACGACCGCGCCGATCGGCCGGGCCGTCGTGCGCCGGCCGGGCCGCGACGCCACGCTGGTCGCGTACGGGCCGGCGGTTCCGGTGGCGCTGGAGGCCGCCGAGGCCGCCCGCGAGGAGGGCTGGGACCTGGAGGTCGTGGACGTGCGCAGCATCGTGCCGTTCGACGACGAGACCGTCACCGCCTCGGTCCGGCGCACCGGCCGGTGCGTGGTGATCCAGGAGGCGCAGGGGTTCGCCGGGGTCGGCGCGGAGATCGCCGCCCGGGTGCAGGAGCGCTGCTTCCACGCCCTGCACGCCCCGGTGCTGCGGGTGTCCGGGCTGGACATCCCGTACCCGGCGCCGATGCTGGAGCACACCCACCTGCCGTCGGTGGACCGGGTGCTCGACACGGTGGCCCGGCTCCAGTGGGACGACCAGCCGGACGAGCGCTGGGTGACCCGGGGGAGCGCGGCGTGACGACCGTGGACGGGACGCAGGTCTTCCTCCTGCCCGACCTGGGCGAAGGGCTGAGCGAAGCCGAGATCGTCGAGTGGCGGGTCGCCGTCGGCGACGTGGTCACGGTGGACCAGACCGTCGTGGAGGTGGAGACCGCCAAGGCCGTCGTCGACGTGCCCTGCCCGTACGCCGGGCGGGTCGTGGCGCTGCACGGCGCGGCCGGCGAGACCCGCCCGGTCGGCCAGCCGCTGATCACCATCGCGCCGCTGGCCGGCGACGGCGGGACCGGCGACGAGCCGGCCGGCCACGCCACCTACCGCGAGGAGGAGCGCGCCGGCTCCGGAAACGTCCTGATCGGGTACGGCACCGGCCACGGCGGCGCGGGACGGCGGCGTCGCCGGCCCCGCCTCGCGGCGGCCCCCGACCCCCGCCCGACGGCCCCCGACCCCCGCCCGACGGCCCTCGACCCCCGCCCGGCCGCCGCCGAGCCCGCGGACCGTCCGCGCGACGCGGCGCCCCTGGTCATCTCCCCGATCGTGCGCCGGCTGGCCCGCGAGCACGGCCTCGACCTGGCCGCCCTGCGCGGCACGGGTCCGGGCGGGGTGGTGCGCCGCGCCGACGTGGAGGCCGCGGTGGCCGAGGCGTCGTCGCCGGCCGCCCGGCTCGCGGCGGTGCCGGACCAGCCCGTCGTGTCGGCCGTGCCCGAGGCGGCGGACGTGATCGTCCCGCTGACCGGCATCCGCAAGGCGATCGCCGACAAACTCTCCCGCAGCCGGCGCGAGATCCCCGAGGTGACCATCTGGGTGGACGTCGACGCCACGGGGCTGCTGGAGACCCGGGCCGCGATCAACGCGGCGACCCCGGACGCGCCGGTGAGCATCCTGGCTCTGCTGGCCCGGATCTGCCTGTCCGGCCTGCGCAAGTACCCGCAGCTCAACGCGCGGGTCGACACCGAGGGCGAGCGGATCGTGCAGTCGGCCGGGGTGCACCTGGGCATCGCCGCCCAGACCGACCGGGGGCTGGTCGTGCCGGTGCTGCGGGACGCGCAGCGGCTCACCACCGCCGAGCTGGCCGCCGAGCTGACCGCGACCACCACGGCCGCCCGGGCCGGCACGCTGCCCCCGGCGCGGCTGACCGGCGGCACGTTCACGCTGAACAACTACGGCGTCTTCGGCGTCGACGGCTCCACGCCGATCATCAACCACCCGGAGGCGGCGCTGCTCGGGGTGGGCCGGATCGTGGACAAGCCGTGGGTGGTGGACGGGCAGCTCGCGGTGCGGAAGGTGACGCAGCTCAGCCTGACCTTCGACCATCGGGTCTGCGACGGCGGGGTGGCCGGCGGCTTCCTGCGCCACGTCGCCGACTGCGTCGAGCGGCCGGCGCTGCTGATCGCCAACCTCTGATGCGGCGCGACGGCCCCGGCTCCGCCTCCCGGCGGGCCGGGGCCGTCGCCGTCGCGGCGGGCGTTTCCCCTGGACCGGGCCGGGAATGCGGGCCGGGCTGTCCCGTCGAGGGGAGGACGAGGTGGCGTACCCGGAGATGCCCTTCGCCGGTGGCGTACGCCCACACGCGGTCGCCGGTGCGCCGTTGCTGTGCGACGCCCGCGAGCACGGCCTGGTCGGTGACGGCGCGACCAACGACCAGCCGGCCCTGGCCGCGCTGGTGGACCGCCTCGGGAACGCGTACGCGGCCGACGGCCGGGTCCGGATCATCTACTGCCCGCCCGGGGTCTACTCGATGCGGGACTCGGGCACGGTCTGGCGTTCGGGCGTCTCGCTCGTCGGCGCCGGCCCCGGGGCGACCCGCTTCGTGCTCAGCAACTCCGGCAACCGGGCCGACCCCGCGCCGCTGGCGTTCTACACCGAGAAGCAGCACGGGGCCGACCGGGACCGGCACCTGGCCGACTGCACCTTCGCCGACTTCGAGATCGACGGTTCCGGCGTGGCGTCGGCCGACTACAACCCACTCGCCAAGGGGCTCGGCCTGCAGTACGTCGTCCGGGGCATGTTCCGCAACCTGTACATCCACCACACCGCCGCCACCGGCCTGGGCTGCGACTTCCTCCAGGACTGCCTCATCGACGGGGTGCTGGTGGTCGGCTGCGGGCGGCTGGACAACGGCACGGAGATGGGTGGCGCGGGCATCGGTGTCGGCATCGGCGGCTGGGGCAGCGTCGAGCGGTTCAACATCGTCAACTGCAGCGCGGTGGCCAACGCGACCAACGGGATCTTCCTGGAGTTGCAGTACGCGGACGCGCTGCGCCCCCGGGGCGTACGCATCATCGGCTGCCACGCCCAGGGCAACCGGTTCGGCATCTCCGACTGGGGCGCCAACGGCCTGATCGTCACCGCCTGCACCATGACCGGGAACCTGGAGGCGGGCTTTCACGTCTCGGCGAAGGGCACCGCGCACACCGCCGGCCGGGCCGGGCTGCTCACCGACTGCGTCATCGACGGCAACCTGGGCGACGGGGTCAGCATCGGCAACACCCCCGGCCCGTACACGATCCGTGGCAACCGGATCAGCGGCAACGGCCGGCACGGCTACCACCAGCGCAACCTCGGCGGGGCGGAGGAGTGCGTCGCCGAGGAGATCGTCATCGAGAGCAACGACTTCTACGGCAACAGCGCCGACGCCATCCGCATCGACCGCCCGCTGCGCGACGCCATCATCGTCGGCAACCGCATCCGCAACAACGGGCGGCAGTGGGCGCCGGCGATGAGCGGGCAGGGCGACTCGGTGCGCTACAGCGAGCGGACGGTGGTGGACCGGCGGGCGACGTGGCCGAACGACGGCCACCGGGGCAAGGTGGTGCGCGTCGGCGACCGGATCGCCACCGTGGCGGCCAACGACGACACCCAGCTCACCCTCGCCCCCATCCGTCCCGACGCCGCCAGCGGGTGGAGCGGGGGCACGCCGCCGCCGGGGACGCCGTACGACCTGCCGGCCGGGCCGCCGGTGCGGGCCGGCATCACGATCAACGCGGCGGTCGACTCGGCCACCATCCGGGGCAACCGGATCTGGGACAACAAGAACCCGAGCACCCAGAACCACGGGCTGTGGATCACCGACGAGGGCAGTTGCGTCGACTGCCGGGTGGAGGACAACGACCTCGCCGGCAACGCCGACGCCGCCATCCGCATGGACACCCCGCCCGTCGGCGGCCGGTGGGAACGCAACCACGGCGACGACGACTGGAACTGAGGGCGCGTCGCCGCCTTCTCCCGGGTGCCTCCCGGGGGTGAGGCGGGACGGTCCTCCCGGGGTGAACCACGCGGGCCGGCGCAACCGGGACAGGGCGGACTGTCGACGCCGGCGGTGGCGGGCCGGGCGATCGGCGGACGGATCCGGAAACGAGGCCGAGTGAGCCCATTCCGCGCAGCCCGGCAAATGCCCTCCGAAAACGATTCACCATTTCTCCGAAATTGCGCGCCTATCCGGGTGCTGTGGAGAGAATGTGGCGGAGGGACACCAATTAACGGGGGGACGCATCATGAAGTTGAGGCGGCGACTGACGGTGCTGGCCGTGACGATCGCGGCCACGCCGTTGGCCCTCGGCGGGTGCACCGCCGACCGCAAACCGGGCGCCCGGCCGGCCGAGGGCCAGGCGGCGGCGCCGGAGTTGACCGTGACGCCCGCCGACCGCGCCCGCGAGGTGCCGATCAGCGCCGAGGTGGGCACCGCCGTCAAGGGCGGGCGGGTCACCGCCGTGCGCATCACCGACGACAAGGGCGCGCAGGTCAAGGCGGAGCCACGGGAGGACGGGTCGGCCTGGGTGCCGAGCCGGCCGTTGCAGCCGCGGCGAACCTACACCGCGGAGGTGACCGCCACCGGCGACTCGGGACGGACCACCGTCCGGAAGACCACCTTCACCACGATGCCCGAGTCGGCGAAACCGGAGGTCACCAGCACGTTGTACTTCGCCGGCAACCGGACGTACGGCACGGCCATGCCGGTGACCGTCGCCTTCGACCCGCCCATTCCGAAAGAGGCCAGGGCGGACGTGCAGCGCCGATTGTTCGTGAAGACCGACCCGCCGCAGCCGGGCACCTGGTCGTGGGTGTCCGACGGCAGCCAGGCCTATTACCGGGCCCCCGATTTCTGGCGCCCGGGGACCACGATCAGCGTCCGCGCCGGCCTGGAGGGCCTGCCCATCGGCAAGGACCGCGTCGGTGACTCCGACCGGACCGCCACCTCGAAGATCGGCAAGCAGGTCGCGCTGGAGATCGACAACGCGACCAAGCAGATGTCCGTGCTGCGCGACGGCAAGGTGGTCCGCAAGATCCCGGTCAGCATGGGCAAGCCGAGTACGCCGACCTCCAGCGGCAAGATGGTGATCATGGAGAAGCACGAGTTCACGACGTTCGACACCCGGGGCTCGGCCGACCCCTACGTGGTCGACGTCGAGGACGCCCAGCGGCTCACCTGGGGCGGCGAGTTCATCCACGCGGCGCCGTGGTCGGTGGGGGACCAGGGCAACACCAATGTCTCGCACGGCTGCACCAACGTCTCCAACGAGGCCGCGGACTGGCTGATGGGCGTCACCCAGGTCGGCGACCTGGTCACCATCAAGGGCACCGAGGTCGAGTTGACCGAGGGCAACGGCTGGACCGCCTGGAACGTCGGCTGGAACGAGTTCGTCAAGGGCAGCGCACTGCCCGTGCCGGCCGGGCTGGGGCCGGCGCCGTCGCAGGCCCCGCACCCGGGCGCCGTGGCCGGCGGCTCCCCGGCGCCCGCGCCGTCCGTCCGCGGCGGCTGACCCGACGGTACGCACATCCGCGGGACCGGTCCGCCGCCGAGCGGGCCGGTCCCCGGCCTGCGTGCCGGGGCGGCCGGCCCTGCCCGCGTGCCGGAGTGGTCGGCCCCTGACGTGCCGCCGGGGCGGCCGGTTCCGGCCCCGCGTGCCGGGGCGGTCGGCCCCGGTCCCGGGTCTTCGAGCAGGGCCGTCGTGCCGTCGGAGGGGGCGTCGCTCCGTGTCGCCGTGGCTCAGGGAAGCGGCACCCGCGCGATTCCCGGGCCGGTGAGGCTGCCCAGCCAGAGACGTTCGCCGTGCTGGCGCACGCCGGTGACCATGTCGTAGCGCCCGCGCGGGCCGTGCAGCGTCCGCAGCACCCGCCCTTCGCCGTCCACCAGCGCGACCAGCCCGTAGCGCAGCGGCTTCGGCTGTACGGCGGCCGGCAGCACCGCCACGAGCTGGCGCAGCCGGGGGTGCGGCAGCAACCGCTCGACGACCGGCACCCGGGGGCTGGGCAGTGCGATCCAGTACGTCCCGTCGCCGACCGGCGCGAGGTTGTCCGGGTACGCCGGCAGGTCGGCCAGCACGGTGACCGTCCCGTCGGGCAGGGCGACCCGCACCAGCCGGTGGGTGGCGGTCTCCACCAGCATCAGTGCCGACTCGTCCGGGGTGAGCGCGATCCCGTTGGGAAAGTAGAGCCCCGCGCAGACGACGTCGGTGTGCCCGCTGCGCGGGTCGTACGCCAGGACCCGCCCGTTGGGCCGGTGCTCCAGCAGGTCCCGCTTCCAGTGCGAGACGGGAAAGCGGTCGGAGGAGTCGGTGAAGTAGACGGTGCCGTCGCGGGCGACGGCGGCGTTGTCGGCCAGGTGCGGTGTCGCCCCGCGCCCGCCCAGCTCCCGCACCGCCCCGTCGGCTGTCACCCGCAGCAACCCCCGGTACGCGTCGCACACCACGAGACTGCCGTCGCGCGGGTCGACCTCCACGCCCAGCGGCCGGCCGCCGGTCTCGGCGAGCGGCCGGGGCGGGGTGCCCGCCGGCGCGTCGACCGGCCACCACCAGAGCCGGCCGTCCTCGGTGCCGCTGACCACGCGCCCGGACGGGTCCACCACCACGTCCTCGGGACCCACGACGCCGTCGGGCAGGGGCAGCAGCTCCGCGGAGTCGAGCCGGCGGTCGGTGGGTGCCCACGGCCCGTCGAGCGGGGGCGGGACGGTGGCGGGCTCGCGGACGGGGCGGATCAGCCAGGGCGCGCGGGGGCGGGGATCGACCATGGCCCATTCTCGCCCGGTGTCGTCGCACCCGTGGGGCCCCGGCGCGTCCTCCCTGAGGAGGATCAGGGTGGCCCCGGGGATGACCCTGGGCGGACCCGGAACCGTCCCTGGGCAGGGCGGAAATGTCGGTGGTGGGGGCTAGATTCGTCGTCATGGGGCAGCGTGAGGATCGGTTCCACGTCGAGATCAGCGTGGACGATCACGTGGTGGACGTGCGGGCGACCGGTGAGGTCGACATCGCCACGGTCGCCGCGTTCCGCTCCGCGCTCTGGTCGGCCCCGGCCCGGCCGGTGCTCCGGCTCGACCTCTCCGGCGTGCGCGTGCTCTCGGCGGCCGGGGTGCGGGCGCTGGTCGCTGCTCACCTGCGCATCCGCGCCCGGGGCGGGGAGCTGGTGCTGCTGCGCCCCGATCCGGTGGTCGTGCGGGTGCTGCGGGCCACCGGCCTGCATCGGGTCATCCCGATCGTCGACCCCTGCGCCGACCGGGAGCTGGTGGCCTGCTGACCGACCGGCGGGCCGCTCAGCCCGTCACCGATCAGCCCGGCGGCGTGCCAGCCGGTGGCCGGCGGTGTGACGGCCGACCGGCCGGCCGTGTGAGGGCCGACCGGCCGGCGATCGGGGCCTGCGGCGCGTGGCGGGCCGGCCCCCGGGTGCGTGGCTCGGTGGCTCAGCGGACGCCGACGAGGTCGACGACGAAGACCAGGGTCTCGCCCGGCTTGATGACGCCACCGGCGCCCCGGTCGCCGTAGCCCAGGTGCGGCGGGATGGTCAGCCGGCGCCGGCCGCCGACCCGCATGCCCACGACGCCCCGGTCCCAACCGGCGATGACCTGCCCGCCGCCGAGCGGGAACTCGAAGGTCTCGCCCCGGTTCCAGGAGGAGTCGAACTCGCGACCGGTGGAGTGCGCGACCCCCACGTAGTGGACGTCGGCCAACTGCCCCGGCTGGGCCTCCGGGCCCTCGCCGACGGTGATGTCCTCGATGAGGAGGTCGGCGGGGGGCGCGCCCTCGATCGGACCCACGTCGGGCTTGCCGGAGCGGGCGCCTGCTGCCTGGTTCATGCGGGAGTCTCCTGCCGTTTCGGTACTGGTGTCCCGGTCACCACAGATCCTGCCCGATGGCGCCGGGCCGACGCGCGGCGGTCCGGCGAAGCCGCCCGCGCTGCGGGCGGCCACTGGGCCCGCGCCGCAGGCGGTGGGCGCACACGCGCCAGCGGGCGTCACCGGTGGTGACGCCCGCTGGGGGAAGGTGCCGGTCAGGTCACCGGAGCCAGGGGAACCGCTGGACGACGGGAAGCTTCGCCCACGTCGCGCCCAGGCCCAGGGTGGCACCGGCGTTGATCAGCGCGAGGCCGACCAGCAGGGCCGCGTTGAGCAGGTGGTCGTCCATGAAGGGGTTGTTCTCGGGAGGCAGGACGACCGTCCACATCATCACGTAGAGCACCGCGCCGGCGACGGCCGCCACCCGCATCCCGATGCCCAGCAGCAGCGCCACGCCGATCGCGGCCAGACCGGTCATGAAGAGCACGTCCGCCCAGGCGGCCCCGGCGATCCCGTTGTAGAAGTCCTTGAACGGGCCGGCCGCGCCGAAGGTCAGGAAGCCCTTGGTGGGGCTGCCACCGTTGATCCAGGCGTTCTTCGCCTCGGTGGCGTGTCCCAGGCCGAAGACCTTGTCGAGGAAGGCCCAGAGGAAGGTCCAGCCGAGGGCGATCCGGATGCCGGCGAAGACGTACCGGGTGGCACGCTCGCGGGTGGTCTCGCCGATGTGCCAGGTCTGCGCCGCCGGAGCGATGTTCTTGGCGGTGGCCCGCTCGATCGTCGCGGTCATTGTCTCCACGTCCCTTCGTGTGCCTCGCACCGCGCTTTCCGGTGGCATCTCCATTGGACGCCTGTCGGCGGCCCGTGGGCAGGGCCGACCGGGCCCCGTCGGGCCGGGACCTTGGACCCCCGCCGCACCGGTCCGCTCGGCCGTGTCGACCCGGTCGCGCGGCCCTGACGGGGCGGACCGGCGCGGCCATACCGTCGCAGGTGACAACGGCAGGGAGGTCGTGATGAGGACGTGGCAGGTGGGCGACGTGATGACGCGGGACGTCGCGTGGGTGGGGGAGGAGACCCCGTACCGCGAGATCGTCGACGCGCTGGTCCGCCGGGGCATCAGCGGCGTGCCCGTGGTGGACGGGTTCCGCCGGGTGCTCGGCGTGGTGTCGGAGTCCGATCTGCTGCACAAGGTGGAGCGGGCCGGCCATCCCGACGAGCGGCGCATCTTCGAGGGGCGGCGCCGGCGCACCGCCCGGGAGAAGGCCGACGCGCTGCTGGCCCGGGACCTGATGACCGCGCCGCCGGTGACGACCTGGCCGGGGGCGACCGTCACCGCCGCCGCCCGGCAGATGGATCGGGATTCGGTGAAGCGGCTGCCGGTGCTCGACGACCTGGGCCGCCTGGTCGGCATCGTCACCCGGGGTGACCTGTTGCGGGTGCACCTGCGCACCGACGCGGAGATCCGCGAGGACGTCGTGCAGGAGGTGCTGCGCCGGGTGCTCGCGGTGCGGGACGGACTGGTCACCGTGCAGGTGCGCGACGGTGAGGTGACGCTCGACGGCCGGCTGGACCGGCGCAGCGCGGCCGAGCTGGCGGCCCGCCTGGCCGGACAGGTCAGCGGCGTGGTCACGGTCACCAGCACCATCGCGTACGACGTCGACGACACCGGCCTCGTCGAGCTGGACGCGGGCCGGGTGACCCCGGTGGCCTGACGGCCGGGCACGGGTCCCGCCACCGGCGGGACCCGTCGGCGTGCCCCGTCGCGGTCGACGCGCGCGACTTGCCCGGACCGCCGCCGGGCGGCGGGCGGCTCGCCTAGGCTCGGGGCGGACGCGGTCGGGTTCCGCCGCCGAGCCCCGCGTGCGGTGCCCGTGCCCGTGCCGGGGTCGTCGGGTCGGCCGTGGCAGGCGGGACCACCGTCGTGGATGCGGAGGGCGCCGGGTGGACGAGGCGACGTTCGCGGCGCCGCTGTGGGCCTGGGCGGCGGTGGGTGCGGTCATCGCCGTCATGCTGGCCGTGGACATGTTCTCCCACCGTGACGACCACGTCATCGAACTGCGCGAGGCGCTGGTGTGGAGCGGCGTGTGGATCAGCGCCGGGCTCTCCTTCGGGCTGGTGGTCTGGCTCTGGCGCGGCGGGGAGCCGGCCGGCGCGTACTTCTCCGGGTATCTGCTGGAGAAGGCCCTCTCGGTCGACAACGTGTTCGTCTTCGCGCTGCTGTTCGGGTACTTCCGGGTGCCCGCCGGCTACCAGCACAAGGTGCTCTTCTGGGGCGTCGTCGGGGCGCTCGCGTTCCGGCTGGTCTTCATCCTCGCCGGCGCGCAACTGCTGGAACGGCTGGCCTGGGCCGGCGTCGTCCTCGGCGCGTTCCTCATCTGGACCGGGTGGCGACTCGCGGTACGCGGCGAGCCGGACGTCGAGCCCGAACGGAACCTCGCGGTCCGGTTGTTCCGGCGGATGGTCCCCACCGAGCCCCGCCACCACGGCGGCCGGTTCACCGTCCGGATCGGCGGGCGACGCCGGGCGACCCTGCTGCTGGTCGCGCTGGTCGCCATCGAGGCCACCGACGTGGTCTTCGCCATCGACTCGGTGGCGGCGATCCTGGCCATCACCACCGACACGTTCCTGGTCTGGACGGCGACGGCGTTCGCCGTGCTCGGGCTGCGCAGCCTCTACTTCTGCCTGGCCGGGCTGCTGCGCCACTTCGGCTACCTGCGGTACGGGCTGGCCCTGCTGCTGGCCTTCGCCGGGGTGAAGCTCATCCTGGCCGAGACGCCGGTGGGGAAGCTGCCGGTCTGGCTCACCCTCGCGGTGGTGGTGCTGACCCTGTCCGTCGCGATCGGTTGGAGCGTGCTCGCCGCCCGCCGGGAGCGCCTCCGGCACGCCGGCCGCTGACCCCGACCGGGAGCGGCGCGACGGGGAGGGCGTTGCTGGTCGCGTGGGTCTGGATGGCGCTGGTGGCACGCCCGGGGCGTCGGCGGTCGTGGGGCGGGCCGGTCGCTCGCCGGCCACGCCGCCGGCGCTGTCGACCTGCCCCGCCTGCGAGGGCACGCCCGGTGGGTCGCCGGCGGTCAGCCCGGCCGGACGACGGGGTCGGCGAGCTGGGCGGAGAGTACGGCGGGCGCCGCGGCCAGGGACGGCCCGTACCAGGTGAGGTGCCGCCCGGAGAGCAGGGCGCAGGGGACGCCGGGGAACGCCTCCGGCCCGTCCTCGGCGGTGAACCGGTACGGCTCGTCGGGCAGCACCACCAGTTCCGGCTCGCGGGCGCGCAGCTCGTCGAGGCTCGGTCGCGGGTAGCGTTCGGGGTCGTCGGCGTAGAGGTTGGTCACGCCGAGCCGACGCAGCACGTCCCCGGCGAAGGTGTCGGCGCCCAGCACCACCCACGGGCGACGCCAGACCGGCACCACCGCCCGGCGGGGCGGCGGGGAGGCCGGCAGGGTGGCCCAGGCCCGGCGGGCCGCGAGCAGCCACTCCGGTTCGGCCGGGGCGCCCAGCTCGCGGAGCAGGTCGGCCAGCTCGGTCAGCGCCTCGTCGACGGTCCGCGGGTAGGTCACCCGCACCGGCACGCCGGCCGCGACCAGCGCGTCGGCGTCGGCTCGGCGGTTCTCCTCGACGTTGAGCAGGACCAGGTCGGGCCGCAGCGCGAGCACGCGGTCCAGGTCGGGGTACTTGCTGCCGCCGACCCGCGCGACGTCCAGCCCTTCCGGGTGGGTGCACCAGTCGGTGGCGCCGACCAGGGCCCCGGGCAGGGTCAGCGTCACCGCCTCGGTCAGCGACGGCACCAGCGACACGACACGCAACCCACGCACCTCCCGGCTTCGAGGTCGATCATGCCTCGCCCCGGCCCTGCCCGACATCACCGCCTGTCGAGGCGCCTTCCCGGTGGAGTGGGTGGACCGCGTCGGCGAGGACATCGCGGCGGCCTTCCGGGAGGCCCGCGCCGGCCCGGACGGCGCGGTCGGCCGTGGCCCGCAGTGGCACACCATCGAGGGGCTGGTGACGGGCGCCGAGTAGCGGCGCGGAGAGGACTGGTCGGCGCCGGGCGACCCGCCGGGGAGGCGGGCTACGGGCGGACCTGCCCGGCGTCCGGTCGCAGCCACTGCTGCCGGGTCAGCGCGTACTCGACCTCGCCGTGCTCCGACCCGTCGATCCTCTCCGGCCAGTCCTCGACGTACGTGCGCACGAAGCGCAGCCCGGCCTTCTCCATCACCCGGCGGGACGCCGTGTTCACCGTCATCGTGTTCGCCGTCACCCGTTCCACGCCCAGCTCGGTGAAGCCCTTCGCGATCAGCGCCCGGCAGCCCTCGGTGGCGAGGCCGCCGCCCCAGGCCGCCCGCCGCAGCCGGTAGCCCAGCTCCACCTCGCGGACGTCGCCGTCGCGGACCGGACGGAACTCGAACCAGCCCAGGAACTCGCCCGGACCCCGGCGCAGCGCCGCCCACCAGCCCAGCCCCGGCGGTCGGCGGTAGTGCTCGAGCATCCGGGGCAGGATCCGCTCCCGGACCGCCTCCGGCGGGGTGGGCCGCCCGCCGGTGAGGTACCGCATCACCTCGGGGTCGCCGTCGAGCTCGACGAGCAGCTCCGCGTCGTCGCGGGTGAACTCGCGCAGCACCAGCCGGTCGGTGCCCAGGAACATCGTCACGTGGCCCATCACAGCGGCGCGATCCCGGCGGCTCAACCGGATTTCGCGCCCGTCCCGCCGCGCCACCGCCGCGCCACCGGCCATGATCGACGGCCTAGACTCGCCCCGGCCGACGGGTCGGCCCGCGTCGACGGCAGGACGGACGGATCAGGCGGATGACGAGCACCGGTGGCGGGGACGGTTCCTGGCTGCGCGTGATACCCGGGGACGGCGGGCGGGGCCCGTTGCTCACCCGGGCCGGCCAGCTCGTGCACGGCGCCCGCCGGCTCGGCGAGCTCGTGCAGCGCCGCCCGACCGGGGTCACCGGCCACCAGTGGAGCACCGCCACCCGGGAGGGCTACGACTTCGTCGTCTGCGCCGCCGACACGGCCCGCCCGGTCTTCGCCGTCGAGATCGGTCCGGTCGCGCCCGCGGGCTCCGCCGGGCAGCGCGCCGAGCGGTTGAAGAGCGTGGTCGCCGAGGCGGTCGGCCTGGCGGTGCTGCGGATCGGGTCGCCCACGCTGCGGGCCGACGAGCACGGGCGGTCGATCGTGTCGTACGTGATCGACGCGAGGGCCTACACGGCGATCGGCGCCGGCGAACCGGAGCCGGGGGACGCTCTCCCGGTCGGGTTCCGCGACATCCTCGGCCGGCTCCCCGACGGGCGTACCGGCCACGTCAACGACCTCGGCGCCCTGGCCAGGGCCGCGACCATCGACGCGTACGTGTCGCGGCGGCTGGCGGACCCCATCGTCCGCGGGCTGCACGTCAACTGGCGGGGCGGGCCGGCCGAGGGGTGGAGCTGGGTCGAGGTGCGCCCCGGCGCCTGCCTGGTGGAGCGGGTGACGGTACGCGAGGAACGCCTCTCCGTCGGCGTGGACCCCGCCCGCCTGGCCGAGGACCTGGCGGCGATGGCCGTCGGTGAGCGGCTGCGTGACCTGGAGACGGCCGAGCCGGCCCTGACGCCCCGAGACGAGTTGCTCGCCGAGATCCGGCGGCTGGAGTCGCGGCACGGCGAGATGACGAACGGGTTCGCCTTCGCGCACCTCTGCGCGGACTGAGCCGTCCGGGCCGACCGACGGCGCGAACCCACCCGTCCCGGCCCTGGCCGGCGGCGCGGATTCTGCGATGCGCGTTGAACCTTCACGGCTGTCGTCCCGTACTCCTGCGGGAATGGACAGGATTTCCCCGTTCGCGCCGCGCGGCGCGGAAGACGGTGCGGAAAGGGCATCGTCGCCAATCGACGTGCCAACGGTCCGCCGCGGCGACCTCCGTCGGGGTGTGCCATGTCATTTCCGTCGGTCCGCCGAGGTCTGGAATCAACTACCGGATCGAGAAGGAGAGCAATTCGATGCGCAGGTCCACACGGGCGCGCCGGTCATCCGGGCACGCGCGGAGCAAGCGGCTGCTGGCCGTGGTCGGCACGCTCGCCGTCTTCGGTGGAGTCGTCGCCGTGACCCAGATGTCGTCGGCCCACGACCGGCGGTCGACCTCGGCCAGGCCCGCCTCGGCGGCCTGCGTGGAGCCGAGCCCCGGGGCGACCGCGCCGAGCGGATCCGGCACCACCAGGACCTGGCAGGACGGCCGGTGGGTGCGCAACCACTGGGGTGACGGGCAGCAGTCGCTCGCCGAGTGCCAGCAGACCCGGGCAGGCGGGGCCGACAACGGCGGCTCGGCGATCGCCTGTCCGGACGTGGCCGGTCGGCTGCCGCGGGTGCCCGACCGCGCGCGGGCCGAGGTCGACCGGAACCTGAGCCTGCTGCAGGCCCAGATCGCGGAGGCCGACCGGAGGCTGGCCGCCGAGGGCCGCCGGGGGCAGGATTTCGTCCGCGACGCGATCCTGCGGCCGCTGGCCGGGAAGCGCCGGGCCACGCTGGAGCGGATCACCATCGCGATCGACCGGGTGGGTCCCCGGCCGCAGGGCCTGGCCCGGCTCGCCGAGTGCCAGGTGGCCCCGACAGGCGGCAACAACAACGGCGGGGGCGGCAACAACGGCGGGGGCGGCAACAACGGCGGGGGCGGCAACAACGGCGGGGGCAACAACGGCGGCGGAAACGGCGGAAGCGGCAACGGCGGCGGAAACGGCAATGGTGGAGACAACGGCGGGCCGGGCGCCGGGCTGGGTGTGATCGCGAACGACTGCGACGAGAGCCGGTTGCGGCCCCACGACGGTTTCCAGAACGGGAACCGCTGCGTCAGCACCGCGTTCGGAGAGGTCGGCGCGGCGGCCAACAACCCGTCGCTGCTGATCACCGACTTTCCCGGCGAGGTGAACGCCAACCAGCCGTTCACCCTCCGGGTGGCGACGCGGAACCTGGTCCGGGACCGCTTCCTCGCCGCCGGCCAGGGCGGCTACTACGTGGAGAGTTCGCTGCTCAACGAGCAGGGGCTGGTGCGGGGCCACTTCCACACCGCCTGCCGGATGCTGGACAGCCTCCGGCAGCCGCCGCAGCCGCAGGAGGTCCCGGCCTTCTTCGTCGCCACCGAGGACAGCCGCGGTGGCGCCGAGCCCGACGAGGTGACCATCCAGATCCCCGGGCTGCCCGAATCCGGTGTCGCCCAGTGCGCGGTCTGGGCCGGCGACGGCTCGCACCGGGTGCCGATGATGGAACGGGCCAACCAGACCCCGGCCTTCGACGTGGTGCGCATCGACGTCAAGTGAGCCGGCGCGGGGCCGCCGGGCATCTCCCCGGGCGGCCCCGGCCGCCGGCTCAGATCCGCCTCCCGGCCGGCCAGGGGCGCCGTTCAGACCGGCGCCGTCTGTCGGGCGGTCCCGGCCACTGGTGGAGACCGGCGCCGTGTGTCGGGTGGCCCCGGCCGCCGGCTCAGACCAGCGCCGCCTCCCGGGCGGCTGCCGGCGTCGCGCCGGCCCGCAGGGCTTCGATCCGGCGGGCGCGGGGCCGGGCGGCGAGGAGGTTGCCGGCGGCCACCAGCAGGGCCAGCCCGAACAGGCCCAGCCAGAGGGCGTCGGTGGAGGACCAGGCGGCGACCAGCCCGCCGAGGGTCGGCCCCGCGAAGCTGGCGAAGGCGTACCCGAGCGAGTAGATCCCCTGGTAGCGGCCGCGCTGCGCCGTCGGCGACAGGTCCGCCGTCAGCGCCGAGTTCGCCGGGGTCATCAGCATCTCCCCGAGTGTCCAGACGGCGACCGTGAGCGCGTAGAACCAGACGGCGTCGGCCAGCGCGGTCAGCGCGAAGCCGACGCCGACCACCACGACGGCGACGGCGATGGTGCGGGACCGGTCGAAGCGGCCGACCAGCCGCGGCACGAAGAGCTGCCCAAGCACGATCATCAGCCCGTTGACCGCGATGACCGGCCCGTACGCCGACGCCGGCAGCCCGTCGGCCTGCAACGCCACCGGGAGCATCACGCTGCCCTGGATGCAGAGCCACGCCAGCCCGGTGAGGGCGGTGAACGTCAGGAAGACCCGGTCGCGCAGCACGGTGCCGAGCCCGCCGGAGTCGGCACGGCCGAGCTGCCCGACGGTGATCGCGGCGGGGCGTGACTCGGGGACCTTCAGGCCGATCAACGCGGCGGTGCCGAGCAGCACCGCCGCGTTGATCACGAAGAGCAGCAGGGGGTCGGCCCGGACCACCAGGCCGGCGACGGTGGCGGCGATGGCGAACCCGATGTTGACCGCCCAGTAGTTCAGCGTCATGGCGCGCAGCCGGTCGCGTTCGCCCACCACGTCGATGATCGTGGCCGTGAAGGCCGGCCGGGCGAGGCCGAGGAAGACTCCGAGCAGCAGGGTCAGCGTCGCGACCGCCGCCGGGTGGCCGCTGAGGCCGAGCGACAGGGCCGCCGCCGCGGCGGCCACGTTACCGACCAGCATCGCCGGCCGCCGCCCCCACCGGTCCGCGACCATTCCGCCGAGCACGCCCCCGGCCGCGCCGCCGGCCCCGTGCAACCCGATCACCACTCCGGCGTACGCGGGGCTGAAGTCCCGCACCGAGACGAGGTAGACGCCGAGGTAGATGGCGACGAAGCTGCCCAGCCGGTTGATCAGGGTGGCCGTCCAGAGATACCAGAACGTGCGAGGCAACCCGCCTGCCGTCTGGCCCCACCACTGCGTCATGCGCCACCCCCGACTGTTCGCGTAATGCCCGATAGGGCTGACGCTCATTACACTCGGAGGGTGCGACGGTCCCGGGTCGTCGGGGCGCGATCGTGGCGATGATCACCTGGGCGGCCGTCGACCAATGCGTGGGCCGGCGGCGAATGCGTCCACTGCCGGAGGCGTCGGGCGAATGACACGACCGTGGAAATGGGCGACGGGGCCCCGCCGATTCCGCAGCGTGACCCCGCGTGGACGCGGGCGTGAACCCGGCAGCCCGGATCAGCGGTTCTTGTACGCCTCGACGACCTCGACCGGGATGCGACCGCGCTCGGAAATCTTGTAGCCGTTCTTGACGGCCCATTCCCGGATGGCGCGGTTCTGCTCGCGGTCCATTCCCGAGCTGCCCGCCCCGGCCCGACGGGTTGCCCGCGACGCGTCGACGGCGCCGCGACCGATCCGCCGGCCAGCGGTGATGTACGGATCGAGAGCCTTACGCAGCACGCCCGCGTTCTCGTCGGAGACGTCGATGGTGTAGGCCACGCCGTCCAGACTGAACTCGACGGTCCGGTCGGCCTTTCCGCCGTCGAGGTCGTCGGTCAGAACCGTGATTACTTTTCTCGCCATCGCCAATTACTCCCTGTGTGGGGCGGGGTGTGGTCAAAGTTTGACCTATCCCACGGCAATTGCGCAACAATAAGCCTCGTTTTCATTTCGGCGGGTCGCGTTATCGCGCGGAAACGGCCCAGGCGGCCCGCAAAGCCGCCGGTGTTCAATCGCCCACCAGGCCGGCACGGCCGGCGAGCGCCGCGTCGGCCCGGCTGGACACCCGCAGCTTGCGCAGCCGTCATCCGCCTCACCGTGCGCTCCGACGCGTGCATCTGCTCGGCGATCTCCACGGTGCTGCGCCCTGCGGCGATCGCCCGCAGGAGGCGCTGCTCCTCCGGATCGAGGTCGACCGGGCTCGCCCGGCCCGGCAGCGGCGGCTCCGCCGGCAGCGCCGCCCAGTCGTCGAGGACGGCCGGCGGCGGGCGCAGCAGTTGCTGTTCCCGCCGCGCGCCGCCGGGCGCGAAGGCCGAGCCCTCGCTCGGCTTGCTGTCCTTGTCGCTGTGTTGCTGTTCCCGCCGCACGCTGCCGGGCGCGAAGGTGGTCTGGGTCACACTCCGGAACAAGGGGAACGCTTTGTTACTTGAGTTGGACACGCTCAACTCAACGCGATAGCAGGTGTTCGATGGCTACTCTTCCGGTACTTCCCCTGACCGACGCCGTGCTGCTGCCCGGCATGGTCATCCCGGTGACCCTCGACCCGACCACCCAGGCCGCCGTCGACGCGGCCCGCGCCACCGGCGAGGGCAAGCTGCTCGCCGTGCCCCGCCTCGACGGCGAGTACGGCCCCGTCGGCGCGGTCGCCACCATCGAGAAGGTCGGCCGGCTGCCCAGCGGCGAACCGGCCGCCGTCGTCCGCGGCCTGTCCCGCGCCCGGATCGGCTCCGGCGTGCCCGGCCCCGGCGCCGCCCTCTGGGTCGAGGCGACCGAACTCGACGAGCCCGCCCCCGCCGGCCGCGCCCGCGAACTCGCCCGCGAGTACCGCGCCCTCATGACGTCCGTGCTCCAACAGCGCGGCGCCTGGCAGGTCATCGACGCGATCGAGCGGATGACCGACCTCTCCGAGCTGGCCGACTCGGCCGGCTACGTGTCCTGGCTCAGCCTCGCCCAGAAGACCGAGCTGCTCGCCGCGCCGGACGTCACCGCCCGGCTGGAACTGCTCGTCGGCTGGGTGAAGGACCACCTGGCCGAGCAGGAGGTCGCCGAGCAGATCAGCACCGACGTGCGCGAGGGGCTGGAGAAGTCCCAACGGGAGTTCCTCCTGCGCCAGCAGCTCGCCGCCATCCGCAAGGAACTCGGCGAGGACGAGCCGGACGGCTCCGCCGACTACCGGGCCCGCGTGGCGGCCGCCGAGCTGCCCGAGAAGGTACGGGAGGCGGCGCTGCGCGAGGTCGGCAAGCTGGAACGCGCCAGCGACGCCTCGCCGGAGGCGGGCTGGATCCGCACCTGGCTCGACACGGTGCTGGAGATGCCGTGGAGCACGCGTACCGAGGACGACACCGACCTGGCCGCGGCCCGCGCCGTGCTCGACGCCGACCACGCCGGCCTGGCCGACGTGAAGGACCGCATCCTTGAGTACCTCGCCGTGCGCAACCGCCGCGCCGAGCGCAACCTCGGCGTGGTCGGCGGGCGCGGCTCCGGCGCCGTGCTCGCCCTCGCCGGCCCGCCCGGCGTCGGCAAGACCAGCCTCGGCGAGTCGATCGCCCGCGCGCTCGGCCGCAACTTCGTCCGGGTCTCCCTCGGCGGCGTCCGCGACGAGGCCGAGATCCGCGGCCACCGGCGCACCTACGTCGGCGCGCTGCCCGGCCGCATCGTGCGGGCCCTGCGCGAGGCCGGCTCGATGAACCCGGTCGTGCTCCTCGACGAGGTCGACAAGCTGGCCGCCGGCTACTCCGGCGACCCGGCCGCCGCCCTGCTGGAGGTGCTCGACCCGGCCCAGAACCACACCTTCCGCGACCACTACCTCGAGGTCGACCTCGACCTGTCCGACGTGCTCTTCCTGGCCACCGCCAACGTGGTCGAGGCGATCCCCGGCCCGCTGCTGGACCGGATGGAACTGGTCACGCTGGACGGGTACACCGAGGAGGAGAAGGTCGCCATCGCCCGGGACCACCTGCTGCCCCGGCAGCGGGAGCGGGCCGGACTGACCGTCGACGAGGTGACCGTGGCCGACGACGCCCTCGCCCGGATCGCCGGGGAGTACACCCGGGAGGCCGGCGTGCGGCAGCTCGAACGGTCGCTGGCCAAGATCCTCCGCAAGGTCGCGGTGGCGCTGGCCACCGACCCGGCCCCGGTCCGCGTCGACACCGGCAACCTCGCCACCTATCTGGGGCGGCCGAAGTTCACCCCGGAGTCGGCGGAGCGCACGGCGGTGCCCGGCGTGGCCACCGGCCTGGCCGTCACCGGCGCGGGCGGCGACGTGCTCTTCATCGAGGCGACCAGCATGGAGGGCGAGCCGGGGCTGACCCTGACCGGCCAGCTCGGCGACGTGATGAAGGAGTCGGCGCACATCGCGCTGTCGTACCTGCGCTCCAACGGGCGCCGGCTCGGGCTCGACCCCAACGCCCTCGCCGGGCGGCGGATCCACCTGCACGTGCCGGCGGGCGCGGTGCCCAAGGACGGCCCCAGCGCCGGCATCACCATGGTCACCGCCCTGGCGTCGCTGGCCAGCGGCCGGCCCGTACGACCCGAGTTCGGGATGACCGGCGAGGTGACCCTCTCCGGCCGGGTGCTGCCCATCGGCGGGGTCAAGCAGAAGCTGCTCGCCGCGCACCGGGCCGGCCTGACCGAGGTGATCATCCCGGCCCGCAACGAGCCGGACCTCGACGACCTGCCCGCCGAGGTCCGCGACGCGCTGACCGTCCACACCCTCGCCGACGTCGCCGACGTGCTCGCCCTGGCGCTGCGTCCGGCCGACGCCGACACCGAGTCGCTGGACGGCCCGGCGCTCGCGGTCGCCTGAGCCGGTTGGTGCGTGCGCCGGTGCGGCCGGCGCGTGGGGGAGCCCCTGTCGTCGCGGCGGACGGCAGGGGCTCCCCCCCCTGTCAGGCGGTGGCGCCGGTGCGGCCGAGCCCGAGCCGGCGCGCGCCGCGTCCCATGGCCTGCGACAGCCGGGCGGGCGCCGAGCCGGGCGGGGGGATGCGCACCGGGCGGACCCGGCCGTTGTGCAGCGCGGTGCACCGCCACCCGTCGGCCGTGCGCACCACGACCAGGGTCTGCCGGGACAGCCGGCGGCGCGGCAGGCGCGAACGCCAGGGCATCAGCACCGAGCCGGTGCCGTGCACGATCGCCACGTCGGGGGTCACCGCCCGGATCGACTCCACCTCGCCGACGAGCGCGGAACCGGCGAGCACGCCGCGGAAGAGCCGGTCGTGCGCGTCCTGCATCGGCGCCCGCCCGGCCGCCCGGGTGCCGTCGTACGACACGTAGTCGGAGTCTTCGGTGAAGCAGGCGCCGTACGCGGTCGCGTCGTTGTCGGTCCACGCCCGCAGCAGCTGGTCGAAGAGCTCGCGGATCTCCCTGCGGTCGTTCTCGGTCATGGTCGCTCCCTGCTAAAGTTCGACTGTCGAAATTTAAGCTAGCAGGAAGTTTCGAATGTCGAAAGATGAGCTGATGTCCCGGGTGGCCGGAGAGATCCGGCTGCTGCAGCAGAGCTTCGACGCCTTCGACGAGGCGGCCGCCGGCCGGCTGGGCATCAACCGCACCGACCTGCGGGCGCTGGACGTCGTCCTCGGCCGTGGACCGGTGACGGCCGGCGAGCTGACGGCGGCGCTGCGGCTGAGCCCCGCGGCCACCACCACGGTCATCGACCGGCTCGTACGCGCCGACCTGGTGGCACGCACCCGCGACGCCGCTAACCGGCGTCGGGTCCTGGTCGAGGCGACCGACGCGGCCCGGGCGGCCGAGCGGAGCATCTACCGGCCCGTCGGGGAGGCCGGCCTGCGCGCGCTGGCCCGCTACGACCAGCGACAACTCGAAACGATCATCGACTTCCTCGGCACCGCCCGCGCCGTGCAGCAGGAGCACGCCGAACGGGTGGCCGAGGAGACACCAGACTGAGCCACCCCCGCCTGTCCCCGACGGCCCTCACCGCGAGCCCGCCCCCGCAACCAACGCGGACGAGGCCCCCGCCGGCAACGGCGGGGGCCTCGTCGGTGCGTCGGCGCCGGTGGCCGCGAACCCCTTGCGGAGTGCCGACGCCGGCAATGGCGGGGGCCTCGTCGGTGCGTCGGCGCCGGTGGCCGCGAACCCCGTGCGGAGCGCCGACGCCGGTGACGGCGGTGCGTCGTCGGTGCGTCAGCGGCGCTCGCGCCGGTCGAAGTCGCGGTCGCGGTGCTCGCGCCGGTCGGGCCCGTCGAAGCGGCGCTCGCGCCGGTCGGCCCCGTCGAAGCGGCGCTCGCCGCCCCCGTCGCCGTCACGATCCCGGCGTACGGTCGCCTTGCGGCCCTTGATGGTGCTGCCGCGCAGCCCCGCGATCACCTCGTCGGCGACGGAGTGGGGCACCTCCACCAGCGAGAACCGGTCGGCGATCTCGATCGACCCGATGTCCCGGCCGCTGACCCCGGTCTCGCCGGTGATCGCGCCGACCAGGTCCTGCGGGCGCACCCCGGCGCGCCGGCCCAGCCCGATGAAGACCTGGGTGGTCCCCCCGGTACGCGGGCGCGCGCCGCCGCGCCGCTCGCCCCGGCCGCCGCCCTCCGGCCGGCCCTCGCGCGGGCCCCGGACCGGGACCTGCGGGATCTCCTCCTCGTCGTCCGAGCCCGGCGAGGTCGCCTCGTGCGCCAGCTTCACCGCCGCGAGCGCCACCTCCACCAGGTCGAACTCGTCGGTCAGCGACTCGACGATCGCCCGGTACGGGTCGAGGTCGTCCTCCAGCAGGCTCTCCCGCAGCGCGCCCTGGGTCAGCTCCAGCCGCCGGGTACGCATGTCCGCCACCGTCGGGATCTTGTCGATGGTGATGCGCTGGCCGGTGACCCGCTCGATGGTCTTGAGCATCCGGTGCTCGCGCGGTTCCGCGAGGGTGATCGCCACGCCCTCCCGCCCGGCCCGACCCACCCGGCCGATGCGGTGCACGTACGACTCGGGCGCCGACGGGACGTCGTAGTTGACCACGTGGGTGAGCTGCTCGACGTCCAGCCCACGGGCGGCCACGTCGGTGGCCACCAGCAGGTCGGCGGTGCCCGTGCGCAGCCGGCCCATCACCCGGTCGCGCTGCTCCTGGCTCATCCCGCCGTGCAGCGCCTCGGCCCGGTAGCCCCGGCCGTTCATGGTCTCGGTGAGCCGGTCGACCTCCTCCCGGCTGCGGCAGAAGACGATCGCCGCGGTGGGGGACTCGACGTCGAGCACCCGCCCCAGCGCCGCCGGCTTGTGCCCCCGGGCGACGATGTACGCGCTCTGCCGCACCCGGGGCGCCTCGCCGGCCACCGGCTGCTCCCGGGCGATGAGGATGCGCACCGGGTCGGTCAGGTGCTTGCGGGCCAGCCCGTCGATGCGCGCCGGCATCGTCGCCGAGAACAGCACCGTTTGCCGCTGCTCCGGCGCGTGCTCCAGGATCGCCTCGATGTCCTCGGCGAAACCCATGTCGAGCATCTCGTCGGCCTCGTCCAACACCACCGTGGCCAGCGAGCCCAGGTTGAGCGTCCCCCGGGCGATGTGGTCCAGGGCACGGCCCGGCGTGGCCACCACGACGTCCACGCCCGCGTCCAGGGCGCGCAACTGCCGGCCGATCGGCTGCCCGCCGTAGATCGGCAGCACCCGCGCGCCGAGGTCCTTGCCGTAGCGGTGGAACGCCTCGGACACCTGCACCGCGAGCTCACGGGTCGGCACCAGCACCAGCGCCAGCGGGTCGCCGGGCCGGTCGTCGGGCATCCGCTGCAGCAGCGGCAGGGCGAAGGCGGCCGTCTTGCCCGTACCGGTCGCCGCCTGGCCGAGCAGGTCCCGGCCGGCGAGCAGGGGCGGAATCGCCTCCCGCTGGATCGGCGTGGGCTCCTCGTAGCCGAGGGCGGACAGCGCGCCCAGCAGCTCGGCGCGCAGCCCGAGATCCGCGAAGGCGGTCGCCTCGTCGGGGGCGTCCGGGGAGGGGTCGGTCGGTGGGTCGTGCCGTACGGGTGCGGAACTCATACGGCAAGCTTTTCATCACCGCCGGCCGGCGATTCCGCCGACCGGCACAACAGCCCGCCCGGAGGGGTCGCCGCCCCGAGCCGGCGACCCGTCCGGGCGGGGGTCACCGGGCCAGCACGGCCAGCACGACGGCGAGCCCGACGCAGGTGTCGAAGACCGCGCACCACTCGGCGTAGCCGCGCGGGACGACCCGGTTCGCGCGGTGGTGCGCCACGTCCCAGGCCGCGTGGCCGAGCCAGCCGGCGGCCACCAGCCAGCCGGCCAGCGCACCGTCGACCGTCAGGGCGGCCAGGGCCAGCGCCGACCAGACGACCAGCCCGGCCAGCTGGAGGGCGATCATCCGAGGCCCGCCCAACCGTCCGCGCACCGCGCCGATGACCAGGTACGCCGCCGGCAGCACCAGCAGGATCGGCGCCGGGGGCACCGCCGGGGAGAGGAGCATCTCCAGCGTCAGCAGCAGCGCGAGCCCGGTCGGCCAGCGCCGCGCCAGCGCCGCGACCAGCCGGTGGCGCGCGACCGCGGGGGCGTCGGCCGGGTGGCGGGCGTACTCGTCGCGCCGGCGCAGCGCCGCGAGCACCATCGCCGGCAGCATCAGCAGGTGCCCGCCGACGAGCAGGGCGTCCGCGCCGAGCAGCCCGGCCTCGAAGGGTACGAGCAGCACCAGGATCGGCAGGTACATCGCCGCGGTCATCTCGCCGACGGCGGGCCAGGAGTGCCGCCGGTACCGCATCCACACCGCCATGCCGACGCTCATGTCCGTCGCCATCAGCAGGGCCCCGACGTCGGGTCGTTCGAACGCGGGGGCGAGGCCGACCGCGGCGCCCACGGCCGTCCGCAGCGGCCCGAGCAGCACCATTCCGGCGATCATGGCCAGGGCCATCTCCAGCAGGTGCCGCACCAGCGCGGCGCGCGGCCGGTCGGGACGGGCGTGACCGGCGTGCGGCGCTCTCGGGCTGGTGTTCGTCATCGTCTCGGTCATGCCGTCGAGCCTGCGGCCACGCCGCCGTTGGAGGCACCCGCGCCGTGTCACCGGTCGACCGGGCGGAACGCACGGCCGGCCCGTGCGTTCGGCGGTACGGCGGCGTCGGTCCCGGGCCCTACCATTCGGACCGTGGCGTTCGACCCGACGGTGACCGGAGCGGACCGGCGGATGCGTCGGGCGCGGGCCGGCGCGCTGGTCTCCCTCGCGGTCGGGACGGCCTCCGCCCTCGCCCTGCCGGCGATCGGGCTGACCCGCGAGCCGGCCGGCCCGCGGGTGGCGCTCGGCGCGGTGGGGCTCGGGGCGGTCGCCGTGGTGCTGGCCGGCGCCGTCTACGTGGCGGTCACGCCGGACGTGCGCGACACGGCCCGCCGCCGGTGCCGGGTGGCGTTCGCCGTCGTGGCGGCGCTGAGCGTGCCGCTGGCGGCGCCGGTCGCGGTCGGCGCATGGCCCACCTGGGCCTGGCTGGGCGCGTCGCTCGTCGGCGCGGTGCCGCTGGTCGCCCGGTTCCGGGCGGTGCCGCCGGTGGCGGCGGCCGTCGTGGCCGTCGCCGCGGCGGTGGCGACGACGACCGGAACGCCGGTCGTCCGTTCCGTGGTGGTCAGCGGGGGCATCGGCCTCGGCCTCGCCGCCGTGAACGGGTTCCAGGTGTGGTTCTGGGACATGCTGGTCCAGGCCGGCCGGGGGCAGCTCGCCCAGGCCCGGCTCGCCGCGGCACAGGAACGGCTGCGCTTCGCCGGCGACGTGCACGACCTGCTCGGGCACCACCTCACCGTCATCGCGCTGAAGGCGGAACTCGCCGCGCGGCTCGCGCCGACCGACGCCGAGCGGGCGGGCCGGGAGGCGGCCGAGGCGCAGCGGTTGGCCGCCACCGCCCTGGCCGAGCTGCGCCGCACGGTGCACGGCTACCGCCGCGTCGACCTGGCCGAGCAGGCCGCCGCCGTGGGGCAGGTGCTGCGTTCCTCCGGGGTGCGGTGCACGGTGGTGTCGCCCGCCGGCGAGCTGCCGGCGGAGGCGGCCGCCCAGCTCGCGGCGGTGCTCCGCGAGGCCGGCACGAACGTGCTGCGGCACAGCCGGGCCGGCTGGTGCCGGATCGAGATCGACCAGGAGGCGGACGTGGCGCGGATGACGGTGACCAACGACGGCGCGCGCGTGGCCAGCGCGCCCGACCGGCACAGCCACGGGCTGCGCGGGCTGGCCGAGCGGCTGGCCGCCGTCGGCGGGGAGCTGCGCACCCACCGGGAGGACGGGATCTTCACCGTCGAGGCGACCGTGCCGACTGCCTCATGATCCGGGTCCTGCTCGCCGACGACGAGGAGCTGATCCGGGCCGCCCTCGCCGCCCTGCTCGACCTGGAGGAGGACCTGACGGTGGTGGCGCAGGCGGCCGACGGCTCGGCCGCGGTGACCGCCGCCCTCGCCCACCGCCCGGACGTCGCCGTGGTCGACCTGAGCATGCCGGGCCCGGACGGCTTCCAGGTCGCCGCCGAGCTGACCCGGGTGCTGCCCACCTGCGCGGTGGTGATCCTCACCGGCCAGGGGCGGCCCGCGCACCTGGCCCGCGCGCTCGCCGCCGGCGCGCGGGGTTTCCTGCCCAAAGGCGCGCCCGGCGGGGCGCTCGCCGACGTGATCCGGCGGGTGCACTCCGGCGACCGGTACGTCGACCCGGCGCTGGCCGCCGACGCGCTGACCATCCCGCCGTGCCCGCTCACGCCTCGGGAACTGGACACGCTGCGGCTGGCCGAGGACGGCGCCCCGGTCGCCCTGATCGCCCGCCGGGCCCACCTGTCCAGCGGCACGGTCCGCAACTACCTCGCCGCGGCGGTGCAGAAGCTGGGCGCGACCAGCCGGGCCGAGGCGGCGCGGACCGCCCGGGACAACGGCTGGCTCTGACGGGCCGCCCGGCGCCAGGCCCGGTGGCCGGGCGGGAACCGGCCGGACGACGACGAGGCGGGCCGGCCGGACGGCCGAGGCGGGGTGCGGTCGTCGCCGACGTGCCGGGCGCGGCCGGTCGAGGGCGGGCCGGCCGACGGCCGGGGTGGGCGCGGCCGGCGGGCGGGGCCGGCCGATAGCCTGGCGGCGTGCGTACGGTCGAACTGCTCTGCTCGCCCGGGCTGGAGGCGGCGGTGCGCGGGGCGTGGGCGCGGCTGGCCGAGGCGGGGCTGCCCAGCCTGGCCCGCAACGTCCACCCGACGAACCGGCCGCACCTGACCCTCGCCTCGGTGGACGACTTTCCGCCCGGCGCGCGGGAGCGGCTGACCGCCCTGGTCGACGCGGCGGTGCCGCTGCCGGTACGGCTGGATCGGATCACGGTCCTCGACGGCAGCGCGCCGCTGGTGTGGCTGGTCCACCCGTCGCCGGAGCTGACGGCGCTGCACGCGGCGGTCTGGGACGTGCTCGCCGGCGCGACGGGCCAGAGTCCGTGGCACGCCCCGGGCCGTTGGCTGCCGCACCTGAGTCTGGCGCTGCGGTTCCGCGACGCCGATCGCCGGCTCGCCCGGGCGGTGGCCGGCGTCGACCGCCCCACCGGCGCGTTCGTGGCCGGGCGCAGCTACGACGGGCAGAGCCGGACGGTCACCCCGCTCGGTGGCGTGGTGCGCTGACCGACGACCAGGAGACCGGCTCGGGTGGGGACACCGCCACCGCGACGCGGACCCTCGACTACGACCGGGCCGGCCGCCTCACCAGCGTCAACGCTGCCGGCGGGACCAACACCTACAGCTACAACGACCGGGGCGCGCTGCTCTCCACCGCCGGCCCGTCGGGCGCCGCGAGCTTCGGCTATGACGACGACGGACGGCTGACCACCCGCACCGACCTGACCGGCACGGCCACCTTCGGCTACGTCAAGGGCAGGTTGGACACGCTGACCGACAGCATCACCGGGCAGCAGCAGAAGCTGACCTACGACGCCTCGGGCGAGGTCAAGACCGTCGACTACGGGGCGGGCCGCGTCCGCACCTTCGGCTACGACGACTTCGGACGGGTCAACAGCGACGTGCTGCGTAATCCGGCGGGCCAGACGGTCGCCTCGGTCAGCTACGGCTTCGACCTGAACGGCCACGTCACCAGCAAGGAGACCACCGGCACCGCCGGTGCCGGCAACAACACCTACGCGTACGACAAGGCCGGCCGGCTCGTCTCCTGGACGGGGCCTGGGGGCACTGTCGCGTACGACTGGGACGCCAGCGGCAACCGGGTTCGGGCCGGATCCAAGACCGCCACGTTCGACGAGCGCAACCGGCTGCTCTCTGACGGCGACTACACCTACACGTACACCGCGCGGGGAACCCTGCGCAGCCGGATCAGCTCCGGGCTGTCCGAGCAGTACTCGTTCGACGCCTTCGACCGCCTCACGGCGGCCGAGGACCAGACCTACGAGTACGACGGCCTGGACCGGGTCGTCTCCCGCACCGGCAACGCCTTCGTCTACGCGGGCCTGGGCGACGAGGTGGTCCACGACGGCGTCGAGTACTACGCCCGAGGGCCGGGCGACGAACTGCTGGCGACCGGCGTCGGCTCCAACAAACGCCTGTCGTTGACCGACGCCCACGGTGACGTGGTCGCGGCCATTGATCCCGCCGACACCGAGTTGTCTGCGCTGAACGACTCCACCGCATACGACCCGTTCGGCAAGAAGCTGACCAGCACCGGCGACACCGGCCGTCTGGGCTTCCAGGGGGACTGGACGGACCCGGACACCGGCCAGGTCGACATGGGTGCCCGCTGGTACCAGCCGGGCACCGGCACCTTCACCTCCCGCGACAGCGTCAACTACACCACGGGCGATTCGATCCTCGCGAACCGCTACACCTACGGCGCCGGCGCCCCGCTGGACTTCGACGACCCCGACGGCCACTGGCCGCGCTGGGTGAAGAGCACGGTGAACCGGGTCACCAGCGGGGTTTCCAAGGTTGTCAACACCGTCCGAAGCGGCGTCTCGACGGCCTACAACTGGACCAGGAACGCCGTCTCGACGGCATGGAACTACGCCTGGTCGGGCATCAAGGCCGTTGGCCGAGCGATCTCCACCGGCGCGAAGTGGTTGGCAAACAAGGCCGCAAGCGCGGTCCGGACCGTCGGCAATGCGATACGTACCGGACTGAGCAAGGTCGCCCGCGGCGTGGAATGGGCGAAACAACAGCAGAGAGCCATCGCAGCCAAGATCCATCAGATGAAGGTCGCCGTCCAGGCCAGAGCCAAGGCGGCCATCAAACAGGCGGTGAAGTTCACCAAGTTGCCGGTTGTCGCGGCCCTGACCAAGCCGCTACTGGCGCTCGGCAAGGTGGTGTCGACAGGCTTCAAGATGGCCGCGAGTGTCGTCGCGGTCACCACGATGGCCATTCAGGATCCGAAGAAGTTCCAGCAGAAACTCTGGCTCGAGGCGGCGCAGAGGCTGGCGCCGCTGACCGAGGGCGTCGAGAAGATGTGGGACAAGGCGACCCAGTTCGTCGAGGACCACGCCGCGGAGATCGCCGGCTTTGCCGCTGGCGCCGTGGTGGGCATCGGGTGCGGTGCTGCGATCGGCTGGACGGGCGTCGGAGCGGTGGCCTGCGGCGCGCTCGCCGGCGCGGTGGGCTCGGCGGTCACCGGCGCCATGAACGGAAAGCGCGGGTGGGACCTGGTCGGCACGGCCGCCATGGGTGGCCTGACGGGTGCGCTCGGTGGTGCCTTCGGCTCCATTGGCGGTCAAGCCCTCGGTGCGGGTGTCCGGGCGTTGAGCGGGGGACTGCGGTCGGCGGGAAGCAAGGCGCTGAGCGCCGGCATGGCCGAGGCCCGCAGTATCGGGCGGGGCCTCGCCGGGAAGGCCTGCTCCAACAGCTTCACGGGAGAGACCTACGTCCTGATGGCGGACGGAGGCCGGAAGCGCATTCGTGACGTCAGGGTCGGCGACAAGGTGCTCGCCACCGATCCGACCACGGGGCGCAGCGAGGAACGCGCGGTCACGGCGCTCATCGTCGGCACCGGGAACAAGAACCTCGTCGAGATCACCGTCGACACCGACGGCGCGAAGGGCGACCAAACCGGCAAGGTCACCGCCACGGACGGACATCCGTTCTGGGTGGCGAACGAGGGCCGGTGGGTCCAGGCGAAAGACCTCAAACCCGGCAGCGTGGTCAGGTCTGCCGACCGCGGATCAGTCCTGATCGTGAGTATGCAAGCGTCGATCGAGTGGCAGACCGTTCACAACCTGACCGTGGACGGCATCCACACGTACTACGTAGTTGCCGATGAGTCTTCGATCCTTGTGCACAACTGCTCTTCGCTTCCTGGTCCGGCTAATGGGCGCACACTCGACGAATTTGCTCAGGCGAATCGCGGTGCCAATCAAGCCTCCACTCCACGTTTCGTCACCGAGTACACTTCACCATCTGGGCTGACCTATCTTGGTCGGACCACGGAAGGAGGGGTCGACGTTGTGGCAGGTTCGGCTCTGGAGGATGTACTGCGCGGACGGCACACCGGCTGTTCCGAAATCTGCGCTCTCAACGAAGCGCTGAAGGTCGAAGGGGACGGTGCTCTCTGGGGCGGAACTTTCCGTACGTTAAAGGTGACACCAAAAGGTTCACCTGTTCCCAGTGGAACTGCTGTCGATCCTTGTGAAGATTACTGTCAACCGCTCGTCCGTCGAATTTTTGGTAGTTGGTAATGCAAGTGAACGGCCAAGTGCTCAACGCGCTCCTTGAGGTCGGCTGGTTTCCGGGGCGGATGTTCGACACCCTCCCATGGGAGCAACTTCTGTCAAGGGCTGGCGTTCCGATAAATGGACGTGCGCTTGAGATTTGGAAAGAATTTGGAGAGCTTCGCATTCGTAGATCGACTGTCGAAAAGCCATCTTCCCTCAAGGTGGACCCAGTGGAGGCAAGCTCGGGCCTGCCTGATGATGCCGATCGGCTTAGGAGCGATTACGGTGAAGTCTTGTCCCCGATAGGTATGTGGTCTGTCCAGTATCCGTCATACGTCGCAGAGAGTGGTTGGGTGATGGCGATCGGGCCTGGCTGGGATTGGCTCTTGGGCCGAAGTTTCAGCGAGACATTGGATTTGGTAATTTTAGGGGTGGGGGAAATTCGGTGCATCAATGTTACCCGACCAGGAATCCGTCCCTTCCCTCCTGATATCTAAGGAGGTGCCGCTTGCGTGCCTTGTTGACGTGATGCTCAGTCAGTTCGACATGGAAGCCATCGGGCGGTAATTCGCTTTCACTCGACGCGTTCATTCCGGAGTCCCGATGGTGGTTCAAAGTACTTCTCCTACACGGAGCGTGGTGCTTCCGAATATGCGCGGCGGGCGTACGGTGCGTATCCAAACGAAGGACCGTATACTGTCGTGCGAACAGTGGTTAATAGGGCGGATATTCCGGCCAGTGCCATCATGCCGCATACGGCAGACGTCGTTGACGGTGGCGTAGCGCTGGGGTCCGATGATCTTTCAAAACTTGGTCGCCCACGTATTATGCCCAGCATGAGTACTGGCATCGGGTGCTAGGAGGAACAGCAATGAGGTTTGTCGTTGCCTCTTCATCCGAACTCAAGTCGGAGCACCTATCTCACCTGCTCGGGGGTCTCCCGAAGGTCGCCGTCCGGAGTGGATCTCTCGCGGAAGTGGGTGCAGATTGCGATGCAGCTGTCGTGCACTACACGGTTGCGCATGACCGGTACGGGGGGGTGTCCCTATGGGTTTCGTCAAGCGGGGACGGGGCTGGTGGGGCGTGGTTGGTAGGGGATCTTGTCGCGGAGCATGGCGTAGAGGACGTCGCAGCGGCGTCGGGCGAGGCAGATGAGGGCGGCGTTGTGGCGTTTGCCTTCGGCTCTCTTGCGGTCGTAGTAGGCGCGGCTGACGGGGTCGGCGAGGGCTGCAAAGGCGGCGAGGAAGAACGCGCGTTTGAGGTGTTTGTTGCCGCCGCGGGGTGGGTGTTCGCCGCGGATGCTGCTGCCGGATCGTCGGGTTACGGGGGCGAGGCCGGCGTAGGCGGCGAGGTGGCCGGGAGTCGGGAAGGCGGTGCCGTCGCCGACTTCCAGGAGGATCCGGGTGGCGGTCCTGACGCCGATGCCGGGCATCGAGGTCAGGACCGAGGCGAGAGGGTGAGCATCGAGCATCCTCTCGACTTCGCCGGCGACCTGGTCACGTTGCCGCAGGACATCGCGGAGGCTGTCCGCGAGGCGAGGCAGGATCGTCTCCGCCGCGCTGGTGCCGGGAACGGTGACGGTCTGTTCGTCGAGTGCGGTCATGATCTGCTCGACGAGCCGTTCACCCATGCGGGGCGCGTGGACGGCGGCTATGGACAGCAGTTTGCGGCGGCCGGCCTTGCGAAGCCCGGCAGGTCCGCCGCAGCGTGACAGCAGCTCCAGGACCGCCTTGTGGTGCACTTTCGGGCCGAGAACCCGTTCCAGGGCGGGGTGGATCTGGGTGAGCAGGCCCCGGATCCGGTTGGACACGCGGGTGGCTTCGCCGGCGAGGTCGTCGTCGAACCCGACCAGGACTTCCAGCTCGGCCAGGGCTTCGTCACCGACGTCAACCCGCCGCAACGTGTGCGGCAGGGTGCGGGCGGCGTCGGCGATGACGAAGGCGTCCCGGGCGTCGGTCTTCGCCGCACCGGGGTGCAGGTCAGCGATGCGGCGCATCGCCAGGCCGGGCAGGTAGGCCACCTGATGACCAGCAGCACGGGCCACCGCTACCGGCAGGGCGCCGATCGACGCCGGCTGGTCGACCACCACCAGCAATCGGCCGTGACGGGCGAGGTTGTCGAACAACTGCGCAAGACGGGCCTCAGTGTTCGGCAGCGGAGCGTCGTGCAACCGCGTCCCGTCCGGTGCCAACCCGACCGCGTGATGATCACCCTTGCCGACGTCCAAACCCAGGAAGACGCCATAACCGTCACGCACCAAACCCGCCTCCACGCATCGATCCGTGGCCTCAGCCGCTGGTCCAGGCGTCGGATTGCCGGCAGCCACGTTACGAAGAGACCTACCCCAACACGGGTGGCCGTGTCCCTATCAGCGGTCCACCGACGCCACCCGACCCGGCGACAACACCCCCCCGACCCTCGACGACTCAACCTGACCATTCAATATCTGTAATTGGTCGCCCTCTGCCGATCGTGTCTGGCGTCGCGGCGCGAGCCATCAAGGGCTCAGGCCGCAGGCGTGTGGTCAGCGGTGGAAGCGGACATAGTCGAACCGTGCGGTGAGCGCCGGCTCGGCCCCGCCGTGCGCGACCAGCCCAATGCGCGGGGTGGTGTCGGCCGGGAAGGTCCACACCCCGCCCCACGTCCAGTTCCGCCCGTCCCGGCTGGAGCCGGCCCGGAACTCGTGCTCGCCGGTGGCCGGGTCGACCCGGTGCGCCAGTCGCAGCCAGGTGGTCGTCGCCGGGGTGCCGACGATGTTGCCGCCGTAGACCGGCTGGCCGGCGAAGGGCAGCTCGTAGCCGTACTCGACCTGCCGGGTGTTCCAGATGGCGACCTGCGCCAGCCGGGCGAAGCGGTCGTCGTCGACGTAGGCGACCAGGCCGGCCTGCTGGTAGTTGCGCACGGTCTCCTCGCCGAGGTCGAGGGTCACCTTCGTCTCGACCACGTAGTCGCCGGTCGGCGCGTCGCGCAGCAGCACGCCGGCGGTGTTGCCGGTGCCGGTCAGGTCGGCGCCCTGCACCGGCCAGCGCAGCGCCCCGCCGGAGACGGTGGCCGCGGCGTCCGGCCGGACCCACCGCCACGCCGGGTCCAGCCCGTCGGTGAACTCGTCGGAGTATGCCGGCAGCAGGCCGCCGGCCCGCGGCTCGGGTACGGCGTGCCGCACGGGCCGGTGCAGGCGGGCGACGCTGACGTTGTCGAAGCCGGCGTCCCCGCCGGTGGCGGTCAGCGCGACCCGCCCGACGACCGGTCGATCCAGCCGCAGCGACAGCGTCGCGACCTGGTCGCCGAGCCGCGCGGGGCTCAGCTCGGCCGTGAGCTGGCGGCCGCGTACCTCGACGGCGAGGTTGTGGCCGGCCGCCGCGTCGAAGCCGGCGGGCAGCGGCGCGCTCGCGGTGCGGGCGCCGTCCCGGGCGACCAGCCGGCCGGCGGCGGCGTCGACCCGCACCGACACCCGGTCGCCGAGGGTGAGCCCGGCCGTCCCGGCGGCGGCGGGCCGCAGGTCGGCCTCCGCGCGCACGTCCCCGCCGATGGTCGTACGGCTGGTCAGCGTGCCGGCGCCGGTGAGCCGGCCGTCGGTGACGCGCCAGTCGCCGGCGGTGTGACGCCAGCCGGCGAGGCCGGCGTCGAAGCGTTCGTCCATCCGGCCCGTGGTGACGGGTGCGGGCCGCGCGCCGTCCGACGGGCCGGCGCCGGCGTTCACGGTCGGCCAGCCGTCGATCCAGTCGAGGCGGTCGAGCAGCATCGGCCGCTCGTTGATGCCGAACGGCTCGTCCAGGTACGGGTCGGCCCGGTCGATGGCGTGGTAGACGATCCAGTCCTGGCCGGACAGGTCGGTCAGGAAGCCGTTGTGGCCGGTGCCGATCCAGCGGTTGCCGTTCTGGGCGAGCACGGGGGTGCCGCCGGCCCGGGACGCGGTCAGCGGGATGCCGTCGCGGTCGACGAACGGGCCGCGCGGGCTGCGGGACCGGCCGACGTGGACGGAGTAGCCGGTGGCCGGGCCGGCGCAGCAGTTCGCGGTGGAGGCGAACAGGTAGTACCAGCCGTCGCGGCGCAGCACGTAGCTGCCCTCGAACTTGTTGTCGACGGCGACCAGGGTCGGTGTGCCGACGGCGCGCAGCCCGTCGGCGGAGAGTTCGGTGACCGAGATGCCGCCGTAGTAGCTGCCGTAGTAGAGGTAGTGTCTGCCGTCGACGTCGGTGAACTGGCTCGGGTCGATGGTCCACAGCCAGCCGCCGCCACCGCCGGGACGGGGCGCGACCACGGGCTCGTCGGCGAAGGTCCATGGGCCGGTCGGGGTGGGCGCGGTGGCCGCGCCGACGGCGAAGTCGCCGCCGTCGGGGGAGACGGTGGTGTCGGTGACGGTCACGTACATGACCCAGCGGTCGCCGACCCGGCGCACGTCGGGGGCCCAGAAGCCGGCGCCGGGCGCCGCGTAGGCGGGGCGCTGGTCGGCCCCGAAGGCGTCCCCGACGTACGTCCAGTCGACCAGGTCGGCCGAGCGGGCGGTGGGCACCCGGTGGAACGTCCCCTCGCCCTCGCGCAGCGGGTCGGTGGTGCCGTACGCGTACCAGAAGCCGTCCTCGCCCCGGACGATCACCGGGTCGGCGAAGGTGTCGGCGAATCCGGCGGAGACCGGGTTGCGGTAGCGGGAGTCGGGTGCGGCGGCGGCCGGCGCGGACGCCGTGCCGGCCAGGACCAGACCGATGACGGCGGCGAGCGCTCCGGCGCGGCGGAGGTGTCCCATCAGACCTGCCTCGGGTGGGAGATGTCGACCAGGATCAGTGGCTCCGTTTCTACAACGTTGGATACAACGTTGTAAAGATTCGCGGAACGTTCGGTGGGCGCCGGAACGTGCCCGTGTCAGCATGGTGCGGTGACCACCGCCGCCACGGACGGCCGGGCCCTGGCCCGGCTCGCCACCCTGCTCGCCGACGACACCCGCGCGACCATCTGCCTGGCCCTGCTCGACGGCCGGGCGTGGACGGCCGGGGAGTTGGCCCGGCTCGCAGGCGTGGCCCCCTCCACCGCCAGCGACCACCTCACCCGCCTGGTCCGGGGCGGTCTGCTGGTCGAGGAGCGGCAGGGGAGGCACCGCTACCTCCGGCTCGCCGGCCCCTCGGTCGCCCAACTCGTCGAGGACCTGGCCGGCCACGCGCCCGGCCGGCCGGAGCCCGCCCGCTCGCTGCGCGCCGCCCGCGCCGGCGCCGCCCTGGCGTACGCCCGCACCTGCTACGACCACCTGGCCGGCCGCCTCGGGGTGCTGCTGCGCGATAGGCTGCTCGCGCAGGGGCTGCTCGACGGCGTCGGCGGGCTGGCGCTGACCCCGGCCGGCCTGGGCTGGCTGGACCAACTGGGGGTGCCCGTCGCGCCGCTGCGGTCCGCCCGCCGTCCCCTCGTGCGTGACTGCCTGGACTGGACCGAGCGCCGCCCGCACCTGGCCGGCGCGCTGGGCGCGGCGCTGTGCGACCGGTTCCTCGAAGCGGGCTGGCTGACCAGGGGAACCGGCCGGTCGCTCCGGCTCACGCCGACGGGCGGGCCGGCGCTGGCCGCCGCGCTCGGCCTCGCCCCGGCCGACCTCGCCCCGGACGCGACGCCGGACACCGGTGGCGGCCGCGCCTGACTGTCGTGGTGCCTCCAGGGCCGTTCCCGTCGGTCGGTGTCCTCCGGCGCCGCGTCTGCCCGGATGGCGCGCCGGGCTCGGTCCTCGGTTCTTCGGCGGACTTGTTCACCAGCGGACCCATTACAGCGAGTAATGGTCGTGAGTTGTCACGGTGCGTAGTGGTCGGCGCTTCCGTCGTCTTGGTCCCGCTGGCCCCTTTGCTCTGCACCCATTGACGCGCCATGCGCCTGAGCTGGTGTTCCCTCGCGCTGCTCTGACCGATGCCGCGACGTCCATGACTACTTCGGCTAGCTGGTGCGTCCGCGGGTGCAGAGCAAAGGGGCGTGGAGCAGTCATCCCGCCGGGGCGAGCCGGCTACGCTGCGTCTCCGTCTGCCTGAAGTCGGCGTGCTGATGCGGCGGCCGATGCGGTCTGGTGTCCACGGTGCTCGGCCGGCGTCGCTGGGCACGAGTTCCGATCCGTTCGGCCCGGGTGGTGCGCACGAGTTCCGATCCGTTCGGCCCGGATGGCGTGCACGAGTTCCGGTCCGCTCGGCCCGGGGCGGCGGGACGGGGTGCGGGCGGCGCGGCCGCGGCATCGCTCGCGCCGGGGCGGCGGACGTTTCGGCGGCCAGCGAAGGATCGCGGCCCTACCGTCGCCGGGTGACCATCGACGACCTCGTCATCGCGCCCGCGCCCGGCACCCCGGCGTGCGGCCCGCCCACCCACCGTCCCGACACCGGCTGGACGGTGACGCGGCACGCCGACGTGCGGGCGGTGCTCGCCGACCCGGCCTGTCAGGTTCCCGTCGCCCCGGATGGCGCGCCCGGCACGCTGGCCTGGCTGCGCGGCACCGTCAGCCGGTTCAGCGCCCCGCACCGGCACCCCACCCGCCGGGCCGCCGGGGTCGCCGCGCTGGCCGCGGTCGACCACGATGAGCTGCGCGCCGCCGCGGCCCGGCTGACCGGGGAGGCGCTCGACCGTGCCGACGACCGGCTGGACGTGATGGCCGCGCTCGCGCGCCACGTACCCCTGCGGGTGCTGGCGGCGCGGCTCGGGCTCACCGATCCGGCGGCGGCCGTGCCGGCGGTGACCGCCGTGGCGGCGGCCTACCACCCCGGCGCCGACGCGGCGCGGATCGCCGCGGCCGACCAGGCGGTCTCGGCGCTGCTCGCGATCACGCCGCCGGGCCCGCCCGAGGCGGTGGCGAACCGGATCGGGCTGCTGGTGCAGGCGTGCGACGCCACCGCCGGGCTGATCGGCGCCGCGACCCGCCACGGCCTGGCGCTGCCCGCGACCGTCTCGACCGACGACCTGCTCGCCGAGGTGCTCCGGCTCGACCCGCCGGTACGCGGGACCCGGCGGGTCGCGGTCGCGCCGGCACGGCTGGCCGGCCACGCCCTGGCGGTGGGCGACGAGGTGCTGCTGCGCTTCGACGCCGCCAACCGGGACCCCGCCGCGCACGCCGACCCGGACCGGTTCGCGCCCGGCCGGCCCGGCGCGGCCCTGACCTTCGGCGCGGGACCGCGCGGCTGCCCCGGCGAGCGGCACGCCCTGGCCCTGGCCGCCGGGGTGGTGCAGGTGTTGCGCGACCGCTGCCGGAGCGTCGCCGCTCCGGTGACTCACGAACCGCACGCGCTGCTGCGCGTCCCGACGAGTATCGAGGTGGAGATCCGATGAACGAGCGCTGCGCCGCCTTCCACGCCCTGCACCACGCCGACCGACCGCTGCTGCTGCCCAACGCCTGGGACCACGCCAGCGCCGCCGCGTTCGTCGCGCGCGGGCATCAGGCGGTCGGCACCACCAGCCTCGGGGTCGCGGCCGCCGCCGGCCTGCCCGACGCGGCGGCGGCCACCCGGGCCGAGAACGTCCGGCTGGCCCGGGCGCTGCGCCGGCTACCGGTGCTGCTCAGCGTCGACGTGGAGGCGGGCTGCGACGACGACCCGGCGGCCGTCGCCGACCTGGCGGCCGAGCTCGCCGCCCTCGGCGTGGTCGGGATCAACATCGAGGACGGCCGCGCGGACGGCACCCTCGACCCGACGGAGCTGACGGCGGCGAAGGTGGCCGCCGTCAAGGCCGCGGTGCCGGACCTGTTCGTCAACGCCCGCACCGACACGTGGTGGCTCGGCACGCCCGACCCACTGCCGCAGACCCTCGCCCGGGCACGCGCCTACGCGGCCGCCGGCGCCGACGGCATCTTCGTGCCCGCGGCGCCGGACGCCGCCACGATCGCGGCGCTCGTCGCCGGCATCGACCTGCCCCTGAACGTGCTGCACCAGCCGGGCGGGCTCACCCTCGCCGAACTGGGAGCGCTCGGCGTGGCCCGGGTGAGCACGGGATCGCTGCTGTTCCGGGCAGCGCTCGGCGCCGCCCTGGACACCCTGGACGCCGTCCGGGCCGGCGGCGCGGGGCAGCCGGAACCGCCCTCGTACGCCGAGGTGCAGGGGTTGAGCGCGGCGTCCCGGCCGTAGCGGTTCGTGCCCGGCCGCGCCCGCCGGAAAGTCGTTAGGGGGAGATAAGAGGATTGTTCGGACTCATCCCGTCACGCCTGATTACGGTGTGCCCAGGGCGATGCACACAGTGATGTCGTGACGGGAGAGAGGACCCGACCATGCGAGTGCCCAGCCGAAGTCCGGGACAGCGACCCGGTCCGTCCGTCACTCCCGCCGCGCGGACGCGCCGACGCGTGCCCGGCGCGTCGCCCCGTCCCGCCGGGCCGGACCTCGACGCCTACCGGGCCGCCGTGGCCGACCTGCTGGTCGAGGTCGGCGCGCTCGCCGGGGAGTCCTGCGACGCCGCCCGGCAGGCGCTGATCGACGACCGGCTGCGCGAGCCCGCGATCGCGGCCGTGCTCGAGGCCACCCCGCAGGGGCTCGTCGGCGCCCGCGAGACGCTGCTGCTGGAGATGGCCCGCTACCAGCCCAACGCGCGCAGCTCCGCCGCCGACCTCACCGCGCTGGTCCGGATCTACCTGCTCTCCCGCGTCGACGTGATGTGGTGGCGCGACGCCCCCACCTTCCTCACCGACGCCCAGGTCGACGCCAGCCCCGACCTGGTCGACCTGGAGTGGCTGCGCCGCCGCGACCTGCTGCGCTTCCGCTACACCGAGCAGCCGAGGACGCTGCTCGGGCGGGGGATGCGGGCGGTCTCCCGCCGGCTGCGGCCCGCCGCCACCCCACGCACCGCCGGGCTGCGGTTCCGCCGGGCCCGGCGGGAGGTCGTGGCGCTGCTCAACGACATCGCCCGCGAGTTCGCCGCCAACACCCCGCCGGCCACCCCGCCGCTGTGGGTCACCAGCCTCGTCCGCAGCGCCGAGCACCAGCACCGGCTGCGCCGCCTCGGGTACGCCGCCATGGTGCCCAGCGGGCACTGCCTCGGTTGGGCCGTCGACGTCGAGCTGGAGTGGTTCGACCGCTTCGGCGCCCGGGAGACCCTCGCCGAGCTGCTGCTGTCCCGGCAACGCGCCGGCGAGGTCAACGTGGTCGACGAGGGGCAGGCGTGGCACCTGTGTCTCGCCCCCACCGCCGGACTGCGGCTGCGCCAAGCGTACGAAGCCGAGATGGGGGTCTGAGCCGATGTGCGGCATCGCGTTGAGCCTCGGCCCCGAGGCCGACCCGACGACCTTCCGGCGGATGCTCGCCACCCTCGCCCCGCGCGGCGAGGTCACCGAGACCCGCTACGAGAACGGCCTGCTCACCGGCACCCGCCGGCTGCCGATCGTGGACCGCGACCGTGCCGTGCAGCCGTGGGCCTCGGCCGACGAGCGGTGGCTGCTCTGCTACAACGGCGAGGTCTTCAACCACCACGAGCTGCGCGCCGAACTCGTCCGGCTCGGTCACCGCTTCCGCAGCGCCAGCGACACCGAGGTGGTGCTGGCGGCGTTCCTGCGCTGGGGCGAGGGCATGGTGACCCGGCTGCGCGGCGAGTACGCCTTCGCCGTCGTGGAGCGGGCCACCGGCCGGGCCTACCTGGTCCGGGACCCGCTCGGCGTCAAGCCGCTGTACTGGGCCCGGACGCCCGGCTGCCTGCACGTCGCCAGCGAGGTGAAGGCCCTCGTCGGGCATCGCGTGCCGATCGCCGAGGTGCCGCCCGGGCACCACGGCTGGGCCGAGCCGGACGGGTCGGTCCGGTTGCGCGCGTACGTCGACCTGCTCGCCCTCGGCGACGGGCTGCCGGTGGTGGACGACCCGGACGAGGCCGCCCTGCTCGTCCGTGCCGCCCTCACCGACAGCATCCGGATGCGCGTCGACACCGACCTGACCGTCGGGGTGGTCCTCTCCGGCGGGCTCGACAGCTCACTCGCCCTGCTGCACGTACGCGAGATGCACCCCGACTGCGTCGCCGTCACGGTCGGCGTGCCCGACAGCCCCGACGTGGCGTACGCGCGGCGGCTGGCGCGGGACCTGGGCGTGCCACACGAGGTGGTCGAGCTGCGCCCCCGCGACATCCGGCTGGCCGACATCCGGGAGGCGATCCGGATCTCGGAGCTGACCGAGTACGGCGACATCATCAACGCCGTGGTCTCCGTGCCGCTGTTCCGCCGGCTTCGCGAGCTGGACGTCAAGGTGGTGCTGACCGGGGACGGCTCCGACGAGCTGTTCGGCGGCTACCCGATGTACCACGAGGTCGGCCCCGAGGCGTCCCGCCGGCTCTTCCTGCACAAGATCCGCAACCTCTGCCGTACGGAGTTGCAGCGCGTCGACCGCGCCAGCATGGGGCACGGGGTGGAGGCCCGGGTGCCGTTCCTCGACCTGAGCCTGGTGGAGCTGGCGATGCGCCTGCCCGTCGGGCTGAAGATGCGCGAGGGGCAGGAGAAGTGGATCGTCCGGCGGGCCTTCGCCGACCTGCTGCCCGAGTATGTTCGGCGCCGCCCGAAGAACCCGATGTCGTACTCCTCGGGGCTGCACGAGCGGGCCCGGCTGTACAAGCCGCTCTTCGCCCGGCTGCACCGCTCGTTCGGCTACCACCTGCTCGAACCGGTGCGCCGCGACTTCGACAGCGTGCTGACCCGCTGCGGCAACGACCTCGACCGGGCGCTGGCGGCCGGCCGGGCCCGGCCCGACTACACCGTCCTGGAGCACGCCCGGGACCTGGTGGGCGCGGCGAAGTGGAACGCCGCGCCGATGGTGCGCCGGCTGGTCGGCCCGCGCCGCACCCGGGGCGACGAGGCGCCGCTGCCGGGGTGAGGTGACGCCCCGGGGTTGACTCTGACACGGTGTCACCGTCGACCGTAGGGGGCCATGTTCACCATCGGAGACTTCGCCCGACTGGGCCGGGTGTCGGTGCGGATGCTGCGCCACTACGACAGCATCGGACTGCTCCGCCCGGCCTCGGTCGACCCGCACACCGGCTACCGGTACTACACCGCCGACCAGCTGCGCCGGCTCAACCGGGTGATCGCCCTCAAGGAGCTGGGCTTCACCCTGGCCCAGGTCCAGGCGATCCTGGACGACGTCCTCGACGTCGCCGAGCTGCGCGGCATGTTGCGGCTGCGCCGTGCGCAACTGGAGGCGCAGGTGGCGGCGGACACCGCCCGGCTGGCCGGGATCGGGGCGCGGCTCCGGATGATCGAGACGGAGGGTCGGATGACCACCGAGGACGTCGTACTCAAGCAGCTCCCGTCGGTCCGCCTGGCGGAGCTGAGCGCCACCGCCCGCAGTTACCAGACGCCGGACATCGGCCCGGTGATCCAGCCGCTCTATCCCGAGCTGTTCCGCCGGCTGGCCGCCGCCGGGATCCAGCCGAGCGGGCCGGGAATCGCCTGGTACGCCCCGGCGGGGGCGGCCGACGGCGAGGCGGTCGTCGTGCACGCCGGGGTGACCGTGGCGGGCGATCCCGGCGCGGCGGCCGACGTGGCCGTGGTCGACCTGCCCGCGGTGGACGCCGCGGCGACGATCGTGCACCGCGGTTCGATGGACGAGGTCGAGCGGAGCATGGCGGTGCTGGCCCGCTGGATCGAGGAGCACGGCTACCGGGCGGACGGCTTCGCCCGCGAGGTCTACCTCGACTACTGCCAGGACGACCCGGACAACGGCGTCACCGAGCTCCAACTGCCGGTCCGCCCGGCCTGAGCGTCACGGGCGGGTGCCGGTCCGCCCGGCCTGAGCGTCACCGGCAGGTGCCGGACCGCCCGGCACCCGTCGGGGCGGCGGGGCCGGCGGCGGACGCCCGTGGTGTCACGAGCCCGGGTCCGGCTGGTCGGTGGCGGCCCGGATCCGGTCGACCAGTTGCTCGAGCGCGGCGACCTCCGCGCGCAGCGCCGTGCGGCCCTGTCGGGTCAGGCGCAGCCAGGTGCACGGCCGGCGGCCCTCGTAGCCCTTCGTCACCTGGAGCAGCCCGGCCTGCTCCAGGATCCTCAGGTGTCGGTTGAGGTTGCCGTCGGTCAGCCCGAGCTCGTCGCGCAGCGTGGCGAAGCGGCATTCGGGCGTCTCGCTCAACACGGTGAGGATGCCGAGCCGCACCCGCTGGTGGACGACGTCGTCGAGGGCGGTCGCCGGGTGCGGGGGCTGCTGCTCGGTCACGCGCGGCGGGCCGAGGCCAGGCGGGCGGCCGACACGGCGATCAGGGGCAGGGCCATCAGGACAAGATAGTGGCCCGGACGCAGGCCGAGCTGACCACCGAGGGAGTCGGTGCCCAGCGCCCAGGCCGGGATGGTGCCCAGCGGATACGTCGTGCAGAGCCACCCGGTGAGCAGGACGATCCACACCCCGGCGGCGACCAGTCCGCGGCTGCGTTCGGCCCAGCCGAGCACGAGGACCGTCGCCGCGAGGGGCAGCAGCGGGGACAGCAGGCCCGGCCAGTACGGGCCGGCCGCCACGGTCAGGCCGTCCGGCGCGGGCCGGGTGGGCACCGCCGCGATCACCGCCAGCAGGGCCAGTACGCCGAGACCGGTGCCGACGAAGGCCGGCCACGCCACCCGTACGCCGAGCCGGCGGGCGCGCCAGCGATACCACCCGGCGCTGCCGGCGAACAGCAGCGGGATGCCGACGAACCAGTAGACGTAGGACAGCACGGGCTGCCGCTGCTGGTCGGGCAGGCCGGCCCAGAAGGGGTGCTCCGCGTCGATCGCGTTCAGCGGGGCGAAGGGCGCCTCGTAGAGGGCGGCGCTGGCCAGCAGGAGCGCCGCCACCGCGGCGGCGGGCAGCCAGGCGCCGCCGTGGGCTCGGCGGGCGGCGCGGTCGCGGAGCCGGTGGAGCTCGGTGAGGGTCCGTTCGGCCTCTGCGGTCGGGTCGGGGTCCATCGGTCTACCTTTGCAAGAGAGAACACTTTGTTTCGCAGAGCGTAGGCGGTGGCGGCTCCGTCCACAAGGTCCGGTGCCGCCGCCGAGGAGTGCCGGGCTCCGCGCGGGGTAACACCGGGACCATGGCGGAGCTGGACGTGATGGTGCTCGGACAGATCGCCCGGGACCTGGTGCTGCTGGTCGACGAGGTGCCGGGTGCCGGCGGCAGCGCGCCGGTGCGCCGCCGTCGCGAGCTGCTCGGCGGCAAGGGGGCCAACCAGGCCGTCGGTCTCGCCCAGCTCGGCGCGTCGGTCGGGTTGCTCGGCGTGGTCGGCGACGACGAGGTGGGGCAGCGGCTGCTGGCGCAGGCGCGGGCCGACGGCATCGACGTCGGGCGGGTGCTGCGCCGGCCCGGCACCCCGACCGGGCTCATCGTCGACGTGGTCGACGCCGACGCCCGCTGGCGCTACCTCGAGGACCTGCCCGAGGCCGCGCTGCTCGGCCCGGACGACGTGGCCGGGGCCGCCGACGCGCTGCGCGCCGCGCGGGCCGTCCTGGTGCAGTTGCAGCAGCCGTCGGGGGCGGCCCTGGTCGCGGCCCGGACCGCCCGGGAGGCCGGCCGGCTGGTGGTGCTCGACGGCGCTCCGACCGACCTGGCCGACGCCGACGAGCTGCTCGCCGTCGCCGACGTGCTGCGGGCCGACGCGCAGGAGGTCGAGCTGGTCACCGGTGACGCGCCGCGCGACGCCGAGGGTGGGCTCGCCGCCGGACGCAAGCTGCTGCGGCGCGGCCCGTCCCTGCTGGCGATCGAGGTCGCGGGGCAGGGCAACGCGTTCGTCTGGCCGGAGGGCGAGCTGTTCGTGCCGCTGAGCGAGACGCCCACCGTGGACGACACCGGCGCCGGCGACGCGTTCGTCGCCGCGCTGACCCTCGGCCTGCTGCGCGGCGAGCCCCGGGACCGGGTGGCCCGGTACGCCGTGGCGGCCGCCGGCGCCACCGTCGGCCACCCGGGCGGGCGCCCCGCGCTGACCGACGAGGCGATCCGGGAGCAGCTCGGGCGGATCCCCGCCGGCTGACCGCCCTCGCCGCCGGTCGCGCGGTGGAACGACCGATCGGCCGGTGGACAACCCTCGATTCCTGCCCTAGCGTCCGGAGGGTATGCGGAGGACTTTCCTGGGCGCCGGTGTCGCCCTGCTGCTCGCCGTGACCGCCTGCTCCGGCGCGGAGTCCGGGCCGACCGCGCCGCCGGGCGTGGCGACGCCGACCGGCACGCCCAGCGCCTCCCGGCAGGACCCCGGCCAGGTCGAGAAGACCCTGGCCAGCCTGCGCAAGGTGAACGACCTGCCGTTGTACGAGATGACCTACGTCGGTGCGTACGACGCGACGGTCGGCACCGACGCGCGCCCGGCGAAGGCGTTCGGGTGCTCCCTCTTCGCCGCCACCGGCGACCCGGCCCGGCCGCTGTTCGCCCGCAACTTCGACTGGGACGCCAACCCGGCGATGGTGCTGCGCACCGATCCGCCGGACGGGTACGCCTCGATCTCGGTGGTGGACATGTCCTACCTCGGGGTCGGGCCCGACCCGACCGGCGACCGGCGGCTGCTCAACGCGCCGCTGCTGCCGTTCGACGGGATGAACGAGCGGGGCCTCGCGATCGGGCTGGCCGCCGACGACGGCGCGCGGGCCGTCCCCGTGCCGGGCAGGGCCACCGTCGGTTCGGTCCGCATCCAGCGCCTGGTGCTCGACCAGGCGGCCACGGTGGACGAGGCGGTGGCCGTCTTCGAACGGCACAACCTCGACTTCACCGACGGCCCGCCCCTGCACTACCTGCTCGCCGACGCGACCGGCGCCTCGGCCGTGGTCGAGTTCGTCGACGGGAAGATGTCGGTCGACAAGGGGCGCGGCGGCTGGCGGGCGCTGACCAACGTGCCGGTCGTCGGGGTCGACGAGCAGCGCCGCCGCGCCGACCACCGCTACGGCGTGATCGCCGCCGCGCTCGACCGGGCGGGCGGCGCGGTGGACGCCCCGGCGGCGTTCGAGATCCTCAACGACGTACGCCAGTCGCACACCCGCTGGTCGGTGACGTACGCCCTGCGTAGCGGCGAGGTGCGGCTGACGACCGCGACCGGCGGCGAGCGGCGCTACCAGCTACCGATGAGCTGACCCGCCCGCCCGCCCGCCTGCCCGCCCGCGTCCGACGTCCCGGCCTGGCCCGGGCGTCCCGGCCTGGCCCGGGTTCGCTCGTGTGCGACGACAGTGCCGCCTGGGTGGGGGGACGGGCTGACCGGCGGCGCCGGAACGCGGGCGGGCCCGGCCCCCGCGGGTGGGGGCCGGGCCCGTCGGCGCGGTGTGCGACTACCAGCTCAGGTAGCTGGGCTGGGTCTGCACGTTCAGCTCGCCGTACCGGACGAGGTTGGCCGTCCAGGTCCGCCAGTCGGTCAGCTTCAGGACGTCGAAGCCCTTCTGCATGTCGTTGGAGTAGATGTAGCCGTTGTAGTAGTACGCGGACCAGGATCCACCGCCGGTCAGCCGGTCGGCCGACAGCGGGCCCCGCTCCCAGAAGGCGATCTCCTTGGGGTTGGCGGAGTCGGTGAAGTCCCAGACCGAGATGCCGCCCTGGTACCACGCCTGGACCATGATGTCGCGCCCGAGCACCGGGATGAGCGAGCCGTTGTGCGCCACGCAGTTCTCGGTGTCGGCGTTGTTGCGGGGGATCTTGTAGTAGCTGCGGAAGACCATCGTGCGGGCGCCACCGCGACCGGTGATGTCGTAGACGGCGTCGGCGCCCCGGTTCGGGCCGATGGCCTCGTTGCAGGTGGCCGCGCCGCCGCCGCCCAGCTCGTCGGTGAAGACGACCTTGGTGCCGGTGTTGTTGAACGTGGCCGAGTGCCAGAACGCGAAGTTGACCGTGTCCCGGACCTGGTGGATGACCCGCGGGGCCTCCCGGTTGGAGATGTCCATCAGGATGCCGTCACCCATGCAGGCGCCGGCGGCCAGGTTCTTCTCCGGGTAGGCGGTGATGTCGTGGCAGCCGGAGGTGGCCGAGGCGCCGGGGCGGCCCTCGTAGCCGCCGTCGTCGGGGAAGAGGTTCGGGGTGGCCACGACCGCCGCGTCGGTGGGCTTGTTCAGCGGCACCTTGACGATGGAGATGGAGTCGTGCGGCGGCTGGCAGTCGGGGAACTCGGCCCGAGGGCTGTACGAGGAGACGTACAGGTAGACCGTCCCGCGCGTCCTGGCGGGCACGAGGGTGTGCGTGTGCGAGCCGCAGGCCGTCTCGACCGCCTTGACGTAGCGCGGGTTGGCCTTGTCGCTGATGTCGAATACCTTGATGCCCTCCCACGACTCCTTGACCGTCGCGGACGTGCCGGTGCTGTTGCACGAGTCGTCGCTGCGGGGCGAGTCGGTGGAGAGGAACAGCAGGTCGCCGTGGACGGAGATGTCGTTCTGCGACCCGGGGCAGTACACCTGCGACACGACCGTCGGCGCGGTCGGCCGGGAGATGTCGTAGATGACGAACCCGTTGTAGTTGCCGGCGAAGGCGTAGCGGCCCTGGAAGGCGAGGTCGCTGTTGGTGGCGTCCAGCGGGGCCTGCTTCGGCAGGTTGGCGACCTGCCGCAGGTTGGGGCTGCTGACGATCTCGTCGACGCCCGGGATGGTGTTGGTGGTGTCCACTGTGCCGGACGGGGCGGAGCCCGTCGCCACCCCGGCGTTCCCCGGCGGGGCGGTGGCGACGCTGGCGAGAAGGAGGCCGGCCGCGGCGATGCTCACGGTGGTGAGCCGTCGGGCCCGCGGAGTGCGGAATCTGATCATCGGCGAGGCCCTTCGCAAGGGGATGACGATTGTCGACACCTTACCGTCCGATGAGGTCCGTCGATGTGATCTGGGTCACATGTCGTGCTCTCCGTCAATGGATACGATCGCCATGACCTCTACCGGGGGAGTGGCCCATGACCAACCGGCGCGCGCGGATCCTGGCCGTCGTCACATCCGTGCTCGTGGTGTCGGTCGGCGCCGTCGTCCTGTCCCGGTCGGGCGAGGGACCGACCACCCCCGACGCGCGACCCGTCGCCGCCCCCGCCTCGGCGTCGGCCGCCGTCCCGGTCGATCCCGGGCGCCCCGCCGTCATCGTGCCGGGGCGTCCGGGCGAGACCGCCGCGGTCCGTCCCGCCGAGGAGATGCGCGACACCGCCACGTCCCGGCACAACTCGATGGACGTCTGGTTCGTCCGGATGATGATCCCGCACCACGCCCAGGCCCTGGAGATGGCCGAGCTGGCCCCCGACCGCGCCGCCGACCCCGACCTGCGCGCCCTCGCCGAGCGGATCAGGGCCAGCCAGGGCCCGGAGATCGGCATGATGCGCGGCTGGCTGCAGGCCCGAGGGCTCACCACCGACGTGCCGGGGCACGACCACGGCAGCATGCGGGGGATGCAGTCGCCCGAGGCGATGCGCAGGCTCGCCGCCGCCCGGGGCGCCGAGTTCGACCGGCTCTTCGTCGCGATGATGAGCGAACACCACCAGGGCGCGGTGCAGATGGCCACCGACCTGCTCAGGGTCGGCTCCGACCTCACCCTGTCCGAGTTCGCCAACTCCGTGGCCACCGAGCAGACCGTGGAGATCGACCGGATGCGCGACGTGCTGGCGTCCTGACCCGGGCCCGGCGGCCCGTCCGCGCGGCGCGGCGGCCTGACCGGCCCGGCGTCCGCGTGCGCCGTGAGCTGCCCGGCGACGGCGACACGTACGCTGGGTGACCGTGGACCGCACGATCTTCGGCCGCCCGCTGCGCAGCGTCGCCTTCGACGTCTTCGTCTCCGCCATGGTGGTGCTCTTCGGCCTCGCCGGCCTGGTCAACCAGCCCGGCGGGTGGAAGGCCACCCTGGTCGGGGCCGCGATGGCGGTGGCGCTGCTGTTCCGGCGCAGCCACCCGTCGGCGGTCACCGCCGTCGTGGCGGTGCTCGCACTGACCCAGGTGATCGCCGGCTGGGGCCCGCTGGCCTTCGACGTCGCGGTGCTGATCGCCCTCTACAGCGTCGTGAAGTACGCCGACCGGCTCCGCGACGGGGTCCTCGCCGGGATCGTCGCCGCCGTCGGGGTGGTGCTCGCCGCCCTCCAGACCCGGGGCGCCGTCGCCTGGTGGGCCACGGCGATCTATTTCGGGCTGGTCACCGGGGCGGTCTGGCTGGTCGCCCTGAACGTGCGGACCCGCCGGCTCTACGTGCTCACCCTCGAGGAACGGGCCGCCACCCTGGAGCGGGAACGCGAGGCGGAGGCCCGCGCCGCGGTCGCCGGGGAACGCGCCCGCATCGCCCGGGAACTGCACGACGTGGTGGCGCACAGCATGGCGGTCATGATCGTGCAGGCGGACGGGGCGCGCTTCATGCTCGACCGCGACCCGGAGACCGCCCGGCACGCGGTGAAGGTGGTCGCCGACACCGGCCGGCAGGCGCTGGAGGAGATGCGTCGGCTGGTCGGCGTACTGCGGGAGACCGACCCCTCCGACGCCGCCCCCGACGCGGCGGACGGGTCCGGCGGCGCGGGGGTGACCGCCGACCCGGAACACCGGCGGCTGGCGCTGACCGAGCTGCCGGCCCTGCTCGACCGGTTCCGCGCCGCCGGCCTGCGCGTGCGCCACTCGGTCACCGGCGAGCCGGCGCCACTGCCACCCGGCCTGGAACTGACCCTCTACCGGGTGGTGCAGGAGGGCCTGACCAACGCGCTCAAGCACGCCGGGGTCGGCGCCGAGGTCGAGGTCACCCTGCAGCACGGCGGCGACGCCGTCGTGGTCCGGCTGGTCGACGACGGGCACGGCCGCCCGCCGGTCAGCCCCGCCCCGTCCGGCGGCCACGGCCTCGTGGGCATGCGCGAGAGGGTCAGCGTGTACGACGGCAGCCTCGCCGCCGGCCCCCGACTGTCCGGGGGCTGGCAGGTCGAGGCGCGGCTGCCGCTACCGTCGACGCCCGGGACGACGACGGAGGTGGCGGCGGCATGACGGTCCGCGTGGTGATCGTGGACGACCAGGCGCTGGTCCGCGCCGGCTTCCGGATGGTGCTGGGCTCCCAGCCCGACCTGGAGGTCGTCGGCGAGGCGATCGACGGCGCGGACGCGCTGCGGGTGCTGGCCCGGGTCGAGGCCGACGTCGTGGTGATGGACATCCGGATGCCGACCATGGACGGGGTGGAGGCCACCCGTCGGATCTGCCGGGACCGGCCCGCCGGGTCGCCACGGGTGCTGGTGCTCACCACCTTCGACACCGAGGCGGACGCCTTCGCCGCGTTGCAGGCCGGCGCCAGCGGCTTCCTGCTCAAGAACGTCCCGCCGGAGGAGTTGATCGCCGCCATCCGGGTGGTCGCCCAGGGCGACTCGGTCGTCGCCCCGTCGATCACCCGCCGGTTGCTCGACCGCTTCGCCGGCCGGCTCGGCCCGGGCCCCGCCGAGGATCCGCGCCTCGCCCAGCTCACCGAGCGGGAACGGGAGGTCCTCCTGCTGGTGGCGCAGGGCCTGTCCAACGCCGAGATCGCCGCCCGGGTGCACGTCGCCGAGGCGACCGTGAAGACGCACGTCGGCCGGATCCTGGCCAAGCTCCGGCTCCGCGACCGCGTGCAGGCGGTGGTGCTGGCGTACGAGAGCGGGCTGGTCACCCCCGGCGGCTGAGCCGGCGTACGACCCAGGTCGTACGGGTCCGCCCCGTCAGGGGCACCCTCGGTCGCAGCGAGGCCGAGCGCGCGGGTGGACGCCCACGGGTCCGCCGCGCCCATAGCGTCGGAGACGTCCCAGTCACGATCTCCACGGGGAGCTCCACGTGTCCGTCGCACCCCCCGCGCACGCCACCGCCGGCGTCGCGGTCACCGCCCGCGGCCTGTCCAAGCGGTACGGCGCCGGCCAGGCCGCCGTCGTCGCCCTCGACGGCGTCGACGTCGACTTCGCCGCCGGCGGGTTCACCGCCATCATGGGCCCGTCCGGCTCCGGCAAGTCCACCCTGATGCACTGCCTCGCCGGGCTGGACCGGCCCACGGCGGGCAGCGTACGCATCGGCGACGCCGACCTCGCCCGCCTCGACGACAGGCGGCTCACCCTGCTGCGCCGCGACCGGGTCGGTTTCGTGTTCCAGAAGTTCAACCTGCTGCCGGCGCTGACCGCCGAGGAGAACATCGTGCTGCCGCTGGCGATCGCCGGCCGCCGGCCGGAGCGGGCCTGGCTGCGCCAGGTCGTCGCCGCGGTGGGGCTCGCCGACCGGCTGCGCCACCGTCCCGCCGAGCTCTCCGGTGGCCAGCAACAGCGGGTGGCGGTGGCCCGCGCGCTGATCACCAAGCCGTGGGTGATCTTCGCCGACGAGCCGACGGGCAACCTCGACTCGCGCTCCGGCGCGGAGGTGCTGCGCCTGCTCCGCGAGGCCGTCGACACCCTCAGCCAGACCGTGATCATGGTGACCCACGACCCGTCGGCCGCCGGGCACGCCGACCGGGTGGTCTTCCTCGCCGACGGCCGGCCCGTGCGGGACCTCGCGGCGCCGACGCCCGAGCGGGTGCTGGACACCCTCGCGGGCCTCGACCACGCGCGCGTCCCGGCCGCCGGGCATCCGGCGGTGGCCCGGTGATCCGCCTGACCCTGCGCCAGCTCCGCGCCGAGGCGCTGCGCCTGCTGCTCTCCTCGCTGGCCATCGTGCTCGGCGTCGCCTTCATCGCCGGCACGCTGATCTTCGTCGACGGGATGCGCGCCGGGGCGTACGACCGGGCGGGCGCCTTCGACCGGCACACCGACCTCGCCGTGTACCCCGCCACCAGGGATCCGCTGCCGGCCGCGCTGGTCGACCGGATCCGCGCCGTCGACGGGGTGGCCGCCGCCGAGGGCGAACTGCTCGGCTCCGGCGGCATCGTCGGCGCCGACGGCCGCCCCGTGCTCGGCTACGCCGTGCTCGCCGCCGTCCCCGTCGACGACGCGCTGCGCTCGTACGACGTGGTGGCCGGCCGGCTGCCCGAGCGCCCCGGCGAGGTCGTGCTGGACGCGCCCACCGCCGCCGAGGAGGGGTTCACGGTCGGCGTGCCGGTCCGCGTCGGCGGCAGCGGGGGAGCGGCCCGCCCGTACACCCTGGTCGGCACGGTCGACGTGGCCGGCACCTCCCGCGACGTCGGCGGCCCGTTCATCGGCCTGGTCGGCGCGGACGCCCTCGCGGTCACCGGGCAGCGGGGCTACGACCGGATCATGGTGGCCGCCCGTCCCGGGGCGGACGAGGCGGCGCTCGCCGACCGGGCCGCCGACGTGGCCGGGGCCGGCGCGACCGTCAAGACCCGGCAGCGGATCCTCGACGAGGCGGTCGAGGACGCGGTCCGCGACCTGGAGCAGTTCAACATGGTGCTGCTGACCTTCGCCGGCGTGGCCGTCGTGGTCGCCGGGTTCGTCATCGCCAACACCTTCGCCATCGTGCTGGCCCAGCGGACCCGGCGCACGGCGCTGCTGCGGCTGGTCGGCGCGACCCGTGGCCAGACGTTCCGGGCGGCGCTGCTGGAGTCGGCCGTGGTCGGGTCGGTCGCCTCCGCGGCGGGCGTGCTGCTCGGTGTGGCCCTGGCCGGCGGCATGAACCAGCTCATGGGGCGGCTGGACGCGCCGGTCTCGGGTGGGCTGACCGTCACCGTGCCGACCGTGCTGGCCAGCCTGCTGCTGGGCACCGCGATCACGGTGGGCGCGGCCCTGCTGCCCGCCTGGCGGGGCACGCGGGTGCCGCCGGTCGCCGCGCTCACCGACGCGGCGGTCCAGCCCGCCCGGGGCGCGGGCCGGCTCCGGCTCGCCGTCGGGGCGCTGGTCTTCGCCGCCGGTATCGCCGCGCTGGTCGGCGCCGCGCCCGCCGTCCAGGTGGTGCTGGTGGCCGCCGGCGGGGTGCTCACCTTCTTCGGCATCGTGCTGTTCGGGCCGGTGCTGGTGCCGGCGCTGGTCCGGGTGCTGGGTTGGCCCGCCCGCAGGCTGTTCGGCGCCACCGCCGGCCTGGCCGTGGCCAACGCCGTACGCAATCCGCGCCGCATCGCGGCCACCGCCACCGCCCTGGTGATCGGCATCGGCCTGGTGTCGGCGTTCGTGGTCGGCGCGCGCAGCACCAAGGAGGGCATCGAGCGCAGCGTCGACGCCGAGATCGGGGTCGACTGGCTGGTCACCGGGATCGGCGGGGACCTGCCCACGCCGCTGGTCGACGAGCTGCGGGCCCGGCCCGAACTGGCGGTGGTGCACGAACAGCGCAGCGCCGTGACCGCCGACGTGCAGGTCCGGGCCGCCCATCCCGCCCTGGTCGGTCGGACGCTGACCGGCGTGGTGGCCGGAGAGGTCGGCCGGCTCGCGCCCGGGTCGGTGCTGGTGCACCGGGAGCTGGCCGAGGCGCGCGGCTGGACGGCCGGCTCCACGCTGACCCTGCGGGGCCGGTCGTTGCGGGTGGCCGCGGTCGTCACCGCCGACGGGCCGGCCCTGGCCGGCAGCCCCGTCCCGGCCGGCCACGTCATCGAGGTGGTGGACGCCGACTTCACCGCCCTCTTCCCGGCCCAGCGGGGCTACCTGGCCGAGATCGACCCGGCCGGCGGTGTCTCCGCCGACCAGGCCCGCGCCGCCATCGAGACGGTGGTCGGCCGCTATCCCACGGCCAACCTGATGGACCAGGGCGCGTACAAGAAGATGCTCACCGGCACCATCGACATGCTGCTCGCCTTCGTCACCGCGCTGCTCGGCCTGGCCGTGGTGATCGCGCTGGTGGGTGTGGCGAACACCCTGAGCCTGTCGGTGGTGGAGCGGACCCGGGAGAACGCCGTGCTGCGGGCGGTCGGGCTGACCCGGGGCCGGATGCGGGCGATGCTGGCCGTCGAGGCGGTGCTGATGGCGCTGGTCGGCGCGCTGCTGGGGGTCGGCCTCGGCACCGGCGTCAGCGCGGCGGCGATGGCGCTGCTGGCCCGCATCAGCGGGGACTTCGCCGTGGTGCTGCCGCTGGGGCAGCTCGGGCTGATCCTCGGGGTCGCGGTGGCGGCCGCCCTGGTCGCGTCGGTGCTGCCGGCCCGCCGGGCGCTGGCCCGGCCGGTGGTCGAGGCGCTCGGCGACCAGTGACATCCGCCGGCCGGTCCCGCCACCCACCCTCGGGCGGCGGGACCGGCCAGCGGTGCCGGGTCTACAGGCGCTCCACGACCGGGCCGGAGCACCGGTTGCGGGTGTCGAAGACGTACCGGGCGTGCCGGACGACCAGGTCGTAGTCGAAGTCGTCGTGGTCGGTGACCACGACGACAGCGTCGGCCGCCCGGACCTCCCGCTCGGTCAGGCCCACGACGAGGACCCCGGCGGGGATCTGGTGCGGCTCCGCGTAGGGCTCCACCGCCCGCACGTCCGCGCCGAGGGCGTGCAGGCGCCGGGCGACCTCGACGGCGGGGGAGTCGCGCATGTCGCCGGTGTTCTTCTTGTACGCCAGCCCCAGCAGCAGCAGCCGGGCCCCGCTCACCGGGCGGCCGGTCCGGTTCAGCCCGCCCATGATCCGCTGGGCGACGTGCTCGGGCATCTCGTGGTTGACGTCGTTGGCCAGCTCGATGAACCGGAACTGCCGCCCGAGGCGCCGCTTGACCTGCCAGGACAGGTAGCACGGGTCGATCGGCAGGCAGTGCCCGCCCACCCCGGGGCCGGGCCGGAACGGCATGAACCCGAACGGCTTGGTCTCGGCCGCCTCGATCGCCTGCCAGACGTCGATGTCCAGGTGGTGGGAGAGCATGGTCAGCTCGTTGATCAGCGCGATGTTGACCTGCCGGAAGGTGTTCTCGATCAGCTTGGTCAGCTCCGCCACCCGGGTGGAGCCCACCGGCACCGTCCGCTCCACGATCCGCCGGTAGAACCCGTCCACCCGGGCGAGGGAGTCCGCGTCGACGCCGGAGACCACCTTCGGGGTGTTCTCCAGCCGCCAGGTCCGGTTGCCGGGGTCGATCCGTTCGGGGCTGTAGCCCAGGTGGAAGTCGCCGGGGCTGCGCAGCCCGCTGGCCGACTCCAGCAGCGGGCGCAGCAGTTCCTCGGTGGTGCCGGGGTAGGTGGTCGACTCCAGGACCACCGCGCAGCCCGGCCGGACGTACGGGCCGATGTCGATGCCGGCCTGCTCCACGAAGCTGAGGTCGGGCGTGCCGTCCCGCAGCGGCGTGGGGACCGTGATGACGCAGATGTCGAAGCCCTCGGCGTCGGCGTACTCGGTGCTCGGGCGGTACCGGCCGCTGCCCAGCGCCCGGCCGAGCCGGTCGGCGGGAATGTCCTCGACGAACGACTCGCCGGACGCGAGCCGCTTGATCCGGTCGGAGTCGACGTCCAGGCCGACCACGTCGAGGCCGGCCTCCACGGCCCGCATGGCCAACGGCAGACCGACGTACCCCTGGCCGATCACGACCAACTTCTCAACGCTCACGCGGACTCCCGAGGCAGACGGAAACGATCCTGCTCGGCAGCCTAGGGCGATATGTGTGCCCGTAAGTCCGTTTTGGGATTATCGGTGCTGCTGTTACGGGAGGGAACGTCAGCGGCGCGTAACGCCCGGCTCGGCCGGCTGGGGCCGGACGGCGGCGGGAACCGGCGCGCGACCGGTCGCGGCGGGAGTGCGGACGGGACGGGGCCGCCCGGCGCGGCGGGTCAGGACGCTCCGTCGCGTGGCGTGCTGCCGCCGCCCCCGCCGGCCGGCGGGTTCGCCGGCGTGGTCGGAGGCGTCTGCTGGTCGGTCGGGGCCGGGTCCGTGGGCTCCGTCGGCGCGGTGGACGTGGGATCGCCGGTGGGCGCCGGGTCCGTGCTTCCCGTCGGTTCCGGGGACTGCGGGCCCGCCGACTGGCTCGGCTGCGGCGAGACCGGGGAGACGGTGGTCGACGGCGACGGGCTGGAGGTGGAACCGGCCGGCCGGAACGGACGGGTCCGGTTCGTGTCCTGCTCCTCCTGCGCCGGCGCCTCGGCGTCCCCGCTCGGTACGGCGGCCGGCGCGGTCGTCTTCGGCACGTTGACCGCCGGCGCGTCGGCCTCGCCCGCCGCGCCGAGCGCGGCGCCCAGGCCCGCGAGCGCCACCAGCACCGCCGCGACCGCGCCGACCAGCGTGCCGCGGCGGTTCCGCCGCCCGGTCGTCGCGGCCGCCACGGCCGGCAGGTCGGTGCGGGTGCCCGGGTCGGCGCCGCGCAGCGCGGCGACGCCCGGGGCGGCCACCATCGCGGTCGGCGCGGACGGGTCGGAGACGGCGGCGCGGGCGGCCTCGGCCATCGCCGCCGCGCTGCCGAACCGGTCGGCCGGGTCCTTCGCCAGGGCGCGGGAGACCAGCGCGCGGACCGCCTCGGGGATCTCGTTCGGCAGCTCCGGCGGCTCGTCGTCGAGGTGCCGGACGGCGACCTGGAGCGGGTTGTCGCCGGTGAACGGCGGGCTGCCGCTGAGGCAGCAGTAGGTCACGGCGCCGAGGGCGTAGATGTCGGTGGCCGCGGAGACCGGCCGGCCGGCGGCCTGCTCGGGCGCCATGTAGAGCGCGGTGCCGGGCACCGCGTTCGTGCTGGTGATGCTGGTTACGTTGGTCGACCGGGCGACGCCGAAGTCGACGAGCACCACGCTGCCGTCCTCCTGCACCAGCAGGTTGCTCGGCTTGACGTCGCGGTGCACGATCCCGCCGAGGTGCGCGGCGTGCAGTGCCTGCGCCACCTGCGCGACGATCGCCATCGTCTCGCCGACGTCGAGCCGGCCGACGGCCTCGATCCGCTTGGACAGCGGCTGGCCGGTCACGAACTCCATGACCAGGTAGTCGGCCCGGCTGCCGTCGGGCAGGTCGTCCTCGCCGCAGTCGAAGACCTGGACGATGCCGGGGTGCCGCAGCGCGGCCATGATCCGCGCCTCGGCGCGGAAGCGGGCGATGAAGTCGGGGTCGGAGACCAGCGCGGGCAGCAGGACCTTGACCGCGACCTGACGGCCGAGGACGAGGTCCTTGGCCCGCCAGACGTCGCCCATGCCGCCCGTGGCGACACGCTCGTCCAGGCGGTACCGACCGCTGAGTACGACCTCCGGTGACAACACAGCACCACCGTACCCAGAGTGGCGTCGAACGGCGCGTCGTGAGTGGGGGACCCCGCCGACGCGGCCGGCCCGGCGAGGGCGGCGGAACCGCGAGCGCCTCGGCTACGCTGTGTCCGCCCCGGGACGCAGCGTGACAAGATCCGCCCATCGCCGCCGTACGCTGGGCGAACGACCCTTCGGCCGGGGGCGCGCGCGGGCGCAGCGTCGCGGCGACGTCCCGTGTTACGGCGACCCGCTCTCCGTTCGGCTAGATAATTCTCACTCTTTTGTCGACCGGGGTCGGCTTGTCCGATCGGCCCGGTGCTCCTACCGTTAGCCCGACTCGGGCCCGCCCCACGGCGTCGCCGGCGCTGCGGCGCCGGCCGTGCCGCCGTGGCGAGAGTCCAGAACTACCGTCCGGGCCGTCGCGGCCCGGCGTGACCAGGTCAGCGGGGGGCTGAGGGTGCGGGATCAGGTCCGGGTGCCGGACCGTGCCGGAGTCGCGTACGCCCGGACCGGCGTGCGCCGCCCAGGCGTGCCGGGGCCGCGGAGGTGGCGGGCACGTGTCCGCTGAGCTGAACGGCGCCGTCGCCGCGGCGCAGGCCGGCGACGAGGACGCCTTCCGGTTCCTCTACCGCAGCCTCCAGCCCGGTCTGCTGCGATACCTGACCGCCCTGGTCGGCGCCGACGCCGAGGACGTGGCCTCCGAGACCTGGCTGCAGATCTCCCGCGACCTGCCCAGCTTCACCGGCGGCGAGTTCCGGGCCTGGACGGTGACGATCGCCCGCAACCGGGCCATGGACCACCTGCGGCGGCAGCGCCGCCGCCCGTCGCTGCCGGTTCCGGTGCAGGCGCTCAGTGAGCTGGCCGGCGACGCCGACACCGCCGAGCGGGCCGGCGAGACCATCGGCACCGAGGCCGCCCTGGCGCTGATCGCCACCCTGCCGCCGCGCGAGGCCGAGGCGGTCCTGCTCCGCGCCGTCATCGGGCTGGACGCCGAGACCGCCGGGCGGGTGCTCGGCCGCCGGCCCGGCGCCGTGCGCACCGCCGCCCACCGGGGACTGCGCCGGCTGGCCGCCCTGATGGAACGCTACGACCTGTCCCAGCCGCCGGCCGCCTCCGACGGCGCGACGCCGCCGCACCCGCGCGCCGGTCGGCGGCAGGCGCCGCACGCCGAGCCGGCGGACGGTTGACGTGAGGGGATCCAGATGACCTTCCGCCGGAGCGAGCGTCCGGCCGACCGCGCCGAGTCCGACCGGCTGCTCGACGCGGCCCGTACGCCGGACGCCGCCGAACCGGAGTCGCTCGCCCGGCTGCTCTCCGCCGCCGCGGCCCCCGCGCGCCCCGGGGAACTGGCCGGCGAGGAGGCCGCGCTGGCGGCATTCCGCGCCGCCCGCGCCGCCGCGCCCGGCACCGCCGTGGCCGCGCCGCGCCCGCCGCGCGGACGCCGGTTCACCGCCGGCGCCGTCGCCTGGGCGGCCGGGGTGGTGGTCACCGCGACGGCGGGCGCCGCCTTCGCGGCCGTCACGCTGGACCGCCCCGACGAGCCCACCCCGTCGAGCCCGCGCCCGAGCACTCCGGCACCGGCCACCACCGAGCCGCAGGAGGGCGGGTCGACGGACCCGACCGGCGGCGGCGCCCCCTCCGGCACGCCCACCGACGCCCCGGCCAGCCCGTCGGGCGCCCCCACCTCCGGTGCGGTCACCCCGCCCGGCCCGCCGGGTGGCCGGCCGGGCGGCGGGCCGCGGTCGCCGGAGCAGCGCACCGAGCAGCTGCGCGGGCTGTGCCGGTCGTACCTGGCCCAGCCGGCCGCCCAGCGGGAGAAGACGCTGGACACCTCCGCGTTCGCCGGCCTGGTGACGGCGGCGGGCGGCCGGGAGGCCGTCGACGGATTCTGCCGGGAGCTGGTGCCCGACGCGGAGCCGCAGAAGTCGCGGCGGGTCGGGCCGACGGCGCTGCCGACGCCGTAGGCGGCCGGCTGACTCCCCGTCGGTTCCGGCCGGCCACCCGAATTTCGTCTGATAGACAGGAGTGGGTGGGCCGCCGTCGCCCCGCCGATGTCGGTGGCCGGCGTTACGGTGGCCCGGACCGGTAGTCGCGCGGGGAAGGGAGCCCGTCCTGTGGTGACGTCGCCGGAGCTCGACCGGACCACCGTCCTGCGGGAACGCGCCGTCGCCGCGGGCCATCTCGCGCGGATCTGCTTCAAGACCGGCCCACCGACCCGCACCGGCGTCGAACTCGAGTGGACCGTGCACGACGCCGCCGACCCCGCCCGCCCCGTCGACGGCCAGCGGCTCCGGGCGGCCCTGGGGCGGCACAGCCCCCCGACCCTCGACCGCGCGAGCCCCGCCGCGCCGCTCCGCCACGGTGGCACCGTGACCGTCGAGCCCGGCGGGCAGCTGGAGATCTCCACCGCGCCCCAAGCCTCCGTCGCCGCCCTCGTGTCCGCCACCGACGGCGAGATTGCCCAGGTGAGCGGCCTGCTCGCCGCCGCCGGGCTGGTCCTCGGGCAGAGCGGCATCGACCCTCACCGGCCGCCGTCGCCCGTGGTGGAGACACCCCGCTACCGCGCCATGCGGCACGTCTTCGACCGGCGCGGCCCGGCCGGGCGGACGATGATGTACAGCACCGCCGGCCTCCAGGTCTGCCTGGACGCCGGCGAGCCGGAGCACCTGTCGGCACGCTGGGCGGCGGTGCACGCGGTCGGGCCGCCCCTGCTGGCCGCCTTCGCCACGGCCCACCGGCACGCCGGCCGCGCCACCGGCTGGGCGTCGGCGCGGATGGCGGCCTGGTTCGCCATCGACCCGGCCCGTACCCGCCCGGTCTGGACGCCCGAGCGGGCCGACGCCGACCCGGTCGCCGCCTGGGTCGACTACGTCCTCGCCGCGCCGCTGCTCTGCGTGCGCCACGCCGGTCCCGACTGGACGGCGCCGCCGGCGGTCACCTTCGCCGACTGGGTCGACGGGGCGCTGCCCCGACCCCCGACCACCGACGACCTCGACTACCACGTGAGCACCCTCTTCCCGCCGGTGCGTCCCCGGGGCTACCTGGAACTGCGCTACCTCGACGCGCAGCCCGGCCGGGGCTGGGCGCTCCCCCTGGCGGTGCTGGCGGCCCTGCTCGCCGAGCCCGGCACGGTGCAGGCGGCCCGCGCCGTCGCCGGGCCGGTGGCGCACCGCTGGCACGCCGCCGCCCGCCACGGCCTGCGCGACCGGGGGCTGGCCGCCGCCGCCGCGGAACTGTTCGACCTGGCGCTGACGGCCCTGCCCGGGCTCGACCTGCCGGCGGCCCTGCACGACGACATCGACCGAGACGTACGGCGGCGACGGGCCGCCGCGGGGAGGAGGCACCGGTGACCGGAGCGACGACGCGACAGCCGGGCGCGGAGCAGTTGCGCAGCCGGATCGCGGCCGAGCTGGAACGCACCCGCGCCCGCACGGCGCTGCTGACCGAGGCGGTCGACGAGGCCGACCTCGTGCGGCAGCACTCGCCGCTGATGTCCCCGCTGGTCTGGGACCTCGCCCACGTCGGCAACCAGGAGGAGCTCTGGCTGGTGCGCGACGTCGGCGGCCGCGAACCGGTCCGGCGCGACATCGACGACCTCTACGACGCGTTCAAGCAGCCCCGCCGGGACCGCCCGTCGCTGCCGCTGCTGCCGCCGCAGGAGGCCCGCGCCTACCTGCTCACCGTCCGGGACAAGGTGCTCGACCTGCTGGACCGGGTAGCGTTCACCGACCGCCCGCTGGTCGCCGACGGCTTCGCCTTCGGCATGATCGTGCAGCACGAGCAGCAGCACGACGAGACGATGCTCGCCACCCACCAGTTGCGCGCCGGGCCGGCGGTACTGCACGCCCCGCCGCCGCCCGAGCCGCGCGCCTCCGTCGGCGGTGAGGTGCTGATCCCGGCGGGCGAGTTCACGATGGGCACGGACACGGACCCGTGGGCGCTGGACAACGAGCGCCCCGCCCACCGGGTCCACCTGCCGGCGTACGTCATCGACGCCGCGCCGGTGACCAACGGGCGCTACCGCGAGTTCATCGCCGACGGCGGCTACGACGACCCGCGCTGGTGGAGCCCGGCGGGCTGGCGGCACCGTCAGGAGGCGGGGCTGTCCGCGCCGATGCACTGGCGGCGCGACGGCGACGGCTGGGCCTACCGGCGCTTCGGGCGGTGGGCCCCGGTCCGTGACGACGAGCCGGTGGTGCACGTCTGCTACCACGAGGCGTGGGCGTACGCGGCCTGGGCCGGCAGGCGACTGCCGACCGAGGCGGAGTGGGAGAAGGCGGCCCGCTGGGATCCGGCCACCGGCCGCTCCCGCCGCTACCCGTGGGGCGACGAGGATCCCACCGCCGAGCACGCCAACCTGGGGCAGCGGCATCTGTGGCCGGCGCCGGTGGGCGCCTACCCGGCGGGCGCCTCACCGCTGGGCGTGCACCAGCTCGTCGGCGACGTGTGGGAGTGGACGTCGACCACCTTCCGGGGGCACCCCGGCTTCAGGGCGTTCCCCTACCGCGAATACTCCGAGGTCTTCTTCGGCGACGACTACCAGGTGCTGCGGGGCGGGTCGTTCGGCACCGACCTGGCCGCGTGCCGGGGCACCTTCCGTAACTGGGACTACCCGATCCGGCGGCAGATCTTCAGCGGCTTCCGCTGTGCCCGCGACGCCCGTCCGGAGGAGTCGCAGCCGTGAGGGCGGGGCACACCGGCCCCGGCCCCCGGAGGGCCGGCGACCCGCGTCGACGCCCGCGCGCCGACCGGCCGACCGGGGCGGGGGGCGTCGGCTGATGTGCCGCCACCTGGCCTACCTGGGGCCGCCGGTCACCCTGCGGGAGCTGCTGTTCGATCCGCCGTACTCCCTCGTGCGGCAGTCCTGGGCGCCGCGTGACATGCGCGGCGGCGGGACGATCAACGCCGACGGCTTCGGCGTCGGCTGGTATCCGGGCGACGGCGAGCCGGTGCGCTACCGACGGGCCCAGCCGATCTGGAGCGACCCGACCATCGCGCAGCTCGCGGCGGTCACCTCGGCCGGCGCGGTGCTGGCCGCCGTCCGTTCCGCCACGGTCGGCATGGCGGTGCTCGACGGGGGCGCCGCCCCGTTCGCCGAGGGGCGCTGGCTGTTCAGTCACAACGGGGTGGTGCGGGGCTGGCCCGACTCGGTGGTCCCGCTGGCCGGCACCCTGCCGGTGCGCGACCTGCTCACCCTCGACGCGTCGACCGACGCGGCCCTGCTGTGGGCGCTGGTGCGGCACCGGCTGCGGGCCGGGGTGAAGCCCGCCCGGGCGATGGCCGAGACCGTCACGGCGGTGGCCGCGGCGGCCCCCGGATCCCGGCTCAACCTGCTGCTCACCGACGGGCACACCGTGGTGGCCAGCGTGGCCGGGCACGCGCTGTCGATCCGGACGACCCCGGCCTCGGTGCTGTTGGCGTCCGAACCGCACGACGACGACCCCGGCTGGCAGGCGGTGCCGGACGGGCAACTGGTGGAGGCGACGGCGACGGGGGTGCGCGTACGCCCTCTCGCCGAGTTCTGACCGCCGGGCGACAGGGACGTTCCACCCGACGACGAAGGGGAAGACATGAGCGCGGAGCCGCTGGAGATCCACCTCGAGGAGCAGGACCTGGGCCGCGGCCTGCGGGAGGACGTCCGCGCCGGCCTGACCGCCGAGCCGAAGTGGCTGCCTCCCAAGTGGTTCTACGACGCCCGGGGCAGCGAGTTGTTCGAGGAGATCACCCGGCTGCCGGAGTACTACCCGACCCGGGCCGAACGCGCGGTGTTGGCCGACCGGGCGGGCACGATCGCCGAGCTGACCGGGGCGAAGACCCTCATCGAGCTCGGCTCGGGTTCGTCGGAGAAGACCCGGCTGCTGCTTGACGCGTTCACCCGCCGCGGCGGCCTCGGCACGTTCGTGCCGCTGGACGTCTCGGTCAGCGCCCTGCGCCAGTCCACCGCCCGGATCGCCGCCGACTATCCCGGGCTGCGGGTACGCGGCATCGTCGGGGACTTCACCCGCCACCTGGACCGGCTGCCGGCGGGCGGGCGGCGGCTGGTGCTCTTCCTCGGCGGCACCATCGGCAACCTCCTGCCCGCCGAGCGGGCGCGGTTCCTGGCCGCGATGCGGGCCGCCCTCGAGGCGGGGGACTGGCTGCTGATCGGCACCGACCTGGTCAAGGACCCGGCGGTGGTGGTGCCGGCCTACGACGACGCGGCCGGGGTCACCGCCGAGTTCAACCGCAACGTGCTGCGGGTGATCAACCGGGAGCTGGGCGCCGACTTCGACCCGGAGGGGTTCGCCCACGTCGCCCTGTGGGACGCGCGGCGGGAGTGGATCGAGATGCGGCTGCGGGCGCTGCGACCGATGCGCGTGCGGGTGCTCGACCTGGAGGTCTCCTTCGCCGAGGGCGAGGAGTTGCGCACGGAGGTGTCGGCGAAGTTCCGGCCGGAGGGCATCGCCGCCGAGCTGGCGGCGGCCCGCTTCGCCGCCCACGAGTTCTGGACGGATCCCGACGGACTGTTCGGCGTCACCCTGGCCCGCGCCGAGTGACCGGCGCCGGGTCGCGACCCGGGTGAGGCGCGTGGCGGCGCGTGACAGTCTTCACCCGGCGCGGCCCGGCCGGCCCGCGGTCGGCTAGGCTGGGCGGCGCGAAGGGGAGTAGCCCTCAACGTCGTGGTCGACACACTGGTGCGTTCCGCATCCGGCCACGCGGCCTCGGTGTCCGGGGCGGGCGAGACCTTCGACCCAGGCTGTCGTAGCCGGGTCGAGGGCGCCCCATACCTCCTCCCGGCATGATCCGGAAGGATGTCATGGAAGGTTTCCTCGTCGCGCTGGCCGTCAGCTTCGGCGTCATCTTCGTCGCCGAACTGGGTGACAAGTCCCAGCTGATGGCCCTGACCTTCGCCACCCGCTTCAAGCCCGTGCCGGTCCTGATCGGCATCACCGTCGCCACCGCCGTGGTGCACCTGGCCTCGGTGGCGATCGGCTACGGCCTCGGTGCCGCGCTGCCGACGGAGTGGATCTCACTGGTCGCGGGCCTGGCGTTCCTCGGCTTCGGCGCGTGGACCCTGCGCGGCGACACCCTCACCGAGGAGGAGAAGCGCAAGGCCGAGAAGACCAGCAAGTCCGCCATCGTGGCGGTGTCGGTGGCGTTCTTCCTGGCCGAGCTGGGCGACAAGACGATGCTCGCCACCATCACCCTCGCCACCCAGTACGGCTGGTTCGGCACCTGGCTCGGCTCGACCATCGGCATGGTGGCGGCCGACGCGCTGGCGATCCTGGTCGGGCGGATGCTCGGCCGGAAGCTGCCGGAGAAGACCATCAAGTACGGCGCCGCGGTGCTCTTCGCCATCTGCGGGCTCTGGCTGATCCTGGAGGCCGTCGCGCAGCTCACCTGACGTCGACTAGCAGCGGTCGGGCCGGGTAAGGCCAGCCCGTGGGCGTCGAGGAGGTGCTGCGGCACGGCTACCAGGCCCTGGTCACCTCCGTGGAGGTCGCCGGTGCGGTGGTCATCTTCGTCGGTGCGGCCTGGGCGGCGCTGCGGTTCGTGGTCGAAGGGCTGCGGCACCGCAGCGCCGCCGTGTTCACGCCGATCCGGCTCTCCCTCGGGCGGTTCCTCACCCTCGGGCTGGAGTTCCAGCTGGCGGCGGACATCCTGCGTACGGCCGTTTCGCCGACCTTCACCCAGATCGGCCAGTTGGCGGCGATCGCCACCATCCGGACCGCGCTGAACTACTTCCTGGCCCGGGAGATCCGCCAGGAGCAGCGGCAGGTGGGGCAGGCGGGGCGCGACGGGTGACCCGGGCGCTGGTGACCGCCACCACCGCGCTGGCCACGCTCGCCGGGCTGGCGGTGCTGGTCGGCACGGGCTCCTGGCGGTGTGCGCTGCGGGTGCTGCTGGACCTGCTCACCGCCGCCGGACTGCTGCGGCTCGCCGTCGGCCAGGGGTGGGCGGAGCTGGCCGCGGCGGCGGCGATCATCCTGCTGCGCCGGCTGCTGTGGGCCGCGCTCGCCGCCGCGCGGCCGGAGCGACTATCGGCGGCCCCCAGCGGGCATGAGGATCACCACCTACCGTTGCGGTAGGAGGCGAAACCGGAGAAAGCGGGAGGACTGCCACATGAGCAAGCATGACGAGCCGAACGAGTACGGCTTCGCCGGAGGCGCCACCGCCCCCCAGCCGCCGGCCGGCGGGCGTGCCGACGAGCAGGACCGGGCGGAGGAGGTGGCGGTGCCGGGCGACGACCTGATGGAGCCGGTCAGCGACGCCCTCGCCGACGAGCAGGAGGAGCGCCGGGCGGCCGAGCGGCGCCACTGACCCGTCCGAGCTCCGGCGGGGGGCCTTCGCCGCCCGCCGGAGTTCCGGGACGGCCGGTCCTTCGCCCCGCCGGAGTGCACGTTCCAGGCGCCCACCCCGACGCAGCGTTCCGGAACGGCCGGTCCCTCAGCTCCCCGCCGCGCTCCGGAGGTGCCGGTCGCGGGTCGTGGCCGAACGGTCCGGACGGTCGGGACCCTTTCGGGCCGGCCGAGCCGTCCGGACCTCGCCGGGCGTCCCGGGCGTGGTGGCGTCGCGCGTCAGCCGTCGCCGCGTTGGTAGACGTCCGGCACGCCGTCGCGGTCGGCGTCCACCCGCTCCGCCTCGGCGATCCGCCGGTAGGCGGCGTTGCGGCGGACGAGCACGACCGCGGCGAGCAGCGCCGAGATCACCGAGCCGGCGAGCACGGCCGCCTTGACGTTGGCGTCGGCGGCGCTGCCGGCGCCGAACGCGAGCTCGCCGATCAGCAGCGAGACGGTGAAGCCGATCCCGGCGAGCAGTGCCACGCCGAGCAGGTCGGTCCAGGTGATGTCCTCGTCGAGGCGGGCCCGGGTGAACCGGGCGAGCAGGAACGTCGAGCCGAAGATCCCGACGGCCTTGCCGAGCACCAGGCCCGCGACGACGCCGACGACGATCGGGTCCGTGACGATCGCGCCCAGATCGGCGCCCCGCAGCGAGACCCCGGCCGCGAAGAACGCGAAGACCGGCACGGCGAGGCCGGCCGAGACGGGGCGCCAGCGGTGCTCCAGGTGCTCGGCGAGCCCGTGCCCGTCGCCGTCGCGGCCCCGCAGGACGGGCACGGTGAAGCCGAGCAGGACGCCCGCCACGGTGGCGTGCACCCCGGAGGCGTGCATCAGGGCCCAGGCGGTCGCCGCGAGCGGGATCAGCGCCCACCACCAGGTCCTGCGACGCTGCACCAGCAGGCCGAAGATCGCGATCGGGGCCAGTGCGGCGAGCAGTGGCAGCGGGCTGAAGTCGTCGGTGTAGAACACCGCGATGACGGTGATCGCGAGCAGGTCGTCGACCACCGCGAGGGTGAGCAGGAAGGCCCGTAGCCCCTGCGGCAGGTGGGAGCCGATGAGGGCCAGCACGGCCAGGGCGAACGCGATGTCCGTCGCGGTGGGGATGGCCCAGCCCTGCAGCCCGTCCCCGCCGGCGGCCAGGCTGACCGCGACGTAGATCAGCGCGGGCAGCGCCATTCCCCCGACGGCGGCGATCACCGGCAGGGCCGCGCGGCGGGGATCACGCAGCTCGCCGGCGACGAATTCCCGCTTCAGTTCCAGGCCGACGACGAAGAAGAAGATGGCCAACAGGCCGTCGGCGGCCCAGGCGGCCAGGTTCAGGTCGAGGTGCAGGGCCTTCCCGCCGGACCAGGGCACCCAGTCGCCCAGCGCCTCGTAGGAGGACCCCCAGGGCGAGTTGGCCCAGATCAGCGCGATCACCGCGCCGAGCAGCAGGAGGCCGCCGCCGACGGTCTCGGTCCGCAGCACGTCGGCCAGGAACCGGGCCTCCGGCCAGGAGGTACGTGAGAAGAGCCGGCGGGGCGTGTGGGAAGGGTCGGTGTGCGGGGCGCGATCTGTCATGCGCGAGGTCCGTCTCGGTGTCGGGGCAGCAGGGGGTCACTCGCCGACCAGACTTCCCGGCACACCGTTGCCGACCCTATCCACCGGCGGCGTGACCGGCGAGTCGGGACGGCTCGCCGGTCGGCAACGTCACGCCCGTTCGTCTCTCCCCGCTACCCGGGACGCCGCACGCCCGTTTGTCGGTTGGCGGGTCGGGCGCGGATGTCAAGGGGTGAAAATACGTAACTCAGGACATAAGTCGTATGAGTCGCTTTAATGGTTTCACGAGATCAAGTCGACCTTGGGGGTTTTCGTGAAGTTCTTTGGCGTTACCGGCCTGGTACGGAGGCACGCCTGATGGACCTGTACCGCCAATTGCGCCTGGTGCGTCAGCACTGGTGGATCGTGCTCCTCACCGTCATGGTCGCCCTCGGAATCACCGCCCTCGTCACCGTGCGGGCCCAGCCCCGGTACGTCGCCTCGGTGACCTTCTTCGTCACCACGCCCAGCCAGGGCGTCACGGACGCCTACCAGGGCGGCCTCTTCCTCCAGCAGCGCGTCAAGTCGTACGCCGAGCTGCTGACCAGCGACCGGCTCGCGCAGAGCGTGGTGGCCGAGAACCCGATCGGCCTCACCGCCGAGGAGGTCCAGCGCCGGGTCAGCACCTCCACCGAGACGGGGACCGTCCTGCTGCGCGCCTCGGTGACCGACACCGACCAGAACCGCGCGCTGAAGGTCACCGAGCTGCTCTCCGCGAAGTTCGTGGAGCTGGTGCAGAAGGTGGAGACGACCCAGGACGGCAAGGCCGGCCCGATCAAGATCGAGGTGGTCAGCGGGCCGCGGGTCAGCCCCACCCCGGTGTCGCCGCAGCCCGTGCGCAACTTCGCCGTCGGCACGCTGCTGGGGCTGCTCGCCGGCGTGAGCCTGGCGATCCTGCGGGGCCTGGCCGACGTCCGGCTGCGCGACGCCGCCGGTCTCCAGCGCACCACCGGCAGCCCGCTGCTCGGCGAGATCCCGTTCGAGAGCACCGCCAAGTCCGAGCCGCTCATCGTCGGCGACGCGGCGAACTCGGCGCGGGCCGAGGCGGTGCGCAAGCTGCGGACGAACCTGCGCTTCGTCGACGTCCACGAGCCGGCCCGGGTCATCGCGGTCACCAGCGCCCTGCAGGGCGAGGGCAAGACGACGCTCTCCTGCAACCTGGCCATCGCCCTGGCGGAGGCCGGCTGGCGGGTGTTGCTGGTCGACGCCGACCTGCGTCGCCCGAAGGTCGCCGACTACCTGGGGCTCGACGCCGGCATCGGCCTCACCGACGTGCTGGTGGGCGACGTCCAGGTCGGCGACGTGGTGCAGCGCTGGGGCGACAAGTCCCTGCTGGTGCTGCCCAGCGGCTCGGCGCCGCCCAACCCCAGCGAGCTGCTCGGCTCCAAGGCGATGGCGGACCTGCTGCTCGCCCTGCGGGAGTCGGCCGACATCGTCATCATCGACACCGCCCCGCTGCTCGCCGTGACCGACGGCGTGGTGGTGGCCGTCCAGGCCGACGGCGCGCTCCTGGTCTCCCAGCAGGGACGCACCTCGCGCACCCAGGTGGCGGCCGCCGCGCGTTCGCTGAACTCGGTCTCCGTCCGGCTGCTCGGCTGCGTGCTCAACATGGCCAAGGTGGCCAAGGCCGAGGCCTACCAGTACGAGGCCTACCGGGTGGTGACCGCGACCGGGACCCCGGACGTGCCGGCCGACCGGGCCCCGAGCGCCCGGCACGCGGAGCGGATCGACGGCCCCGGCGACCGGACGCAGGAACTCACCCGGCTGTCCCGATGAGCGCGGCGAGGGGTCGCAGCGACCGTTCGATCTCCTCGGCGCAGCGGCGGAAGTCGGCGGCGGTGCCGCCCAGCGGGTCCACCAGGTCGTCCGCGTCGGGGGTGGCGGGTTGCAACCGCCCCCGGGCGCGGGCGGCGGCCCGGACCGCGGCCCGCAGGGGCCCGTCGGCCGGGTACGTCACGGCGTCGTCGTCGGCCGGATCCGTCGCCGCGCCGGCCGCCTCGGCCAGCCGACCGAACTGGCGCAGGGTGAACGTCCGGTGCAGCGCCGCCGGTGCCAGCGCGGTGCAGACCGATCGCTGCCGCCGGGTCGCCGCCAGCACCAACGTCGCCCCGACCAGGAGCTCGGCGCGCAGCCGGCGACTGCGGAAGTCGGTGGGGTCGCCGCCGGCCTCCGTCGCCACCTCCGCCGCGTACGGGTGCATCGCCAGGCCGTCCACGGCGTCGGTGCCCGCGCTGGAGACCAGCACCGGCTGCCCGACCAGCAGGCGGCGGGCGAGGTACTCGGCCATCGGTGACCGGCACAGGTTGGCGTGGCAGACGAACAGCACCCGGTCGACCATCTGGACCCCTCTCGTCGGCGCGGTCGCGGGCGACGCCGCGACGACCGTCGGCCGACGGCGCCGGCCGGACGTGGAGGGGATGCGGGCATCGTACGCGGGCCCGGGCCGTCCACGGCACCGTGCCGCGCCGAGCGGCCCCGCCCGGACGGGGGCACGCCGATGAGGATCGGGATCCTGTCGTACCACTTCCCGCCCGAGCCGGCCTTCATCCCGGGCAGTCTGGCCGAGGAACTCGCCGTGCGCGGGCACGAGGTGAGGGTGCTGACCGGCTTCCCCGACTACCCCGGCGGGCACGTCTACCCCGGGTGGCGGCAGCGGTGGCGGCACGAGACCCGCAGCGAGCGGCTCACCGTCCGGCGGGTCCCGCGCTACAGCGGCGGCGACGGATCGCTGCGCACCCGGATGGCCGGCTACCTCTCCTTCGCGGGGAGCGCCGCGCTGACCGGGCGGTCGTTCCTCGCCGGCGTCGACGCGCTCTACGTCCACCTGCCCCCGGCGACCGCGTTCGCCGCGGCGGGCCTGCTGCGCCTGCTGGGCCGGGTGCCGACCGTCGTACACGTGCAGGACGTCTGGGCGGCGGCCGAGCCGACCGAGGCGGAGCACGGGCGGTGGGCGGGGCGCATCGGCGCGGCGATGACCCGGATCTACCGGGCCGCCGACCGGATCGCGGTCTGCGCGCCGTCGCTGCGGGACCGGGTCGTGGCCGCCGGCGCCGACCCGGCCCGGGTGCGGGTGGTGCTCAACTGGACCGACGAGCGGATCTTCCAACCCGCGCGGCCCAGCCGGGCGGCGCGCCGGCTGGTGCGCCGGGACGACCGTTGCGTGGTGATGCACGCCGGGACCATCGGCGCCCGGCAGGGCCTGGAGACGGCGGTACGGGCGGCGGCGGCACTGGACCGCACCATGGACCTCGTCCTGGTGGGTTCGGGCGCGGACGAGCGGCGGGTGCGGGGGCTCGCCGCCGAACTGCGCGCCGACAACGTGCGCTTCGTCGAGCGCCGGTCTCCGCTGGACATGCCCGAGCTGTACGCCGCGGCCGACTACCAGCTCGTCATGCTGCGTGACCTGCCCGAGCTGCGCAGCACCCTGCCGGTGAAGCTCCAGGCGGCGTTCTCCTGCGCCGCGCCCGTGGTGGCCTCGGCCGGCGGGGACACCGCCGAACTGGTGGAGCGGGCCCGGGCCGGCCTCTCCTGTCCGCCCGAGGACTGGGCGAGCCTGGCCGACCGGTTCTGGCTGGCCGCCACCATCCCGCCGCCCGCCCGGGCGGACATGGGCCGGCGGGGCCGGGAGGCGTACCTGCGGGAGATGTCGATGCCGGCGGGCGTGGACCGGATCGAACGGCTGCTGTACGACGCGGCGGCCGGCCATGCCACCGGCCGTTGAGTCGCGAGCGATATTCGCGCATCGGCCAATACCGTCATCTACCGGTGGAAACGATCGTTACCTGTTAGGAACAGGCGGAGGAATGGTGTTCTCTGTCCGTTTCGGGAAGGACGTGTGGAGTGAGGGAGAGCCAGAGACCGCGTCGACGGCGTGGTCGGTCCCGTCGGCGGCGGCAGCTCCGTCGCGCCCTGCTCGCCTCCCTCGTGGTGGGCTCCCTGCTCCTGTTGACCGGTGGTTGGGTGGGCTTCCGGGGCTGGCAGGCCCGTGCCCATCTGCTCAACGCCGCCGGGCTGGCCCGTGAACTCAGCGCCCAGGTGGTCGGCGGCGACACGGCCCGGGCGCAGCGCACCCTCGCCGCGCTCCAGGAGCAGGCGGGCAAGGCCAGGGCGGCGACCGACGACCCCGGCTGGTGGCTCGGGCGGCACACCCCGTACGCCGGGGACAACCTCGCCGCCGTACGGCAGATCTCGGTCGCGGTCGACGACCTGGCCCGGCAGGCCTTCCCGCTGCTGCTGCGCACCGACCTGACCAGCCTGGTACCCGAGGGCGGGCGGCTCGACGTGGCCCGGCTGAAGGCACTGTCGGCGGAACTGTCGACCGTCAACTCGGCGGTTCAGGGCACCCGGGACAACCTCGCGGTGGTGCCCACCGACGGCCTGGTGAGCCAGGTCCGGCAGGCCCTCGCCGACCTGCGGGGCGAGATCGACCGGCTGGCGGGACTCACCGCCGCGGCGGACCAGGCCAGCCGGCTGCTGCCGCCCCTGCTCGGCGCCAACGGTCCCCGTACCTATCTCGTCGTGTCCCAGAACCCGGCCGAGCTGCGCGCCACCGGCGGCATGATCGGCGCGTACGCCCTGATCCACGCCGACGGCGGCCGGGTGCGGATGGGGCGGCAGGGCACGAGCAGTGCGCTCGGCCAGTTCGAGCCGCCGTTGAAGGTGCCCGCGGAGGTGCGCCGCCTCTGGGCCGACCTGCCCGGGATCTATCCGGCGGACGTCAACCTCACCCCGCACTTCCCGACCGCCGCCGCGCTCTACCGAGAGATGTTCCGGCGTCGGGAGAAGACCGAGGTGGACGGCGTGCTCGCCGTCGACCCGGTGGTGCTGTCCTACCTGTTGAAGGCCACCGGCCCGGTGATGGTGCCCGGTGGCGTCCCGCTCGCCGCGGAGAAGGTCGTCCAGACCGTGCTCAGCGACAGCTACCAGCGGATGGAGAACGACGAGCAGGACGCCTTCTTCGCCGCCTCCGCCGCCGCCGTGTTCGACGCGCTGGTCACGAAGAAGATAGACCCGAAGGGTTTATTGTCCGCATTTGACCGTGCTGTCACTGAACGCCGGATATTGTTCTGGAGTGCCCGACCGGAGGAGCAACGGACGCTCGGCGACAGCCGGATGGCCGGGGCGCTCCCGGAGACGGACACCGTGCCGACCGTCGGCGTGTTCCTCAACGACGGCAGCGGCGCGAAGCTCGGCTACTACCTCCGGCCGACGGCGACCCTCACGGTCGGCGACTGCCGGGCCGACGGACGCCGGGAGCTTCGGCTCCGGGTCACCCTCCGCTCGTCGGCGCCGAAGTCGGGTCTCAGCAAGTCGGTCCTCGGCCTCGGCCTGGCCGGCGACCCGTACACCGTCCGCACGCTGGTGTCGGTGCACAGCCCAGCCGGCGGGGCCGTGCTCACCACCCGCCTCGACGGCGTCGAGACGGCGGTGGGCAGCGGCACCGAACGGCGCCGGCAGGTGACCACGACGAACGTCGAGGTCGGCCCGGGAAACTCCCGCACCTTGGAGGTCACCGTGCTCACCGCGAAGACCGGCGTCGGGACGGCCGAGCTGTGGCTGACCCCCACCGCCACCCCATGGACCACCCAAGTTGTTTCCGCACCAAGCTGTGATCAGTAGGAGGGAACCAATCATGCGGCTATCCCGCATCATCATGGCGCTCACGGTCGGTCTGGCCGTGTTGGCCGCGCCGACGGCAGCGGGGGCGGCGCCCGGCACCGGCGTGCCACAGCCGCCGGTCTACCCACCGGGCGGCGCCGCGACGCTCAAGGTGAGCCCGTCGACAGTTGTGGTCGGCGAGACCGCCACCCTGATCGGCAAGGGCTGGACGCCCGGCGAAACGGTCGTCATCACCGTCAGCAGCTCGCCGCACGCCGCCGCCGTCCTGGAGAAGCAGGCGCGGCGCAGCACCGGCGAGTCGGTCGCGATGGCGCCGGTCTCGTTCCAGCAGGCACCTCAGCCCGACCGCAACACGATCGTGGTCACGGCTGACGGTCGGGGCGAATTCCGCACCACCTACACGCCTCGCCGCCACGGCACCTACACCTTCCGGGCCGAGGGCCAGACGTCGGATCAGGTGGCGACGGCGACGCTCACCGTGCTCAAGAAGCACCAGGCACCGCTGCCCGTCACCGGTGACAGCCTGGGCACCCCGATGAAGGTCGGCGGCGGCCTCGTCGGCGCCGGCGCGGTGCTCCTGCTCATGTCGCTGGTGTGGCGTAAGCGTCACCGCTTCGGCATGGGAGCCGCGCGCTGACCTGAGCACCTTCCGGACGATGTTCCGGGCACGGCTGACGCCCGTCGGGTTCCCGGCGGGCGTCGGCTTGTCGGCGTTCCCTCCCACACGTGCGGCGCTACGGGGCAGGTTGCCGTGCCGTCCCCGCGGTTCCGGGCCCTGCTCGTAGGTGTGGGTCTGCCGTGCGGTCTCTGGTTTCTGTGCGGTTTCTGGTGAGCGGTGCGTCGTGGTGGGGGTGTGGGGGTGTGGCCCGCCGTGCCCGGCTCCGGGCGGTCAGGCTTGATCCCTGCGCCGGGCACGGCGGGCCACACCCCGTCGGTGGTTGCGCGTCGTCCGTGCCGCCTGTTCGTATCGGCGCTGCTCGCTGACGATCCGGTGTGCGCCCGGCCGTTCGGTCTGCGGCGTGTGCCCGGCGTTCTGGGCCGTCTGGTGTCCGGCGTGTCGGGTGTCGGGTCGGGTGTCCGGTTCCGGGGTGTGATCGGGGGCATCGTGGGTGCGGAATCGTGGCGGGGTCGGGGTCGTTACACCCTGCGTACGGCCGAGTGAGGGCACGTTCCGCCTGCGGGTGGGGGTGCCGGGCCCGGAATGACGGCGGGCCGGCGGTCGTTGGACATGGTCCGGCCGACGCGAGGGCGTCCCCCGCCCCGGCGAGATCCTGGTCGGTCTGATCTTTTCCCCTTGAGCTTCCTTGAGCGCCGGACGGTGCTTGCACCCGCGTTTCCGATCCCCCTCGGTAGTCGTGCGGGTGCCTTCCCCCGAATGGAGCCCATCGTGAACACGATCATGCGTAAGAGCGTTCTGGGTATCGCTGGTCTGGCTGTTGCCGGTGGTCTGGCCGCTGGTCCGCTGAACCACGGTGAGGGTGCCGCGCCGGTCGAGGCGGCCACCCCGATCACCGCCGTCGCCCTGGCGGAGAAGCCGGGCGTGGACAAGGGCAAGCTGGTTCCGCACGGTGTGCAGGGTGCGCAGTCGCGGATCGATCTGTCGGACGAGCAGGTCGGTAACGTGAAGGCGATCGTCGCGGCGACGAAGAAGGCCGGGATGGACGAGCGTGCCGCCGTGGTGGCGATCGCGACGGCGTTGCAGGAGTCGAAGCTGGAGAACCTGGGTCATCTGGGTGAGCGCAACGACCATGACTCGCAGGGCCTGTTCCAGCAGCGCCCGTCCTCGGGTTGGGGCACGGTGGAGCAGATCACCGACCCGGAGTACTCGACCATGGCGTTCCTGAAGGGTCTCAAGCAGGTCGACGGGTGGCAGGACATGCCGCTGACGAAGGCGGCGCAGACGGTGCAGGTGTCGGCCTACCCCGACCACTACGCCCAGTGGGAGCAGCAGGCCGCCGACCTCGTCGCCGAGCACTGGAACAGCTGACACACGTGAACTACCGCCGCTGGCCGGTACCCCGCACGGGGTACCGGCCAGCGGCGTCTTCGGCAGCCTGCCGGTCAACTCCCGGCCGGGGGGGTGAGTCTCAGCAGGCGGGGTAGAGGCGGCGGGTGCCGACGCCGGCGGCGTACGCGGCCCGGTCGCTGAACCGGCAGCCGTAGTCCGGCGCGGCCACCGCTGCCCGATCGGTCACCGGGTCGCCGGCGGGACGGGCGCCGGTGCGTACCCAGGCGGTCAGGTCGTCCCAGGCGGCGCCGGCCTCGGCCGGGGTGAACTCGCAGTGCTGCGCGGCCCGGATGGCCCGGTGGACGACGAGCCGGCTGCGGCCGTGCTTCGCCACGTCCCGGGCGTACGCCTGTTCCATCGAGAAGGGCACGAACAGGTCGCCGAGGTTGTGCAGGCTGACCACCGGGGCGGTGGGCCGTCCGGCGATGCGGGGCACCTCGGTCAGGGTCGGCAGGATCCGCTGGAGCGGGTTCTCCGGGGCGACCCGCTGCACGGCGGCGTTGACGTCGACCGGGCTGTTCGGGCCGTACCGGGTGAACAGGTTGGTGGCGAGCTGGCCGGGACGCTCGGCGGGGGAGTCGCCCCCGTCGGTGGTGCTGATCGCGAAGAGGAAGTCCTTCCACACCGCGAAGGACGCCGCCGCGCCGGGACGCGGGCCGCCGGACCGCTCGATGGTGATGTCCCGCAACTGCCTGCCACGGGCGTTGGTCGTGTCCGGGCCGGTCGGGGTGAGCCCCGCCAGCCCGAGGGCCACCTGGATGCGGGGGACGGCGTTGCTCAGGTAGTCCGGCGGGGTCGGGTACGCCGACACGCCGGCGAGAGCCTGGGCGACCAGGTTGTAGTCCAGGAAGAAGTCCAGCAGCTGGTGGTCGCCGAGCACGCCACACATCGGCAGCGCCCCGTCGTAGAAGCCGGGATACTGCTCCAGGGAACGGGCGATGACGTAGCCACCCATCGACACCCCGGCCGCGTACGTGCGGTGGGGACGCTTCACCACCCGGGCGAAATGGTCGGCCAGGTCCTTGGTGCCGCGTACGCCGGAGCGGATGTCGAAGCCGTTGCGGTCGTACGACGAGGACGCCCACGCGTACCCCTGCTCCAGGAGGCGCTGCCGCAGCCCGAAGCCGGGCGGCTCGGGCGACAGCACCTTCTCCTGGCCGCGGTAGCCGTGCGCCCACATCACCAGGTCGCCGTTCCACTTCGCCGGCACCTCGATGACGAAGCCGGCGTGCCGGTGCACGCCCTGCCGGACGGTGCTCGGCGCGCCACCCACCACCAGCGGCGCCAGCGGCGGGTTGTCGATGGTGTAGCCGGGCAGCGGCTGCGTACCGTCGGAATGGCGGTCGGTGGCGGCCGAGGCCGGCGCGGCGCCAGCGAGCCCGACCGCGACGGCCAGGGCGACGCCGGCGGCCAGCAGGCGGCGGGCGGCGCGCACGGGTGAGGACGGCATCGTTGCTCCCTCGGAGGGCCGCCCAGGGATGGCGGCGGGACGGGTGCCTACCGGCCGGTAGCGCCCCGAAGGTAGGCCCGCCGTCGAGGTGTGTCAATGGCCGACTCGGCGCCCGCTCAGATCAGGCCGTGCGCCAGCATCGCCTCCGCCACCCGGCGGAACCCGTCGATGTTCGCCCCCGCCACGTAGTCGCCGGGCAGCCCGTACTCCTCGGCTGTCGCCCAGCACCGGTCGTGGATGTTCCGCATGATCTCCCGCAGGCGCTGCTCCGACGCGGCGAAGGTCCACGAGTCCCGGGCGGCGTTCTGCTGCATCTCCAGGGCGCTCACCGCCACCCCGCCGGCATTGGCCGCCTTGCCCGGCGCGAACCGCACCCCGGCCCGGCCCAGGATCCGCACCGCCTCCGGCGTGGTCGGCATGTTCGCGCCCTCCACCACCGCGACGCACCCGCCGGCCACGAGCGCCGCGGCCTCCGCGCCGCCGATCTCGTTCTGCGTCGCGCACGGCAGCGCCAACTGGCAGGGCACCTCCCAGACGGTACGACCGGAGACCGCCACCGCGTGCGGCACGTGCTGCGCGTAGTCGTCCAGCCGGGCCCGACGCTGCTCCTTCAACTCGCGCAGCAGGTCCAGGTCGATGCCCTTCTCGTCCACCACGTAGCCGGTCGAGTCGGAGCAGGCGACGACCTTCCCGCCGAGCTGGTGCACCTTCTCGATCGCGTAGATCGCCACGTTGCCGGAGCCGGACACCACCACCCGCTTGCCGTCCAGGCTGTCCCCGGCCTGCCGGAGCATCTCGTCGGCGAAGAAGACCGCCCCGTAGCCGGTCGCCTCCCGCCGCACCTGCGCGCCCCCGTACGCCAGGCCCTTGCCCGTGAGCACGCCCGACTCGTACCGGTTGGTGATCCGCTTGTACTGGCCGAACAGGTAACCGATCTCCCGGGCGCCCACGCCGATGTCCCCGGCCGGCACGTCGGTGTCCGCGCCGATGTGCCGGTACAGCTCGGTCATGAAGCTCTGGCAGAACCGCATCACCTCGCGGTCCGAGCGCCCCTTCGGGTCGAAGTCCGCGCCGCCCTTGCCGCCGCCGATCGGCAGCCCGGTCAGTGCGTTCTTGAAGATCTGCTCGAAGCCGAGGAACTTCACGATGCCGAGGTACACCGACGGGTGGAACCGCAGCCCGCCCTTGAACGGGCCGAGCGCGCTGTTGAACTCCACCCGGAAGCCCCGGTTCACGTGGATCCGGCCGTGGTCGTCCTCCCACGGCACCCGGAAGATGACCTGCCGTTCCGGCTCACAGATCCGCTCGACGATCCGCGCCTCGGCGTACTCGGGGTGCCGGGCCAGCGCCGGTCCGATGCTCTCCAGCACCTCGCGTACCGCTTGATGGAACTCCGGCTCTCCCGGATTGCGGGCGACCACGCTGGCGAACACCGTCTCCACGCTCTCCGGCATACCGACACGTCCCTTCACTTGCTGGCTGGTCGCACCGTTGCTATCACCCCAGGTCGGTGTACCCGCCGGCCGTCCCGGGATACGGACTGTGACCATTGTCCAGTTCACGAATCTGTCGGGGTGGCTCTCGGGTGATCTGTTCGGCGAATCCTGCTCGCTCTGCGGGGTGGTGGGCTGTGGTTGCGGTGCGTCCTGGGCGTGCGGTGCGTCGAGTTTGGGGGTGTGGTCCGCCGTGGCCGGGTTCGGGTGGTCAGGTTGCGGTGCGTCGTGGTGGGGGTGTGGCCCGCCGTGCCCGGCTCCGGGCGGTCAGGCTTGATCCCTGCGCCGGGCACGGCGGGCCACACCCCGTCGGTGGTTGCGCGTCGTCCGTGCCGCCTGTTCGTATCGGCGCTGCTCGCTGACGATCCGGTGTGCGCCCGGCCGTTCGGTCTGCGGCGTGTGCCCGGCGTTCTGGGCCGTCTGGTGTCCGGCGTGTCGGGTGTCGGGTCGGGTGTCCGGTTTCGGGGTGTGATCGGGGGCATCGTGGGTGCGGAATCGTGGCGGGGTCGGGGTCGTTACACCCTGCGTACGGCCGAGTAGGGGCACGTTCCGCCTGCGGGTGGGGGTGCCGGGCCCGGAATGACGGCGGGCCGGCGGTCGTTGGACATGGTCCGGCCGACGCGAGGGCGTCCCCCCGCCCCCGCGACACGGGCCACGATCCGGCCCACGCGAGGCCGGTCTGATTCTTCCCGGCACCCGTGCCGGATCCCCCCAGTTCCCTTTTGAGCGCCGGACGGTGCTTGCACCCGCGTTTCCGATCCCCCTCGGTAGTCGTGCGGGTGCCTTCCCCCCGAATGGAGCCCATCGTGAACACGATCATGCGTAAGAGCGTTCTGGGTATCGCTGGTCTGGCCTTCGCCGGTGGCGTGTTCGCCGGTCCGGCCACCGCTCACGCCGCCTCGCCGGTCGAGGGCACGCCCGTGACCGTGGCGGTGCAGGCCGACAAGCCGGGCGCGGACAAGGGCAAGCTGATTCCGCACGGTGTGCAGGGTGCGCAGTCGCGCATCGACCTGTCGGACGAGCAGGTCGGCAACGTGAAGGCGATCGTCGCGGCGACGAAGAAGGCCGGGATGGACGAGCGTGCCGCCGTGGTGGCGATCGCGACGGCGTTGCAGGAGTCGAAGCTGGAGAACCTGGGTCATCTGGGTGAGCGCAACGACCATGACTCGCAGGGCCTGTTCCAGCAGCGCCCGTCCTCGGGTTGGGGCACGGTGGAGCAGATCACCGACCCGGAGTACTCGACCATGGCGTTCCTGAAGGGTCTCAAGCAGGTCGACGGGTGGCAGGACATGCCGCTGACGAAGGCGGCGCAGACGGTGCAGGTGTCGGCCTACCCCGACCACTACGCGCAGTGGGAGCAGCAGGCCGCCGACCTCGTCACCGAGCACTGGAACAGCTGACACAGACCTTCCACCACAAGGGGGACCGCCGGCCGGCACCCGAACACGGGTGCCGGCCGACGGCACATCCACCGCACGCACGGCCGGCCGTCCCGGTCGGGCACCCCGGCCCAGCGGTCCTGAAAGAGAGCGGCCGGTCGGGGAACACCGGAGGCTGTCGGCTGGTTGAATGAGGTGTCGGTGTGTCCAGTGTCCCCGGGCCTCACCTGAATTGCCTTCGCGGAATACCGTTCGGCTGGAGCCGCGTCGCGCCACGCGCCGAGAGGCGACATGCACACCGACACCCAGCGCCGCCCCTGGACCGTCCCGGTCCGGGGGCGGCGCTGTCTCGTTCGCGGCCTGCCGCCGGACGGGCTGTGGAGTGGGTACGCGCCGCCTACCGGCCACGGGCGGTGGAGACCCCGTGGCAGCGCCGGCGGCCGCGCCGTCTCGCCTGACCCGCCCGGGGAACGGTCGCCGCGGCCGGTGTGGTTGTTGTGGTGTGCGTCATCGGTGGTGTTTACGCAGCTCACGGCGGGTAGGAGGGGCGCCTCCGAACTTCTAGGCAGGTATCAGCACCATGGCTCCACCCCGCACTCCCGCCCGCTACCACGGCGTGCACCGCGCGGCCCCGCGCCCGGTGCCGGCGGTCGCCCGCACGGTCGCGTCGCTGGCCCTTCTCGTCGTGCTCGCGACGCTCTTTCTCGACGCGTTGCTGATCACCGTCGGGCTGCTCACCCCGGTCGCGGCCTCGGTGTCACCGTTGCGCCGCTGGCTGACCCGGCTGGCCGTCCCGCCCGCCCGGGCCGTCCCCGCGCCCGGACGGTGACGCCCCCGGGTCCCGGTGCCGGCGGGCGACACGCGGAACCCGGGGGCGTGGGTTCCTCAGCGGGCGACGTACTCGCGGAGGTGGCGGGCGGTCAGGGTGTCGCCGTGGGCGACCAGGTCGGCCGGGGTGCCGGTGAACACGATCCGGCCGCCGTCGTGCCCGGCCCCGGGCCCGAGGTCGATCAGCCAGTCGGCGTGCGCCATCACCGCCTGGTGGTGCTCGATGACCACGACGGTGTTGCCGGCGTCGACCAGCCGGTCCAGCAGCGCGAGCAGCTGATCGACGTCGGCCAGGTGCAGGCCGGTGGTGGGCTCGTCCAACACGTACGTGCTTCCGCTGTCGGCCATGCGGATGGCCAGCTTGAGCCGCTGCCGTTCGCCGCCGGATAGCGTGTTGAGCGGCTGGCCGAGGGTGAGGTAGCTCAGCCCGACGTCGACCATCCGGTCGAGGATCACCCGGGCCGGGCCGGTGGGGAAGAAGTCCCGCGCCTCGGTGGCCGACATCGCGAGCACCTCGCTGATGTTCTTCCCGCGCAGCCGGTAGGTGAGCACCTCGTCGGTGAAGCGCCGCCCTTCGCACCGTTCGCAGACCGAGGCGACGCCGGCCATCATCGCCAGGTCGGTGTAGACCAGCCCGATGCCCTTGCAGGTCGGGCAGGCGCCCTCGGAGTTGGCGCTGAACAGCGCGGCCTTGACCCCGTTGGCCTTGGCGAAGGCGGTGCGGATCGGGTCCAGCAGGCCGGTGTAGGTGGCCGGGTTGCTGCGCCGGGAGCCCCGGATCGGGGACTGGTCGACGACCACCACGCCGTCGCGGCGGCGCAGCGAGCCGTGGATCAGCGAACTCTTGCCCGAGCCGGCGACACCCGTGACCACGGTCAGCACCCCGAGCGGGATGTCGACGTCGACGTCGCGCAGGTTGTGCAGGTCGGCGCGGCGGATCGGCAGGTGACCGGACGGTCGGCGTACGTGCTCGCGTAGGCGGGCCCGGTGGTCGAGGTGGCGCCCGGTGAGGGTGTCGGAGCGGCGCAGGCCGGCGACGTCCCCGGTGTAGCAGATCCGACCGCCGGCGGTGCCGGCCCCGGGGCCCAGGTCGACCACGTGGTCGGCGATCGCGATGGTCTCCGGCTTGTGCTCGACCACCAGGACCGTGTTGCCCTTGTCGCGCAGGCGCAGCAGCAGGTCGTTCATCCGGGCGATGTCGTGCGGATGCAGCCCCACGGTCGGCTCGTCGAAGACGTACGTGACGTCGGAGAGGCTGGAGCCCAGGTGTCGGACCATCTTCACCCGCTGCGCCTCGCCGCCGGAGAGGGTGGCGGACTCGCGATCGAGGCTGAGGTAGCCCAGGCCGATCTCCACCAGCGAGTCGAGCAGGTCGCGCAGGTTGCCGACCAGCGGGGCGACCGACGGGTCGTCGATGCCGCGGACGAACTCGGCGAGGTCGCTGATCTGCATGGCCGAGCACTCGGCGATGTTGCGTCCGGCGATCCGGGAGGAGAGGGCCGCCGCGTTGAGTCGGGTGCCTTCGCAGGCGGTGCAGGTGGCGAAGGTGACGGCCCGGTCGACGAACGCGCGGATGTGCGGCTGCATCGACTCGCGGTCCTTGGCCAGGTAGAGGCGGCGCACCTTGACCGCGAGACCCTCGTACGTCCAGTTGTTGCTGCCCACCTTGATCTTGGTGGCCGGTTTGTGGAGGAAGTCCTCCCACTGCTGCGGCGTGAAGTCCTGGAGCTTGACGTCGGGGTCGAACAGGCCGGAGTTGACGATCGTCTGCCAGTACCACGAGTCGACGGCGAAGTTGGGCACGGTGATCGCGCCGTCGTTGAGCGAGCGCTCGACGTCGACCATCTCGTCGACGTCCAGGTCGGAGACCCGGCCGAGGCCCTCGCAGTTCGGGCACATGCCCTCGGCCAGGTTGAAGCTGAAGGCGCCGGCCCCGCCCACCTGCGGGGTGCCGAGCCGGCTGAACACGATCCGCAGCATCGCGTACGCGTCGGTGGCCGTGCCGACGGTGGAGCGGGAGTTGGCGCCCATCCGCTCCTGGTCGACGACGATGGCCGCGCTCAGGTTGCGCAGCGAGTCGACGTCGGGGCGGCTCAGGTTCGGCATGAACGACTGGAGGAAGGCGCTGTAGGTCTCGTTGATCATGCGCTGCGACTCGGCGGCGATGGTCCCGAAGACCAGCGAGGACTTCCCGGAGCCGGAGACTCCGGTGAAGACGGTCAGCCGGCGTTTGGGGATGTCGACGGAGACGCCGGCGAGGTTGTTCTCCCGCGCTCCGCGTACCTCGATCATGTCGTGACTGTCGGCGGCGGAGCGTGCTTGCTGCTGCATGCGAACCCTTCGCGAGGTCGTGGGCGACGTGGCCGCCCGGACTGCTGCCACGGGGACCGGACCAACCTTACCGTACGCCGTACGGTACGGCGTACGCCAACAAGGGGCGGAAGGGCCCCCGGGAAGGCGGCCCGATCTCCGGCTGCCTTCAATCGTGTCACTGAACTGGACGTAAAAACTTTGCCCGACGTGCCCGCAGGAACTGGTGCCCGAGCGGGTGGCAAAGTCTCAAAGCGCGTCCAAGTCGGCTCGGCACGCGGGCGGCCCGTGACCGCGTTCGCGGAGCGGGGCAGCGAGGCGCGCGAGGGTGTCGAGCGTGGACCGAGCCCCGATCGTCGGTGCCCGTGCGCCGAACCCGATCCCGCATCGAGGGTGTTGGCGAGGTCGCGGCTGCGCCGTGACGGACGAGGTCCGGGAGACCTACGATTGGCGCGGTGGTCAAAGTCGCGAGAAGGTCCTGGCGGCGTCCGCGCTGGTGAGAGATCGTATCGACGAGTTCCTGTCGCGCGAGCTGCCCGAGAGCGAACGGCGGCTGCTCGGCAGGGCCGCCGACGCGAAGGAACGAAGCTTCGGCCTCGCCGCGGTGCTGATGACGCTGGCCGTGATCGCGATGGTCGTCGCCGTCAACACTGTCGATCTCAGCGGATTGGCGGCCCAAGGGCTGACGGTGCGGATCCTCGGAACTGTCGGCACGCTCCTGGCTCTCGTGACGGTCTTCACGCTGGCCGCCATGCCGCTCGCCGCGCCGGTGCGGTGGAGGGGGCACTGCTCGGCACGGCAGCGCGCTTCCTCCGTTTCCTCGCCAGACCCGTACGCCCGGTCCGCATCACCGCGCTGTTCCTCTTCGTCGGAGGCTCGCTGATAGACCCTGTGGTCCTGCTCCTCAAATAGGCTCGGAAACAGCGCCGCTCGCGGGCCCGCCTGCTGCACGGCTGCGTGCCTCGGTGGCGACGCGCGACCACCTGACGCACCGCGACCCGACCCTGCCGGGCTGGCTCAGCGCAGCACCAGCAGGTCGAGGTGGTCGACGACCGGGCCGGTCTCCTCGCGCGCAGCGGCCCGGAGCCGGGCCAACCCGGCGGCGTACTCCTCGTCGGTGATCAACTGGAGCGGGGTGTGGGCCCGGCGTTCGAGGCGTTCCGCCAGCTCGGCCAGCGAGGAGGCGGTGGTCTGGGCGACCGGCTCGACGCTGCTCACGGTGAACCCGGCCGCCGCGAACGCCGAACGCACCCCCACGAGGTCGGGGTAGCGCCGCAACACCCCGACCGCCTCGGGGAACCAGCGGAACAGGGCGATCCGCTGGTGCCGGCCGGGAAACGGCGAGCGGATCAGCACCGGCGCGCCCGGCCGGAGCACCCGCCGCAGCTCCCGGGCCGCCGCGTCCAGGTCGGGTACATGGTGGATCATCGTGGACAGCCAGGCGGCGTCCATCGTCGAGCCCCGCAGCGGCAGCGCGACCGCGTCGCCGGCGAGCAGCGGCCGGTGGGCGGCGCGGGAGCGCATCGCCTCGGCGGGTTCCACCCCCACCACCCGGGCGCCGAACCAGTCGGTGAAGGCACTTGCCCAGGCTCCGGTGCCGGCACCGAGGTCCAGCACGGTGGTGCCCGCCCGGGGCCGCAGGTGCTGCCCGATCGCGTGCCGCCAGCGGTCCAGCCCACTGCGCGCCAGCTCGCGACCGGCGGCGAAGGCGGCCGCGTCGGCGTCGTCGTAGGAGATCAGAGCCACGGCCATCACCTCGCCACCGTCGCCGGGACCTCCGGGCGATCGTTCCCCGGTTCTAGTGGGTGGGGGAGGCCGCGGGCAATGGCTTGTGAGCCAACCGACGCGGCCGGCCCGGCCGCGACCCGGTGGTCAGCCGGACGCCGACAACGCCAGCGCCGCCAGCACCAGCAGGGTGCCCGCCATCTCGACCAACCCGACCCGCTTCGGCGTGACCCGACGCCCCGGCAGCAGGGCGGCCCGCGCCAGCAGCGCCGCGAAGACCACGGCGACCGGCGCCGGCGCCCAGAGCGCCGCGGCAACGACGGCGACCCCGTGGTACGCCCACGACGCCCACCGGTACCGGACGCTGTCCCGCTCGCGGATCATCGTCTTGACGTAGAGGATCGTGCCGACGAGATAGCCGAGCACCACCACCGTCACCCCGGCCACCTCGGCCGGCGGCACCTCGGCGACCGTCGCGACGACGAACCCGAGGAGCCCGCACTGCGCCACGAAGGCGAGGTCGTTGACGAGCGCCCGGTCCCGGCGTCGGTGCGCGAAGCCGGCGTTGACGGCGGCCAGGACGCCGAAGAGCGGCGCGTACGCCAGGACCGCCGGCCGGGCCACCAGCACGGGAGCGGCGCACAGCACGGCGACGACGCCGTACGCGGTCAACTGCGGGCGTACCCGCCGGAGCCGGCCGGTCTTGACCGCCAGCAGCAGGAAGTACGACAGCGGGTATGCGGCGAGCAGCGCCCCGAGCAGGAGCAGGTGCAGCGGGTGCGGGCCGGTGACGATCACCGCCGCCAGGACGGGCAGCAGCAGCATCGCCCACGCGCCGTGCTGCGGCGGCAGCCACCCGGATGCCCGCCCCCTGCCACGGACGACGGGGGTCGCCGGTCCTCGGTCCCCGCGGTGGACGCGGACGGAAGCCATGCTCCTCCGATCCTCCTCGCGGGCGCGGACAGGCCTGGTGGCATTCCAGTCCGCCTCGCGGATGCGGACGACGGGGGTCGTGGGCCGCCCGGCCGAACCGGCGGCCGGGCGGCGGGCCGGCACGGTGGTCACGGCAGCGGCGTCACGGTGAGCAGGACGGCGGCGTCGGTCACGGCGTGCAGCGCGTGCCGCCGCGGCGGGATGACCATGAGGTCGCCGGCGTGGCCCTCCCCGGACTCGTCGCCCGCCACCAGGCGCACCTGTCCCTGGAGCACCTGCAACGTCGCCTCACCCGGGCTGTCGTGCTCGTCGAGCGAACGGCCGCCGCAGAGGGCGAGCAGGGTCTGCCGCAGCCGGCGGTCCCGGCCGCTGTGCAGGTTACGGGCGCTGCGTCCGCTGTCGGCCTCCCGGGCGGCGGCGAGCTGCTCTTCGGCGAGGCGGGTCAGCGAGAGGGCTTCCATGGCGCGTCCTTCCGGATCGGTGTGGCACCGGCGTGCGGGGCGGGCCGACGGCGCGCCTTCCGCAAACCGGTAAACCGTTTACCGCTTTCGGTTTACCAGCTTCCGCGCCGGCGACGCACGCCGGCAGGGCCGATGGTCCCGAACCGGGGGTGCCCGCCGGGCCGATCCACCCCCGGCCTGCGCGCCCTACATTCACACCCACACCCCGCGCCTCGCGTGCCGTCCGGGTTCTGCACCCCGCGCCGCACACCCCGCCCCCCACACCCCGCGGCAGGCCCTACACCCGCGCGCGGCCGGCCTATACCCGCGCCACGCGACCGTCCCGCCGCAGGCCGTGCGAGGGCCGCCCCGCCCTGTGTACGCCGGGCCCGCCGCATCCGCAACAGTGGTCAAGATCGCGTAACTTCCGGGAAAGCGTGGTCTCGACGCGACCGGGAGGCCGCACTTTCCAGGAAGTTGTGGGCGGCGGGGCGAACAAGGTCGCAGGCGTGGCCGCCGCGCCTGCGGCCCGCGTCGGGGCGGGTTGGAGGCGGTCCCGGGGAGGATGTGCCAGGTGCCAGGTGCCAGGTGCCAGGTGCCAGGTGCCAGGTGCCAGGTGCGGCGTGTCGTGACGTATGAGTTCGCCGCGCAGCATCGGGAAGCCGGCCCGCACCACGATCTTGCCGGCTAGGGTGCGGACATGAAGGTTCGGCTGCTGGCGGCCACGGCGACCGCCGTCCTCCTCGCCACCGGCGTGCCCGTCCCCGTGTCGGCCGGCGTGCCCGTCCCTGTGTCGGCCGGCGTGCCCGTCTCCGTGTCGGCCGGCGTGCCCGTCGCCGGGTCGGCAGGCCCGACCGGGCGTACCGCCTCCGTGACGACCGCTGCCGCGGTGCCGCCGGCGCCGTGCCCGCGAGCGCCCGCGCCGAAGGTGTCCCGGCCACCGCGCCCGTCGCCGCCGCCGGCCATGCCCGAGGAGCGGGCCGTCGGCGGACCGGCGCTGGCCACCGCCGGCCTCGTCGTCCCGGCGGCGGTGTCCCGGCCACCGGCGGTCACCGCGACCTCGTGGCTGGTCGCCGACCTGGACACCGGCCAGGTGCTGGGTGGCTGCGGCCCACACGAGCACGCCACCCCGGCCAGCGTGCAGAAGCTGCTGCTGGCGGCCACCATGCTGCCCCGGCTCGATCCGGCGCAGGTCGTCACCGTCACCGACGGCGACATGGACATCGAGCCGGGCTCCTCCGCCGTGGGGCTGGTCGCCGGCGGCCGCTATCGGATCGAGACCGTCTGGCTCGGGCTGCTGCTGCAGTCCGGCAACGAGGCGGCCAACGTGCTGGCCCGCCTCGGCGGCGGCCCGGACGGAATGGCGGGCGGCGTGCGGGCCATGAACGAGGAGGCCCACCGGCTCGGCGCCCTGCAGACCCACGCGGTCACCCCGTCCGGCCTCGACGGCAAGGGTCAGTTCACCAGCGCGTACGACCTGGCGCTGATCGCCCGGGCGTGCTTCGCCGACCCGACGTTCCGCCGGTACGCGCTGACCGAGACCCACCGCATCCCCGCCCAGCCGGCGCAGCGGACCAAGGGCTTCGAGATCCAGAACGAGAACCAGCTCATCTACCGCTATCCCGGTGCGCTCGGCGGGAAGACCGGCTTCACCGACCTGGCCCGGCACACGTACGTCGGCGCGGCCGAGCGGGGCGGCCGCCGGCTGGTGGTCACGCTGCTGGGCGCCGAGCCGCAGCCGGCGCGGGGCTGGGAGCAGGGCGCCGCCCTGCTCGACTGGGGCTTCTCGCTGCCCAGGGACTCCACCGTCGGGCGGCTGGTCGAGCCGGGGGAGTTGATCGCCTCGGCGGCTGCCACGCCGCCGGCGCTCGCGGCCACCGGCGCCCCGCGCCCGGCCGCGGCCAGCGGCCCGCTCGACGAGGGTCTGATGGGTCGATGGCCGGTGGCCCTGCTCGCGGCGGCCGTGCTCGGGCTGGCGGCGGCCGTGCTGCTGCGGCGACGTCGCTCGGCCCGCCGCCGGACACCCTGACGGCGGCCCGGCGGGCCGGCGGTCCGGGGGTCCGGGGGTCCGGTGGTCCGGGGGTCCGGTGGTCCGGTGGTCTGGCGGCCCGGGGGCCAGGGGGCCCGGGGGCCAGGGGGCCCGGGGGCCCGGCCCGGTGGCCGAGTGGCTCGGGGGCGGGTCGTCGGGCAGTGCGGATCGACAACCGGCGAAGCGCTCCATAGACTCCGGTCTTTCTGGTGCCACACGTCCAGGAGGACCCACGTGTCGAGCGATCCCCGACCGCACCCCGCCCTCTCGATCGCGGCGCGCCGCGGACCGGCCCGTACGCTGACCCGTCTCGCCGGGGTGGCCCTGGTGGCGGGCGCGCTGGTGACCGGTGGCGGCGCCACTGCGGTGGCCGCCCCCGTCGGGGCTCCGGCCGACGCCGCGGCCGATGCCCGGGTCACGCCCGGGCCGTGCGCCTACACGGAGACGCCCGAGGAGCCGGCCGCCCGGCCGGTCCCGCTCCCGCCGGACCCGAGGCGTACCCCGGACCGGGGCACGGTGCGGGTGACGCTGCGGACCAACCAGGGGCCGATCGGGCTGACCCTCGACCGGGAGGCGGCCCCGTGCACCGTGCAGAGCTTCCTGCACCTGGTGCGGCACCGCTTCTACGACCGGACCTCCTGCCACCGGCTGACCGCCTACCCGACGCTGAAGGTGCTCCAGTGCGGTGATCCGTCCGGCACCGGATCGGGCGGCCCGGGCTACCGCTACCTCGACGAGTTGCCCACCGACCTGCCGCCGGCCCCGACCGATCCGACCGGCGTGCGCCGGCTCTACGCGCGGGGCACCCTCGCCATGGCCAACGCGGGCCCGGACACCAACGGCAGCCAGTTCTTCCTCGTCCAGTCCGACTCGGCGCTGCGCCCGAACTACACGGTCTTCGGCTCGATCGACGCCGCCGGCCTGGCGACGCTCGACCGGATCGCGGCCGGTGGCATCGCCCCCACCGCCGAGGACCCGGCGCCGGTCGACGGCGCGCCCGCCCTGCCGGTGGACATCCACCGGGCGGTGCGGCACCACCACCCCCACCACCGCTGACCGTCCGCGCCGTTCCCGCCGGGCCGACCCTGCCCGGGTCGTCCGGCGGGAACGGCCGAAACTTTCGGAGCGCCACCGGAAGGGTCCCGGGCCGTGACGGCCGGCGCTCCGGTGGCCGTCACGGCTCGCGCGGCGCAGCCGAGCTGTCCCGTACGACGAGGTGGGTGGCGAGTTCGACCCGGGGGGAGTCGATGGCCTCGCCCTGGGCCAGCCGCAGCACGGTACGGGCGGCCAGCCGGCCCATCTCCACCAGTGGCTGCCGGACGGTGGTCAGCGGGGGTGAGGCCCAGCGTGCCTCGGGCAGGTCGTCGAAGCCCACCACGCTGACGTCGTCGGGGATCCGCAGGCCCCGACGGCGTACGGCCTCGTAGACGCCGAACGCCATCTGGTCGCTGGCGGCGAAGATCGCCGTCGGGGGCGCGTCGAGGTCGAGCAGCGCCGCTCCGGCGGCGAAGCCGGAGGCGTGGTAGAAGTCGCCGGGGCGCACCAGCGTGTCGTCCACCGGCACCCCCGCGGCCTCCAGGCCGGCCCGGTAGCCGTCGAGGCGGGCCCGGCTGCACAGCAGGTGGGTGGGCCCGGCGACGAAACCGATCCGTCGGTGCCCGAGCGCGAGCAGGTGCTCGGTCGCGGCGAGCCCGCCGGCCCAGTTGGTGGCCCCGATGGTCGGCACGTCGGTCGCGGGCACGCCGGCCGGGTCGACGACCACCACGGGCACGTTGAGGCGGCGCAGTTGGGCCTGCAGCGGCGGGCTCACGTGCGAGGTCACGAAGATGACGCCGTCGGTGGCCCGGGCGCGCAGGTTCTGCAGCCACTGCCGCACGGCGGTGGACTGCCGGTGGATGGCGGAGACCACCGTGCCGACGCCGGCGCCGTGCCCGACGTCCTCCACCCCGCGGATGATCTCCACGGCCCACGGGCTGTCGAGGTCGTTGAAGACCAGGTCGACCAGCCCGGCGCGGGTCACCGTGCGACTGGTACGCCGCCGGTAGCCGTGGTGGCGCAGCAGCTCCTCGACCCGTTCGCGGGTGTCGGGAGCCACGTCCGACCGCCCGTTGAGCACCCGCGACACGGTCGGCACCGAGACTCCGGCCTCCCGTGCGATGGCGGTGATGGTCACCCTGCGCCCGTCGTCGTCGCCGTCCACCCGCGTCTCCTTCACCGGCCGGAAGTGCCGACCGTACCCGTCCGCACCGAAAAACGTCCGGAACGGCGGAACCGTTCCGTCGGCTCATCTTGCCCCACGGACGGGGGTTGACGACACGGCAGGTCGGTTCTAGCGTTCGCACAAGTTACGGAAGTCTTCCGGAAATTTATCGGGATGGCTCCGGTCGTCGTGCCGGCGTCGACGTTCCCCCACCACACCCCCACCACGAGAGGTCGATCATGACTTTACGTACGCGGCTCGTCCGGGTCGCCGCTCTCGGCGCAGCCCTCGCGCTGGCGCTGCCGTTGACGGCCTGCGGCGGCGACGACTCCGCCGGCGGCCGGGACGAGATCCGCATCCTGGTGTACGGCGACGCCACCAACAAGGTCGAGAAGCAGCTCGTCGACACGTTCAACAAGACCTCGAAGGTCAAGGCGGTCCTCGACACCATCCCCGGCGCCGACTACCAGACCAAGCTGCAGACCATCATCAACACCAACCAGGCCCCGGACATCTTCTTCAACTGGGGCGGCGGCAGCATCACGCCGTTCATCAAGGCGAACCTGCTGCTGCCGCTGGACGACATGATCGCCAAGGACCCGGGGCTGAAGGCCAACTTCCTGCCCTCGGTCTTCAACACCGCCGTGGTGGACGGCAAGGCGTACGGGGTGCCGATGCGGGGCACCCAGCCGGTGCTGCTGTTCCACAACAAGAAGGTGCTCGCCGACGCCGGCATCACCCCGCCGAAGACGTGGGACGAGCTGCTGTCCGCCGTGCGGACCCTCAAGGGCAAGGGGATCACCCCGATCGCCCTCGGCGGCGGCGACAAGTGGCCGACCCAGATGTGGTACCAGTACCTCTACGACCGGGTGGCCGGCCCCGAGCTGTTCGCCAGGGCGCTCGGCGGCGACAAGGGCGCCTGGGCGAGCCCGGAGAGCCGCCGCGCCCTGGAGCTGCTGCGGCAATTGACCGACGCGGGCGCGTTCGGCACCAACTTCGACTCGGTCAAGTTCACCGACGGCGGCTCGCCCAACCTGCTGGCCAGCGGCAAGGCCGGCTTCGAGCTGATGGGCTCCTGGAACTACTCCACCCACAACGACGCCAACCCGACCTTCGCCGCCGAGGGCCTCGGCTGGAGCGCCTTCCCGAGCGTCCCGGGCGGCAAGGGCGACCCGCGCAACGTGGTCGGCAACACCAACAACTTCTACTCCGTGCTGAAGAAGACCAAGCACCCGGAGGCGGTCGCGGAGTTCCTCAAGCTGCAGTACTCCGACGAGTTCGTCCAGGCCCAGTTGGCCATCGGCAACCTGCCCACCACCACCAACACCGAGAAGTTCCTCGACGGCGCCGCCAACCCGGCCTACCTGAAGTACCAGTTCAACCTGGTCAAGGAGGCGCCGACGTTCCAGCTCTCCTGGGACCAGGCGTACCCGCCGGCCGCCACCACCACCATCCACCAGGCCGTGCAGCAGTACTGCAACGGCCGGATGGGTGCCGACGGCTTCATCAAGGCCATGCAGTCCCTGCAGGCGGGCTGAGCGCCGCCATGTCCACCACCACCCTCGCCGCCCCCGCCGTGCCGGAGCAGCGACGGGCCCGACGACGCCCGGGCGGCCCCACGGTCAGCCGCCCGGGCTTCGCCTGGGCCCTGCCCGCGACGCTGTTCTTCGGGCTCTTCGCGCTCGTCCCGCTGGTCCTCGTGGTCGTGCTCAGCTTCACCAGCTGGGCGGGCCTCGGCTCGGCGGAGTTCGTCGGGCTGGACAACTGGCAGCGGCTCGCCCGCGACCCCATCATGATCAACAGCCTGTGGCTGAGCGTCCTGCTCACCGCCCTCGGCGTGCTGGTGCAGACCCCGCTGAGCCTGCTGATCGGGGTGTGGGCAGCCGGGCGGCAGCGCAACCGCGCGGTGCTGTCCGCGATCTTCTTCCTGCCGCTGCTGCTGTCGGCCACCGCCGTGTCGGTGCTGTGGCGGGCGCTGCTCGACCCGAACTTCGGGGTGCCCGGGCACGCCCGCTGGCTGTTCGGCGACGGCAACCTGTTCGGCAGCCGCACCGGCGCGATCGCCGTGCTGGTCTTCGTCGCGAGCTGGCAGTTCATCCCGTTCCACACCCTGATCTACCAGGGTGCCGCCCGCGCGGTCCCGCAGGTGCTCTACCAGGCCGCCGAGGTCGACGGGGCCGGCCGCTGGGGCCAGTTCCGCCACGTCACCCTGCCGCAGCTGCGCAACGCCATGATCACCTCGGTCGTCCTCATGGTCGTCGGCGGGCTGACCACCTTCGACACCGTCCTGATCCTCACCCAGGGCGGGCCGGGCACCGACACCACCATCACCGCCTACTACATGTACGAGCAGGCGTTCCGCGGCTTCGACTTCGGCGCCGCCGCGGCCATCGCGCTGCTCCTCGTCGTCGTCGCCACCGTCATCTCGCTGATCGTGGTGCGGGTCTCCGGCTACGACAAGATGCGCAGCACCATGGAGGGCCTGTGATGCGGCACCGTCCGAACTGGTTCGCCGGGCTCGGGGCGCTGCTCTGGCTGCTCCTGATCGGCCTGCCGATCTACGTCATGGTCGCGGTCTCCGTGCAGACCCGCGAGGGGTACGGCAGCAACGGCCCGCTCGCCCTGCCCGACACCTTCACGCTGGACAACTACACCGGCGCCTTCGACCAGGGCTTCGGCCGGTACCTCCTCAACACCCTGGTGGTCACCGCGAGCGTGGTGGCCCTCGTGCTGCTGCTCGTGCCGCCGCTGGCGTACGCGATCGTGCGCAGCCGCAGCCGGCTCACCTCGCAGGTGTTCCGGCTGTTCCTGCTCGGCCTGGCCGTCCCCGCGCAGGCGGTCATCGTGCCGATCTTCTACCTGATCAGCAAGGCGGGCCTCTACGACAACCTGCTCGGCGTCATCCTGCCCACCGCCGCGTTCTCCCTGCCGGTCTGCGCGCTGATCCTCAGCGGCGTCATGCGGGACATCACCGGCGACCTGTACGAGGCGATGGCCATCGACGGCGCCTCGCCCGGGCGGGTCTTCCTGCAACTGGTGCTGCCGCTGTCGCGGGGCGGGATCGCCACCGTCGCCGTCTTCTCCGCCCTCCAGGCGTGGAACGGCTTCCTGTTCCCGCTCATCCTGACCCAGTCCGACAGCACCAAGGTCATCACGCTGGGCCTCTACAACTTCCAGACGCAGTACGGGATCGACATCCCCGGCCTGCTGGCCGCGGTCGTGCTGTCGATGGTGCCCGTCCTGCTCGTCTATCTGTTCGCCCGACGGGCCCTGGTGCAGGGGCTGATGGGCGTGGGAGGAAAGTGACCGACAACGTGACCCTCGACATCCAACCCGACGCCGCCATGTGGAACGACCCGGCCCTGGACGTCGCGACCCGCGTCGACGCCCTGGTCGCCGCCATGACCCTGCCCGAGAAGATCGCGCAGCTCTACGGCGTGTGGGTCGGCGCGTCGGCCGACGGCGGCGAGGTGGCGCCGTACCAGCACGAGATGGAGGAGCCCGTCGACCTGGACGCGCTGCTCGACGACGGCCTCGGCCAGTTGACCCGCCCGTTCGGCACCGCCCCGGTCGACCCCGCGCTGGGCGCGCTGTCCCTGCTGCGCACCCAGCAGCGCATCGCCGCCGCCAACCGGTTCGGCATCCCGGCGATCGCGCACGAGGAGTGCCTGGCCGGCTTCGCCGCCTGGGGCGCCACCGCGTACCCGGTGCCGCTGTCCTGGGGCGCCACCTTCGACCCGGGCCTGATCCGCAGGATGGCCGCCGCCATCGGCGCCGACCTGCGCCGCGTCGGGGTGCACCAGGGGCTCGCGCCGGTGCTCGACGTGGTGCGCGACGCGAGATGGGGACGCGTCGAGGAGGCCATCGGCGAGGACCCCTACCTGGTCGGCACGATCGCCACGGCGTACGTGCGGGGCCTGGAGTCCGAGGGCGTCGTCGCCACCCTCAAGCACTTCGCCGGCTACTCGGCCTCCCGCGCCGGCCGCAACCTCGCGCCCGTGTCGATGGGCCTCCGGGAGCGGGCCGACGTCATCCTCCCGCCGTTCGAGATGGCGGTGCGCGAGAGCGGCGTACGGTCGGTGATGAGCGCCTACACCGACATCGACGGCGTCCCGTCCGCCGCCGACGAGGAACTGCAGACCGGGCTGCTCCGCGAGACCTGGGGATTCACCGGCACGGTGGTGGCCGACTACTTCGGCATCGCCTTCCTGCGCACCCTGCACGGGGTGGCCGGCAGTTGGCAGGAGGCCGCCGCCGCCGCACTCGTCGCCGGGGTCGACGTCGAGCTGCCCACCGTGAAGACGTTCGGCGCGCCGCTGCGCGAGGCCCTCGCCGCCGGCCTGGTGCCGGAGTCGCTCGTCGACCGGGCCGTGCGCCGGGTGCTGACGCAGAAGGCCCAGCTCGGCCTGCTCGACCCCGGATGGAGCCCGGTGCCGGCGGCCCTGGCCGGGGCGGACCTGGCCGACCCGGACGCGCTGCGCGGCACCGTCGACCTGGACCCGCCGGCCAACCGGGCCCTCGCCCGCGAGGTCGCCGAGCAGGCCGTCGTGCTGCTGGCCAACGACGGCACCCTGCCGCTGGCCCGACCGGCCCGGATCGCGCTCGTCGGACCGCAGGCGGAGAGCCCCACGGCGGTGCTGGGCTGCTACTCGTTCCCCGCCCACGTCGGACCGCGCCACCCGGAGGTGCCCGTCGGCATCGCGCTGCCGACGCTGGCGGACGCGCTGCGGGCCGAGTTCCCCGACAGCACCGTCGTCACGGTGACCGGCGTGCCGGTCGACGGCACCGACACCTCGGGCCTGCCGGCGGCCGTCGAGGCGGCCCGCGACGCGGACGTGGTGGTCGCGGCGCTCGGCGACCGGGCCGGACTCTTCGGCCGGGGCACCAGCGGCGAGGGCTGCGACGCGGAGTCGCTGGCCCTGCCCGGCGCGCAGCAGCACCTGCTCGACGCGCTGCTGGACACCGGCACCCCGGTGGTGGTGACGCTGCTGGCCGGGCGGCCGTACGCGCTGGGCCGGGCCGTCGACGAGGCGGCGGCGGTCGTGCAGTCGTTCTTCCCCGGCGAGGAGGGCACCCCGGCGATCGCGGGCGTGCTCAGCGGCCGCGTCGAACCCCAGGGGCGGCTGCCGGTCAGCGTTCCCCGCCGGCCCGGGGGCGGGCCGAGCACCTACCTGGCGCCGCGCCTCGGCCAGGCCACCGACGTCTCCAACGTCGACCCGACGCCGGCGTACGGCTTCGGCCACGGCCTCGGCTACACCACCTTCGACTGGTCGGAGCTGGTGGTCGACGAGCCGTACGCCGCGACCGACGGGGAGCTGCGGCTGCGCTTCACGCTGCGCAACACCGGCTCCCGGTGGGGCAGCGAGGTCGTGCAGGTGTACGCCCACGACCCGGTGGCGTCGGTCGTCCAGCCGGTGCAGCGGCTGATCGGCTACCACCGGGTGCCGCTGGACGCGGGCGCGGCCTGCCGGGTCGACGTGGCCGTGCCGGCGGACCTGTTCTCGTTCACGGGCCGCGACGGGCGGCGGGTCGTCGAGGCGGGCGAGCTGGAGCTGCGCCTCTCCGCGTCGAGCACCGACCACCGGCTGGTCGCGGCCGTCGAGCTGCGCGGCCCCGCCCGACACGTCGACCACACCCGCAGCCTGCACCCCCGGTTCACCGTCACGTCCCGGCACGGGTGAGCGGTGGCGCTCACCGACCTGCCCGAGGACCAGCTGCGGGCGTACCGCGGCGGGGTGCGGGAGCCGGCGGACTTCGACCGGTTCTGGGCGGAGACCCTCGCCGAGTCCCGGTCCTGCGGGTGGCCGGTGCGCGCCGAGCCGGTCGACGTCGGGCTGGCCACGATCGACGTCCTCGACGTCACCTTTCCCGGGTTCGCGGGGCAGCCGGTGCGGGCGTGGCTGCGGCTGCCCCGCGCCGGGCGGCGGCCCCTGCCCACGGTCGTCCAGTACGCCGGCTACGGCGGCGGCCGGGGCCATCCGCTGGAGAACCTGCTGTGGGCGTCGGCCGGCTTCGCGCACCTGCAGATGGACACCCGGGGTCAGGGGGCCGGCTGGAGCCGGGGCGACACCCCCGACCCGGCCGCCGCCGGGCCGGAGGCGCCCGGGGTGACGACCCGGGGCGTGGAGGACCCGCGCACGTACTACTACCGGCGGTTCCTCACCGACGCCGTCCGGGCGGTGGACGCGGCCGGCGAGTTGCCGGGGGTCGACCCGACGCGGATCGCCGTGCTCGGGCACAGCCAGGGCGGCGCGGCCGCGCTCGCCGTCGCCGCGTTGGTGCCCGACCTGCGGGCCGTCGTGGCCGGCGTGCCCTTCCTGTGCGACATCCCGCGCGCGGTGGCCGTCACCGACACCCGTCCCTACCGGGAGATCCGCGACTACCTGGCCGTGCACCGGGACGCCGAGGACCGGGTGTTCGCCACCCTGGCGTACGTCGACGGGGTGAACCTCGCCCGGCGGTGCCGGCCACCGGCCCGCTTCTCCGTGGCGCTGATGGACGAGATCGTCCCGCCGTCGACGGTCTTCGCCGCCGTCAACGCCTGCGCGGGGCCGTCGGAGCTGTCCGTCTGGCGCTACAACGGCCACGAGGCCGGCGGGATCGACGACGACGAGGCGGCGCTGCGGTTCCTGCGCGTACACCTGTCGCCGGAGCCGGGGCCCGACGGGCCCGGGCCCTGATAGACAGGGGGGCGTGGGAAACGCGGGGGTGAGCGGCCGGCGCAGGGGCGGCACGGCCGCCCGGGTCGTCGCGGCGGCCGTGGCGGTCGCGGCGCTGGCGTCGGCCTGCGGGCGGCCGGGGCCGCCGCCCGCGCCCTCTCCGCCGCCCTCGCCCTCCCCGCCGGCGGCGCCGTCGGTGTCGGTGTCGGCGACCCCGACGGCGGCCGGGGCGCCGCGCCTGCCGGGCTTCGTGGTCCTCACCGACGTCGACTCCCGGATCCGCACCGACATCCGGTACGCCGGCGCGCACAACTTCGTCGGTCGCCCGGTCGCCGGTTACCCCGAACCGCTCTGCCTGCTCAGCCGGCAGGCCGCCGAGGCGCTGCGCCGGGTGCAGGACGCCGCGCTCGCCCGGGGCCGCAGTCTGAAGGTGTACGACTGCTACCGCCCCCGGCGCGCCGCCGACGACTTCGTCGCCTGGTCGAAGCAGCCCGGCGAGCAGCGGATGAAGGCGGAGTTCTATCCCCGGGTGGCGAAGTCGAAGCTGTTCGACGAGGGGTACGTCGGCGCCCCCACCGCGCACAGCCGGGGCAGCACCGTCGACGTGACCCTGGTCGACGTGCCGACCCCCGCCCAGGCCCCGTACGCCCCGGGCCAGCCGCTGGTGTCGTGCACCGCCCCGCGGGGGCAGCGCTTCGGCGACAACAGCGTCGACATGGGCACCGGCTTCGACTGCTTCGACCCGCTGGCGCACACCGACTCGCCCCGGATCACCGGCGTGGCGCGGGACAACCGCAGGCTGCTGCGGCAGTTGATGACCGACGCCGGCTTCGTCAACTACGACCGCGAGTGGTGGCACTACCGCTACCGCGACGAACCCTGGCCGGACACGTACTTCGACGCGCCGGTGGCCCGGTCGTCGGTGACGGCCGGCTGACCGGGCGGCCGGTGGGGGTAAGGCGCGCGGCGCGGCCGTCCGGCATGATCAGCTCTGGAGGGTGCCGTGGCGCGGAGCCGGACCGGGCATCCCGGCGGCCGCCGCGCCGCCGGACGAGGGGAGAGGGCAGTGACCATCGAACGCGTCGGACCGCCGTTGACCGGGAGCGAGCGCGAGACGCTGCGCGCCTTCCTCGACTACCACCGGGCCACCCTCGCCATGAAGTGCGAGGGGCTGTCCGACGAGGACCTGCGCCGGCAGTCCATGCCGCCGTCCACCCTCACCCTGCTCGGCCTCGTGCGGCACATGGCGGAGGTCGAGCGCACCTGGTTCCGCCGGGTCATCAACGGCGAGGACATCCCGCTGGTCTGGTCGGACGCCGGCGACTACCAGGTGGCGTACGACGCCAGCGGCGCCACCCGGTCCGAGGCGTTCGACGCCTGGCAGCGGGAGGTCGAGCACTCCCGCCGCATCGAGCGGGAGGCCGAGTCGCTCGACGTGACCGGCCACAACGCCAGGTGGGGCGAGGACGTGTCGCTGCGGCTGGTGATGCTGCACCTGATCCACGAGTACGCGCGGCACAACGGCCACGCCGACTTCCTCCGCGAGGGCATCGACGGCACCGTCGGCGCCTGAGCGGGCAGCCCACGCCCCGGGCGCGTCGGGCACGTCGGTCTCCGGTCGCGCGGCTCAGGCGTCGGCGCGCAGCGGCAGCCAGGCCAGCACGTCCTGGATCTTCGCGTCCCAGTACGCCCAGTCGTGCGTGCCGGGGGAGAAGTCCACGGTGAGCGGGACGCCCCGCTCGCGGGCCGCCTCGACGAAGGTCAGGTTGTCCTCGTACAGGAAGTCCTCGGTGCCGCAGGCGACGTAGAGCGCGGGCTGGTCGGCGCCCGCCACCTTGTCGAGCAGGGCGAGGGTGTCGTCGTCGCTGCCGGTGACCGCGCGTGCGCCGAAGACGGTGTGCCAGACGGCGGCGTCGAGGGGCGCGGTCGGGTGGTGGTGGCGGGCGGCCACGTCGAGCGCGCCGGAGAGGCTGGCCGCGGCGGCGAACCGGCCGGGGTCGCGCAGCGCCCACTTCACCGCACCGTAGCCGCCCATCGAGAGCCCGGCGACGAAGGTGTCCTCCCGCCGCGTCGACAGCCGGAAGAACTGGTGGCACACCCGGGGCAGTTCGTCGCTGAGGAAGGTCCAGTACCGGTTGCCGTGCTCCTCGTCGGTGTAGAAGCTGCGCGCCACCTGGGGCATCACCACGGCCAGCCCGAGCGGCGCGACGTACCGCTCGATCGAGGTGCGACGCAGCCAGATCGTGTCGTCGTCGGAGAGGCCGTGCAGCAGGTAGAGCACGGGCGGGTCGCCCCGCCGGGCGCTGCCGGCAAGGCCGATCTGCGAGGAGGTCCGCTGGGGCAGGATCACGGTCATCGAGGTGCTGAGACCGAGCACCTCGGAGTGGAAGTCGACGCGCATCAGGGCCACGGTCGTCGACCGTAGCCCATGCTCAGGTCCAGTAGAGGACGCGGCAGGCGGGCAGCCGATCTGCCAGCTCGCGGTCGAACCAGGAGCGCAGCTCGGTCATGGTGTCGCGCGGGTAGACGTACTTGACCGCGCCGAACCTGCCGTACTTGCGGCTGCGGGTGGACTCGTCCATCTCCAGCCGGGTGCGCGGATACCAGCCGAGCAGCACCTCCCTGCTGCCGGGCGTGAACCGGTGGGTGATCAGCTCGGCGGTCAGGTCGAGCTCCGGCACCCCGGCGACGGCGCCCGCCACGGCGTCGAGCAGCTCGCCGTAGTGCTCCCGCCAGCCGGGCAGCGGCATGATCGGCGCGACGGTCAGGCCCACCGGGTAGCCGTCGAGGGCGAGCCGGCGCAGCGCCGCCAGCCGGTGCGCCACCGTGGCCGTGCCGCCCTCCATCCGTTCGCTGACCGGGCGGCAGTTGACGCTGAACCGGACGCGGGTGCGGCCGGCGTGCGGCAGCCCCACGAACGTGTCGACGTCGGCGTACTTGGTGGTCCACCGCAGCTGCACCGGGGCGTCCCAGCCGGCGAAGTGCTCCACGGCCCGCCGCCAGCTGCCGGTGAGGTGTTCCAGGGCCAGCGGGTCGGTGTAGCAGGACGCCTCGAAGGTGGTGCCCTCGGCCGCCCGGTCGGCGTCCCGGCTGGTCACCGTGCCCCGTCCGGCGTAGTCGGCCAGGCCGGCGAGGATGTCGTCCAGGTCGGCGTACACGCGGGTGACCGGCGGGCCGGAGAGCGAGCCGGCGAGGTAGCAGTACTGGCAGTGGGCCGGGCAGCCCTCCGCCAGGTCGAACCGCCAGTCGGCGCTGGGCGCGATGGGTTGCAGCTTCCGGCGCGACGGCGGGCTGACCACGATCGCCATGGTCGCCTTGGCCCGGGCGTACGTCTCGCGTTCGGTCTCCCCGCGCACGCCGGTCAGCCGGTTGGCGCGCAGCCGCTCGACCTCGATGCCGAGGGCCTCGACCCGGTCGGCGATCCGTCGGCCGTGCGGCTGCTCCAGGGCCGCCGGCGTGGCCACCACCCGGCGCGGCGTCCACCGCCGCGCCGGGCGCGCGGCGGGGGCCAACCCGGCCAGGTCGCGGGTCGGCACGCGCTCGCCGCTGGCGTCGTGCGGCGCGGGCGGTACGTCGACGGCGAGCGGCTCGTCGACGTCCACCGGCTCGGCCTCCGGCCTCATCCGCGCCGGTTACCCGCTGCGCCGGCCGGCAACCTCGGGCGTGGTCATCCGCGACCACGCCCGATCGACCGCCGGGCCGGTCGGTCACCGGGTCGCGGCCGCCGCCAGCCGGGCGTCGAGCGCGTCGAGGTCCGGGACGAACCACACGTGGTCCGCCTTGTTCGACTCCTCGACGAGGGCGCGCAGGGCGGCGCTGGCCGCCAGGTGTGCGGAGATGTCCCCGACGACGACCAGGCGCAGCCGGTAGTTGACGAACTTCTGCATCACGTCGCCGGCGAAGCGGGTGCCGAGGGAGAAGAACGACGCGTCCAGCCGGGCCGCCGGCACGGCCACCGCGTGGGCGCCGAGGAAGGCCGCGCCGACCAGGTCCAGCGCGTCCTGCTCGGTGGCGATCGGGGGCCCGGCCGGGTCGCACAGCAGCACCGGCACCCCGGCCCGCTCCTGGATCACGTCAGACACCGTCCACCTCCCGGCCGAGCAGGCCGTTGTCGCCGTCGAGCACCGCGTCGAGCAGACGCAGCACCTCGGCGGTGGCGGCGGCGCCGCCCAGTATCACGATCTTCATGCGGTGCCGCTCCTCGTCGTGGACGGTCTGGATGCGCAGTGGCTGCCCGGTGTCGCGGTCGGTGCCCGCCCCGGCCAGGGCGAGCGTGCCGAGGCGGTCGGCCGCGGCGCGGTCGACGCCGTCGATCTGCACGATGCTCGACACCTCCACCGCCGAGGTGGTGGGACGGGCCGGCCGCGGTCGCCCGGTCAGCGCGTCCAGGTCGGCGCGGGCGATCCGGTACTGCTTGCCGATCCGCACCGCCCGCAGCCGGCCGGCGCGGATGTAGCCCCGGACGGTGCGCACGTGCAGGCCGAGCCGTTCGGCCACCTGCTCGACGGAGTACATTTCCTCACTCATCGCTCCCTAACCTAGGTCGGATGGGTAGCGATAGAGAAGTTCCCGTGACGCGGGTCATGATCGTGGCGAAACCCCAGTTCGCCCGGGCCCGCCGTCAGACGAGCCGGCGCAGCCGGGCCCGCACCGCGTCGATGAAGGTGTCCCGGGAGGTCGGGCCGCCGAAGCGCAGCCGGTCGTACGCGGTGAACGCCGGTTCCAGCGTGTCCAGCTCGTCGACCAGGGCGGGCAGCCGCGCCGCCGCGTCGCCGCCGGGCAGGTCGGCGTCGAGGTCCGCCAGCGCCGCCCGGATCGCCGCCACCAGGTCGTCCTTGCGGCGGATCGTGGCCGGGCTGACCGACCGCAGGCAGACGTACCGGCCACTCAGGTAGGCGTCCCACTCCGCCGCTCCGACGCCCGGATCCGCCCAGTGGTCGGTGAACCACGCCTCCAGCCCGTTGGTCCCGCCGGCCGCGTCGGCGAGCGCGAAGAAATCCGCGGGCACCATCTCCGCGCCGTCGGAGCGCAGGTAGCCCGGCAGTGGCAGCCGCCGGTCGAGCATCAGCCGGCGTACGTCGTCCGCGTCGCACCCGCGCGCGGCGCACAGCTCGTCGAGCACCACGAACTGCTCGCTGACGTACGCGTCGTCCGCCGCCGTCATCGGGTGATCGCCGTTGACCTGCCGGAACCGCTCGGCCACGGACCGCTTGAGCTGCATTTGGACCCCTCCCTCTCGCCTTCGGGCCGGAACGGTAGCTGCGGGACGGTGCGGCGCCGACCGAAACGTTCGGCCAATATCCATTGCGACCACGGTCCGACGCGCCTACCGTCGTCGGCGCAAGGTCAACCGATCGCCCCAGGGAGTACGCCGTGTCGCAGCGCGCCCGCACCGACGCCAGGTGGCTCATGCCAAGCGGCGGTGCCTCGCTGTTCACAGGCGAGCGGGTCCTCGGCCGCTGCCGCTCCGAGCAGGGCCGGCAGCCAGGGTGGCGGCGCGACTAGCGCCAGCGCGCACGCGCGGCCGCCCACCCCGTCGGGGTCCGGGCGGCTTTTTCGTCCGAACGGACCGACTTCCCCCGCCGCACCCGTCGACCAGCACCCGACGGGCCGGCCGCGCGCTGGGCGCGGAGAGGCCGTGCAGGTCGCTCTCGCCGGGTTCGATTCCCGGGCGGCCGTCGAACCTCCCCGGTCCCACCGCGACGGTGGCGACCAGCCGACGACACGAGGAGACGACGATGAGTTACACCCCGCTCGCGGGCACCCGCGCGCCGGTCCGGGTCTGGACCGATCCGTACGCCATCGAGCCGCAGGCCGCCCGGCAGCTGCGCAACATCGGCGCGCTTCCGTGGGTGGAGGGCGTCGCGGTCATGCCCGACGTGCACTTCGGCAAGGGCGCCACGGTCGGCTCGGTCATCGCGATGCGCCAGGCCGTCTCGCCGGCCGCGGTCGGCGTCGACATCGGCTGCGGCATGTCGGCGGTGCGCACCTCGCTGACCGCCGCCGACCTCCCGGACGACCTGGCCGGGCTGCGCTCGGCGATCGAGGCGACCATCCCGGTCGGGTTCAACCAGCGGGAGAAGCCGGTCGACCCGCGCCGGATCCGGGGCCTGGAGCAGTCCGGCTGGGACGACTTCTGGGGCCGGTTCGCCGGCCTCGACCGGCGGGTGGCGCAACTGGAGACGCGGGCCCAGCGGCAGCTCGGCACGCTCGGCGGCGGCAACCACTTCATCGAGGTCTGCCTGGAACAGGGCGGCGCGGACGCGGGACGGGTGTGGCTGATGCTGCACTCCGGCTCCCGCAACATCGGCAAGGAACTGGCGGAGCGGCACATCTCCGTCGCCCGGCGGCTGCCGCACAACGCCGACCTGCCCGACCGCGACCTCGCGGTGTTCCTCGCCGGGACGCCGGAGATGGACGCCTACCGCCGGGACCTGTGGTGGGCGCAGGAGTACGCGCGGCGCAACCGGGCGGTCATGCTCGCCCTGCTCTGCGAGGTGGTGCGCGGGCAGTTCCCCGAGGTGCGCTACGACGAGCCGATCTCGTGCCACCACAACTACGTGGCGGAGGAGAGCTACGGCGGCGTCGACGTGCTGGTGACCCGCAAGGGCGCGATCCGGGCCGGCCGGGGGGACCTGGGCATCATCCCGGGGTCGATGGGCACCGGGTCGTACATCGTGCGGGGCAAGGGGAACACCGACGCGTACTGCTCCGCCTCGCACGGGGCGGGGCGGCGGATGTCGCGGGCGCAGGCGAAGCGCACGTACACCACCGACGACCTGGCCGCGCAGACCGCCGGGGTGGAGTGCCGCAAGGACGCCGGGGTGGTCGACGAGATCCCCGGCGCGTACAAGGACATCACCGAGGTGATGTCGCAGCAGGAGGACCTGGTCGAGGTGGTGGCGCACCTCAAGCAGGTCGTCTGCGTGAAGGGTTGACCGTCGACCGGCGCCCGTGGAGGGGCGGGCGCCGGTCGTACGCCCCGGTGGAGGTTCCTGGCACCTGAACACGTCGGCCTTTTCGTTGAATCCAGGTCAACGGTCCTGCTTTGATCTTGGCTTGATCGACGCCGTCGGCCCTCGAAAACTGGAGGTCATCACCGCTTCACCCTCCACGATGGGAACCCACGCATGAACATCACCAACACGGTCGAGCCGGTCGCGCCGACGGGGGCGCGACTCCGGACCACCAGCACTCGCACCCGTCCGACGCACCGGGTACTGATGGGCTGCGGTGTCGCTGCGGGCCCGCTGTTCCTGGCAGTGGGCGTGGTCCAGGGTCTGACCCGCGAGGGCTTCGACTTCACCCGCAACGCCATCAGCCAGCTCAGCCTCGGAGACTGGGGCTGGATCCAAGTGATCAATTTCGTCGTCGCCGGAACGCTGATCATCGTCGGCGCGACCGGCCTGCGGCGAGCGCTGCGGGACGGGCCGGGCGCCACCTGGGCGCCCCGGCTGGTCACCGTGTTCGGCGCCTCGTTCCTGGTCAGCGCGGTGTTCGCCGCCGACCCCGGCGCCGGGTTCCCCGTCGGCACCCCCGACGGTCCGACCACCGCTCTCAGCACCAACGGCGCCGTCCACATGGTCGGCGGCATGATCGGCTACCTGGCGTTGTGCGCGGCGTTCATCGCGCTCGCGCGTCCCTTCTCCGCCCAGGGCCGGCGTGGCTGGGCGCTGGCCTCCCGCATCGTTCCGGTGGTCGTCATCGCCGGTTTCGTCGGTTCGTCGGCAAGCGTCCTGCTCTTCTTCACGGGAGCGGCCGTGGGCCTGGTCTGGCTCTCCGCGACGATCGCCAGGCTCGCCACAACGACGTCGAACTGACGGTTTCGGCCGACGTCCCGACTGTCGAGCGGGCGAGCCCCGCCCCGGAAAGTGTTGCGACAACTGACGTGATCTTCGATGACCCGGTCATCGAAGATCACGTCGGTGCCTGAGGTGCCGAGGAGCAGGTTCGAATCCTGGTCGGGGCACGGTCCGTCGCCGCGTCGCGGGACGGAACCCTTGCGAGCTGGTGCAATCGGCAGCACACCCGCCTCTGGAGCGGGCGATGGAGGTTCGAGTCCTCCGCTCGCAGCGAGGCCACGACCGTCGCCGGCGCGGACGACGGCGGCAGGGGCGGGCATCGGCCGCGCGCCGGCTCCGGCGGCTGTGGACCGTACGGCGGCCCCGGCCTGCGGTCCCGCCCCCGGGACCGTAGAGTCTCGCCGTGATCGAGATCGGCACGCAGGTCGACCTGTTCCACCCGGCGAACCGGGTGTGGCGCGCATTGACGGACCGCGAGTTGCTCGCCCGGTGGTTCACCGAGGTCGAATTGATGGACGGGACGCGTAACCGGCTGCTGCTGTACACGGCGGGGCTGCCCGGCTTCGACGCCGCGGTGGACGCGGAGCTGACCGAACGGCGGGAGCCGGAGCTGATCGCGTTGCGCTGCCTCGAGGGCGGCCGGCGCAGCCGGCTGACCTGTTCCCTGGAGCCCACCGCCGAGGGCAGCCGGCTTTCGGTCCGCGAGGTGCTGGAGCACGGCAGCTGGACCGACGAGCAGCGGGAACAGCGCGAGGAGTGCTACCGGCAGGCCATCGCGGGACGACTGCCCGCGATCCTCGACTGGCTCGCCTTCCGACAGGTGGACCTCAACCGTGGTGAGGTCGGCATGACGGCGGAGCTGCCGGTCACCGAGGCGCCCGTAGAGCCGGCCGCCGGCCGCCGCGGCCGGCCGCTGCTGGTCGCCGGCCTGGCCGCCGCCGTGCTGGCGGCGGGGGCGACGGTGTGGGCCGCGCTGCCCGACGGCCCGGACCGTACCGCCGCCCCGGTCCCGGCCCCGGCCGCCACCCCGGCGCCGACGGCGGCGGCCACGTCGAGCGCCTCGGCCCGACCGACCTCCTCCGCGCGGCCCACGCGGACCGCCACCCCGGCCGCCACCCGCCCGAGTCGCACCCCCACGGCAACGGCGAAACCCTCGGCCACGGCCAGCTCGCTCGCGCCGTCCGCCCCCGCCGTGACCGCCCGCTACGGGACCGCCTCCACCCGGCTCTTCGGCTTCACCGGGGAGGTGGTGGTCGACAACGCGGGCGGGACGGCCGTCAAGGGCTGGACGGTGGTCGTCACGCTGGCCGACGGCGGCACGGTCGACGACGCGAGTGGGGCCGACTGGCGGCAGGACGGGCAGAAGGTCACCTTCACCGGGCCGCCCGTGCCCGCAGGGGGATCGCGCACTTTCACGTTCGAGGTCAGCGACGCCGACGTACGCACCAAGGCGCCCGAGAGCTGCACGGTGGGCGACGCCCCGTGCGCCGGCCTGTAGGGGCGGGCGGATCACCTGTGCACGGCCGCGCGCCGACGGCGACCCGTGCGCCGGCCGGTGACGGCGCAAGCCCACCAGCCGGCCGCGCGTGTCCACGGTGTCCGGCCGGGCGGGCGTGACCAACAGGGCTGCGCGACGAGCGCGACTGCCCCGCACCACCGCGACGGGCACCTGGTCGCACTTCTTCCGTACGCTGCGTCGGCCGGCACGCCGACCGCAGGGAGGGCTGGCGGCGTGGCGTAGGAGACCACGGCTTCAGCACGTCGCGCAGCCGCTCGCCGGCCGGTCAGCCTGGCCCGCATGCCATCGAGCCCTGAGGCGTCCAGGGCGAGGGCAGCCCCACTACCAGTCAGGACTCCGACTCCATCAGGTGCGGCTCGAGTCCTGATCTAACGGCGCTGGCGATAGGCGCGTTGGCGGCAAGCCTGTGAGCAGTATGTTCGCGGGCGTCCGGCAGGGGCCCGCTCCATCGGGCTGCCACAGCTCCGACATGTTTCGTGACGGATTTCGTCACGGCGTCGCTGAACAAGGGCTTCGACGCCGTCGAGCACGGTGCGCAGCCCGAACTCGAACGCGTCCTCCGGCTCGTCGAATCCGCCGGCCTCCCACAGCGAGGACAGCGTCGGGTAGCGGTCGAGGCGGGCGTACAGCGCGTCGTGGGCGCCCCACCAGTCCTGGTCGGACACGCCGCTGTGCCGTTCCGTCCGCGCCGCATCCACCAGGCGTGCGGCCTCGGCATCGACGAACCGGCCGACGACCCCGACGACGGCGACGACCTCGGCCGGCGCGAGGCCGGTGTCGGCGACCGCGCTGAGCAGGTGCTCGTAGTGGGCCACGCCGTTGGGGCCGGGCACGTGCCGCGTGCCGCGCACCTCGGCCAGCCAGGGGTGTCGCCGGCGCACCTGCCAGCCCTCCCGGGCCAGCGCGGCCAGCCGTTCCCGCCACCCGCCGGCCGGGAGAGCCGCATCGGCGAGCTGCCCGAGGACGGCGTCACGCATCAGGTCGATCAGCTGGTCTCGGCTGGGCACGTGGCGGTAGAGGGACATGCTGGTGAAGCCGAGCCGCTCGCCGACCTTGCGCATGGACAGCCCTTCGAGTCCCTCGGCGTCGGCCACCGCGACGGCCGCCCGCACGATGCGGTCCAGGGTCAGCCCCGGCCGGGGCGGTGGCGGCTCCTCGTCCCGCCACAGCAGCTCGATCGCGACGTTGGGGTCGCCGGCTTTCCCGCTTGCCATTCGCACGCTCCTCAGTTTACGGTGGCAGTCTTGTTTATGGCATAAACCTCAAGAACGGATCTGCATGCCATGATTGAGTTTCATGTTGCCCTCTCGGGCGACGACGCCTGGCCCGGCACCGTTGAACGACCGTTCGCCACGATAGCCCGGGCACGTGACGCGGCCAGGGCGGTCCACGGCGCCGTCGTGGTCCTGCTCCGAGCCGGCACCTATGTGCTGACCGAGCCGCTGGAACTGACCGCGGTCGACTCCGGAACCACCTTCCAGGCCTACGGCTACGGCACCGACGACCAGGAAGAGGTCGTCGTCAGCGGCGGCCGCGAGATCACCGGTTGGCGCGTCGAGGACGGCGTCTGGCTGGGCGAGGTGGGCGAGCTGAACACCCGCCAGTTACACGTCAACGGCCGCCGAGCCGAACGCGCCGGCGTCGACGGCCTGCCGGGCGTCGTCACGACAACACCGACCGGGTATGTCGTCGACGCCCTGGCCTGGCACAGCCCGGCCGACGTCGAGTTCGTCTACCGGGGCGTCTACCCCTGGACCGAGGCCCGCTGCCCCGTCGCCACGGTAACCGGCAGTGGCCCGGTCACCATCACCATGGTTCAACCCGCCTTCGGCTGGGCCAACGACCTGTACAACTCCTCGTACGAAGGGCAGACCTCCCGCGGGCCGGGCCTTCCCACCCGGCTGGAGAACGACGCCTCGTTCCTCACCGAGCCCGGCACCTTCGTCCTGGACCGCTCCCGACCCGGCCGTCACCTGCTGCGCTACCTGCCGCGCGAGGGCGAGCATCCGCGACACACCACGGCGATCGTCCCGGTCCTGGACACGCTGCTGCGAGCCAGCGGCACCGCCGAGGTCAGCTTCCGCGGTCTGACGTTCGCCGACGCGACCTGGCTCCGGCCCGGCAGCGAGCGGGGGTTCCTGCACTACCATGGCAACGGCTTCTACGAGGGCGGCCAGGTCGACCAGATCCCGTTCGGCGAAGGCTCGTGGGTCATGGTTCCGGCTGAGTCATCCGCGATTCCGGCCTGCGTCCAGTTCAACGACTGCACCCACGTAGAGGTCGAAGGATGCCGCTTCACTCGGCTGGGCGCGGTCGGCCTCGGATTCGCGGGTGGCTCGGAGCTGACGGTCCGGGGTTGTGGCTTCGACACGCTGTCGACCTCGGCCGTCACCGTCACCGACGCCAGCAGGGCCCTGATCGAAGACAACCGGGTCCTCCGCGTCGGACTGGAGTACGCCGGCTCACCCGGCATCGCCGTCACGGGCACCCGCGGCTGCACCGTCGCACACAACGAGGTCACCGATGTGCCGCACTGCGGCATCGTCGCCGGGCCGGGTGAGGGCACCCGAATCCTGCACAACCGTATCGTCCGCACCATGGGCGTGCTGGCCGACGGCGGCGGCATCTACCTGGCAGGACCGCAGGGCACGTCGGCCGACGACGGCGCGGTGATCCGAGGCAACGTCGTCGTCGACACCCGTACGCCGTACAACTTCGGGCTCTACACCGACTACGGCGCGGCCTGGGTCACGGTCGAGGACAACGTCGTCCTCCGCGCGGACAACACCGCCGTCCTGACCGTCTCGCCGCCGCTGGAACATGTCGTCTACCGCAACAACTTCTGGGACGCCGACCCCCTGGGCGCCGCGGACCCGCCGGCCGGCGTGACCTACGAGGGCAACACCACACTCGCCGACGAGGCAGAACTTGACGCCGCGACGTCAAGCCTGCAGGCGAAGGCCGGACCCCGCAGGACGACACCCGTGCACGACCCAGCCCCATCGGATGGGTGGTCTTGAGGCCAGCGTCGACCCAGGTCCTGGTCAGCGTGGGGCGCGCGGCTCCGGCTTGGTCGAGCAGGGCGATGCCGAGGGCGTCGTCGCTGGCGCTGGCGCGGCCACGACGGCGGCCGGGAGCTGGCCGAGCGTGTCGGTGACGACGCCCCGTCTGCGGTGTCTGGTCGCGCAACCTGGCCAGTACCAGCAGGAGCGCGGCCGGCTGATGAAGCGGGTCGCACCGGGCGATGACGCAGATCCAGTCCCGGTAGCGGGGCGCCGAGACGAATCGATGAGCAGACCCTAGGGCTGTTTCACAAGACCGTGCCCGGCTGCGCCGGACCCGGGCGACGACCGTCGGCGTTGTCGGTTCGTCCGGATACGACACCGGTATCCGGACGAACCTCCGCCTTGCCGGACGCCGCCTGTGCCTCGGCTCGCTCGGGTGAGCCTCATGAAACGGGCCCTGGTTGCGGCAGTCACGGGCCGGCGATTCGCGTCCCGGGCGAAAACCGGTTGCGTGACAACCGGGGGGCTCGACTAGCGTCTGCGCCATGTCGAGCCCTGAGGCATCCAGGGTGGGGGCTTTCGGTCACGCCGTCAGCCCCCTGAACTCCTGAGCTCATAGTCCGCGTCCCCGCAGCTCGGCTGCGTGGACGCTACGCGCGCACCCTCGGGCGCTGGCCGCGGTGACGAGACGTCTCCCCGTTCTCTTTCACCTCGGAGCCCTCGATGCCCCTACCGCTCTACCTGCTTGCCGTGGCGGTCTTCGCCATGGGCACCTCGGAATTCATGCTCGCCGGTCTCGTGCCGGACATCGCCGCGGACCTTGACGTGTCGGTCGGAGACGCAGGGCTCCTGACCTCGGCTTTCGCCGTCGGCATGATCGTCGGCGCGCCGCTGGTGGCCGCGCTGGCGCGCCGGTGGCCCGCCCGGGCCGGCCTGCTCACCTTCGTCCTGGTGTTCGCCGTGGCCCACGTCGTGGGCGCCCGCACGGCGAGTTTCGCGGTTCTGCTCGTCACCCGGGTGGTCGCCGCCCTGGCCAACGCGGGTTTCCTGGCCGTGGCACTGAGTACGGCGGCCACGCTCGTCGCGCCTGATCGGAAGGGGCGGGCTCTGGCGGTGCTGCTTTCCGGTACGACGGTGGCCACCGTCGCGGGAGTTCCCGGCGGCGCCGTGCTCGGCACGGTGCTCGGCTGGCGGGCAACCTTCTGGGTGATCGCCCTGCTCTGCCTTCCCGCGGCCTTCGGCGTCGTGAGGGGCGTGCCGGCCCGGGGCGGAACGGTCCCTCGGGACGCTCCGGCCGGCCCGTCGCTCCGGGGCGAGATCGCTCAGCTCGCGATGCCCAGGCTGGCCCTGGTGATGCTGCTCGGTGCACTGGTCAACGCCGCCACCTTCGCCACCTTCACCTTCCTGGCGCCGATCGTCACGGACACGGCCGGCCTGGCCGAGCTGTGGGTCCCGGTGGCGCTGGTGCTCTTCGGCGTCGGGTCCTTCGTCGGCCTCACCCTGGCGGGACGGCTCTCCGATCAGCGCCCCGGCGTCGTGATCGCGGTCGGGGGCCCGTTGCTGTTGCTCGGCTGGGTCGCGCTGGCGACCTCGGCTGCCCGACCGGCGGCGCTCCTGCTCCTGGTGTTCACGCAGGGCACGCTGTCCTTCGCGCTGGGCGGCACCCTGATCGCCAGGGTGCTCCACGAGGCGGCGGGTGCTCCCACCATGGGCGGGTCGTACGCGACCGCGGCGCTGAACACCGGCGCTGCCGGGGGCCCCGTCGTCGCGGCAGCGACCCTGGGAGCCGACGCCGGCGGTGTCGGCCCCGTGTGGGTCAGCGTTGTCCTGGTCGCGGTCGCCCTGCTCGTCGCGCTGCCGCTGCGGCGGGCCGTCGCGCCCCGCGCCGGCCGGGCGGCTCGACGACCCGCGTGAACGGGCCCTACGGATCGCCCCTGACCGGCCCCAACGGCGCCGGCAGTGGCTCTGCCCCTTCTCAGGCGCGGCATCCCGTCGATTCATCCGGGAAGATCCTCGCCATGGATGTCCCCGAGCTTCTCTGTCGAGCTGCGTGCCATGTGCCCGTGGTCGCGAAGGGTGAGGCCGGCACGACGGTGGCCGATGCGAACGAGTACCTCGGCCATGATGAGTGGGAGATCGCCCTCGACCTCCTCGTGGAACTTGGGGACGCGTACAGCTCCGAGATCGCCTTCTGGGATCTGCTCGCGGAGGCTGCCCGGATGATGTGGCTTCCCTGGACCGAGCGGTGGTGTCACTGGCGCCGCGCTGAAGTCGTTCACGGAGTGGTTCGCGCCGACCTTCAGCTCGTCGATCCGGACGTCGCTGGCGGCAGGCGAACTCCCATTCCCGGCGACGGGCGTCTCCGTCCGTTGTGGGACATCGGCGACGTGACGGCGGCGGGCGACCCTGACCTGTACGTCGCGCGGCTTTGGGTCGAGTCTCAGCCGGATCTTCAACCCGGCGGAAGAGCGGTGGTCCGCTTGGCTCCGTTGAGCCCGCAACGGTGGCGGCGTCTGGCGGCAGGCGACGTGATCACGATGCACGAACAGATGCCGGTGGTCGCGACCGCAACCATCATCGAGGCGGTGCTTCCCGTTGGCGATGATCGCAAGGCATGACGGAGGGGGACGCGGCCAACTGATGGATGACCTGATCCGCGGCCCGCTGCGACCGCAGATTGCAGTGAGCACCAGAGAGATGATGTATCGGTACTGGCCATGATCAGGTCTGGAGGCTGCCCGGTGCCGCCCACCCCCCGCCGATTGGCGGGCCTTGCGGTCTGAAACTGCCTCCTGCCTCCGCGTGGACCCAAGCTGGATCAGCCCGGATCGGTGCTGCTGACCGGCGCGTCGCTAGCCATCAGGGTCGCTGCCTCGAACGCCGCTGTCCACGGAAAGGCCCGCTGGCGGCTGTTGCCGCTGCCGGGGGGGTGCGGCTCCCATCCGTCCGCGGTCCCGAGGATGACCCGTACACGCTCGTCGCGGAGATTCGCCACGGCGCGCTGGAAAGGCGCGCGGTTGGCCAGGGCGGCGTTGACGAACGGGACGACCACGGTAGGCACCTGCCGGCCGATCAGCTCTGCGATCGTCGTCATCGCGTAGTTGTCGGCGATGCCGAGGGCGATCTTGTTTATGGAGTTGTAGGTGGCGGGGGCGATGATGAGTGCGTCCGTGGCAGGGAGGGAGCGGCGGATGCCGGGGGACGACCGGTAGGTGGATCGGACCGGGTGCCCGGTCAGCCGCTCTATCGCTGCCGCGTCGATGAAGTCGAGGGCGCTGGGGGTGGCGGTGACCGCCGTTGTCCACGACTGCTGCGTCGCAGTGGTGACCAGTTGTGTCACGTCTGCGGCGGGCCCGGCAGCGCAGACGACGATCTGCAGGTGGCCGTTGGTCATACGCGGATCCCGGCGTGCTGGGCGAAGTCGAGGACCGTGTTGCGAACGTGCCCCCGGGTAAGGATTGCCAGGTCGCTGGCGATGCGTTGAACCGCTGGCCGGTACCGGATCTCCTCTGGTGCCACCTGATAGGCGCCGCGTAGAGCGTCCAGGCCGTGCTCGTAGCGTCCCCACTGCGTGTAGGCGCGGGCCACGTCAACGAATAGGGATGCCTTGCGTTCGGCGAGGCCGATCTTGTCCAGCGTTACCTGGCGAGCGAGAGCGATGGCGGTGCCGGCGTCGCCCAGGGTCAGCGCGATGTTGACGCGGTGCAGCAGGACGTTGGTGGTGCCGAATCCGGTCCACCGGTCGTTGCCGTCGTAGCCGAGTCGTCCGGCGGCATGGGCGGCTTCGTCGAGCATGGCTTGTGCGCTGTCTCGGTCCTCGTAGCGGGCGGCGGCGATGGCACCGCGCAGCAGCAGGGCGCCGTAGACGGCGACCGCGTCGGTCGAGGCGAGACGGGTGCTGCGCTGGAGGGTTTCGGCCGTGTCTTCGGCGAGCTGCCGTGCCTGTGCCGTGTGGCCGTTGCTCATCAGGGCGTGGGTCATGATCCGGGCGCTCGCGGCCATCGCCACCGGGTCCTGACTGATCGCAGCGGCGCGGGTGCTGCGTTCGGCGGCGACCAAGGCCATGCCCTTGTCACCGACCTTCAGTAATACGCTGCCGACGACGTGGTAGAGGTCGCCGGCCAAGGCGTCGAGCTGCGCTAGCTGCTCGCCTTCGGTGTTCGCGCGAGTCGGTTCCAGGGCGGGCAACAATGTCGCCAGTCGGGCGAGAACCTGCTCGTACCGGCACGCCTGGTAGTCGATCTTCGCGGCGGCGACGTCTCGAGCGAACTGCCGAAGCGGTAGAGCGACCGGCTCGGTGCCGCGAGACGATGGTGCGACCAGTGCGTTGAGCAGGGTCGCGACGCTCGGCACGGCGATGCCGCTGATCGTCACGCCTGCCAGGAGATCTCTGCGCCGCACGTCGCCGTCCGAGTCGATGTCGTGAGTACCGCCTGCGCCAGTATGGACGTGCGTGGCGGTGACCGGCAGCGGCGCGGGATCCGCAAGTGCACCGCTGGTACCTGCTCTCACCAGTGCTTCGAAGCGCTCGCGGACGTCCGGGGTGGCTCGCGCCAGCACCGTGTCCAAGGCGGCTTGCATGTCGGCGCGCAGGTGGACCTTGTCGCCCTGGCTGCTCCACTTGGCGACCGTCCGCCGAGCGGCACCGAGGTGTTCGGCGAAGCCGGTGACGCTCATCCGCAACGCCTGGCGCAGGGCGTTTGCTTCCCGGCCGGTCCAGGTCGTCACCGCAGCCATCGCACGTCCTCTCGCTGGGGACAGTTGTCGGCCGGACGATCGTAACGGCACTTGGCGTGCTGGCAGGTGCACCGTGAGTGCACCGACAGGACATCCCCGTCACCGCGCTCACCGGGCGAACCTGATTGTGCTGGGCGCCGCTCCTCACGAGTAGGCGGCCAGCACGCAATCGCAGCCTCACGCCAGGGAGCTCGGCATGAACGACGAAATTCCCACAAGGCAAGGGTGTCTGCCGGCGCGTCGGACACCAACTTGTGACGCTCTCTCAGACGTGGGGAATAGGCCCCGCCTGCGTACTGCCATGAGGGCTGCGGGGGTGGGTGACCGGCGGTCTGCTCCCAGCCGCCGTGGTGTAGCGGTGGGCTGGCCCTTCCCCCGGCGAGCCCACCGCCCACCGTCTCGGATGGGGCGACGGCATGACGGTCTATGTCTCGCAGAACGCGATGGCCGACCATCCCCGGCGACCCGAGCCCGGGCATGCGACGTCGCAGGGGCAGGCGCCGACGGCTGATCCTCCGCTGTTCACCCACGTTTGGCGTCGGCTGTTCGAGCAGAAGGCCCGTGAGGGCGGCCGGCGGTGACCGGGCAGCAGCGCCCCCTCTCGGCGCAGCGGATCGCGCCGGTCGCGGTGGGGCACCGGCCGTTGCGCCCGCTGTGGCTGTGCCGCCGCTGCGGGCAGCCGTGGCCGTGCGGCGCAGCGAGGCTAGCTCTGGTGGCGGAGTACCAGGACTGTCCGGTGAGCTTGTTCATCTACCTGGCCGGCTGCCTGCATGACGCCATCGACGATCTGCACCGGCTCAACCCCAGCGAGACGGGTAGCGCCGCTGACATCTTCGACCGGTTCCTCGGCTGGCCCGCCCGGCACACCCGCGCCTACCGCGTCACCCCGGCCAGGGCCTCTGGGATCGAGGAGGCGACGTCGTGAACGGCATCGGCGTCATCAACAAGACAGGGTGCCCGGCGGTCGCCGGTGCCTTCCACACCCTGGTCGTGCAGCCGACCAGCTTCTGCAACCTCGACTGCACGTACTGTTACCTGCCCGACCGCAGGTCCCGCCGCCTGATGAGCACGGCGGTCGCGCAGGCGTGCGTCGAGTCGATCGCGCAGCAGAACAGCAGCCATCCCGTGAGCGTCGTGTGGCACGGCGGCGAACCCACCGCCACACCCCTCGACGTGTTCCGAGACCTGCTGACCCCGTTCGAGGAGCTACGGCGGTCAGGGAAGGTGCGTCACGAAATCCAGACGAACGCCACGCTCATCAACCGGCGGTGGTGCGAGTTATTCGCCGCCTACGGGTTCGACATCGGAGTCAGCATCGACGGGCCAGGCCGCCTCAACCGCAACCGCCTCGACCGGGCCGGCAACCCGACGGACACCCGGACACTGCGCGGAATACAGACCTTGGCCGACGCCGGTCTGCCGTATTCGGTGATCTGCGTCGTCACGCCGGAAACCATCGACTGCGCGGACGCGCTCGTCGAATTCTTCGCCGGCCTGCCCGGCTGCCAGTCGGTGGGGTTCAACATAGAGGAGCAGGAGGGCGCTGGACGCGCACCGGTGTCGGAGGAGGCCGCGTACCGGTTCTGGCGGCGTCTCGTCCAACGCCGCGCCGACGGCAGTCCGCTGCGGATCCGTGACCTGGACCGGCTGGCCGATCACCTCGCCGCCGCCCGCGCCGGGCATGTCGACTACGCCCCCTACGAGCCGATCCCCACTGTCTCCTGGGACGGGCAGGTGGTGTTGCTGTCGCCGGAGTTGCTCGGCATCCGCGACCCGCGCTACGGCGACTTCATCGCCGGGAACGTGCTCGACGAGCCGATCAGTGCCATGCTTGCCCGCGCCGGCGACCTGGCGTACGTCGCCGAATTCGTGACCGCCCTCAACGACTGCGCCGACCACTGCGACTTCTACGCCTTCTGCCGTGGCGCCCAGGCCGGCAACCGCTACTTCGAGCACCACACCTTCACCGCTCGCGAGACCACCTACTGTCGCACCAGCAGGCAAGCCCTCGTCCGTGCCGCCGCGGACCACCTCACCCTTCAAGGAGGAACATCATGACCAGCGCCTTGGCGGCCCTCGTCGACGCCGCACCCGAGCAACTCGCCCGGCTCGGCGTCGACCCGGACCGGTCGATCGCGTCGATCGACGCGGCGAAGTTCGACAACCGACCCACCTGGGACAACCGGGGGAAGTTCGACAGCCGGCCCGGCTGGGACAACTGGAACAAGAGGAAGTAGCCCGCCGACACGCGGCAACATCGGATACGCGGGGTGGCGTGCCCACCCCGCGCCTACCCAGGTTGAGGACACATGCGCACCACCACAGTCGGCGACATGACGATCCTGCTGCCGGACCTCGACCCAGACGACCTCGACAGCGTGACCGACCCGACGGACAGTCTCGTCGAGGCCCTCGTCGAGGACGCGTCCTGGCGCGGCACACAGTTCGAGGAATCCAGCGTCCACAGCAGCCGAATCACCGGCGCAGACCTCAGCGAGAGCACCTGGGAAGCGGGAGCGCTCTACGGCTGCGAAATCGTCCGCACCGATTTCTCCGGCGCGACCCTCACCGGCACGACGATCGAACGGAGCGCCGTCATCGGCTCACGGCTCACCGGCGTCAGACTCACCGATGTCCGCCTCAAGGACGTCCTGTTCGACAGCTGCCGCTTCGACTACGCCACCCTGCAGCGCATCGTCGCCGCCGGCTCGGTGGCCTTCACCGACTGCACCCTCACCAACGCCACCTGGTCCTCCTGCCGGCTTCCTGGCGTAGCTCTGCGATCATGCGACCTCGCTGGCATGGAACTGGACTCGTGTCACCTCAACGGCGCAGACCTGCGGGGCAGCCGCCTGCAGGGGCTCAAGACGCCACTTGAGAACCTGCGTGGCGTCGCCCTCGGCGAGGACCAACTTTCCGACCTCAGCCAGCTGGCCGTCGACGCCCTGGGCCTCACCGTGCGTAGCGACTGACGGCAAGGAAACCTTGTGGCCGTGGGCGCTGCCCCTGCGACGTCCTTTCCGGGCTCTCCCACGCCACGGCCGAAGCAACCGCGTCAGTCGTTCCGCGTCGGCGTCTCCACCCGCGCCGCGATCGTTGGCCGATGAGAGGAGACGCCGCAGGTCGCCGCGTGACACGATGCCGGTGGACCCGAGCAGGGGAGGCCAGCGTGTCGACACCCACCACCGAGCCGAGCCAGCTGCGCGGTCGCCTGACGCGGGTGATCCTCTTCCACGGGCTGCTGGCGGCGGCGTTCGCCCTGCTCGCCGCCGTGGGTGCGACGTCGACGGCCCGGGGTGCGGTGGCGTTCGCCCTGCCGTGGCTGATCGTCGGGGGAGCCGGTGCGCTCGGTGCGCTGCTCGTCGTCGTGGTCGCCTGGCGACTGCGCGACGGTCCGACGCCGGCGGCACCGCGCCGCTGGCCCGCGCGCTGGGAGACGTCGGCGCGCCTGGGCATGGCGCTGGCCGCGCTGGTGGCGGCGACCGTCGCATACGTGGTGGCGCCCGCGGGGTCGGAGCGCGGCTTCGTGCTCGGCGTGAACGGGACCCTCGCCGGCGCGTTGGCGCTGTTCGCCCTGGCCGCCGGCGACGTGCGACGCGCCGCCCCCCACAGCGCCGGCGCCGCTCGGCGATCGGGTCGGCGCCGGCGACGGCACGAGCCGTGATCCCCACCGGAGAAGGGCGACCGTCAGGCGTTGGTCGGCGCGGGCGGGCGGCGCAGCGTCCGTAGGGGCGAGCAGAACACCGGCAGCCAGGTCAGGGCGTTGGTGAGCGCGCCGACCACGAGGCAGGTCCGGACGTCGGCGTACTGACCGAGCAGGCCGGCCGCCATCGCGCCGACGGTGAGCGCCCCGGTGAGCAGGAAGCGGAAGGTGGCGTTCATCCGGCCGAGCAGTGCGTCCGGGGTGGCGCCCTGGCGCAGGCTGACCCCGATGACGTTGCCCACGCCCGTGCGCCAGGCCAGCGCCAGCCAGCCGAGCCCCGCCGCCCACAGCATCGCCCCGGTGTCGATCAGCGGGACGAGCCCGCCCAGCGGCGCGACGAGCAGGCCGGGCAGCCAGAGCGCCCGACCGTGGCCGATCCGGTCGGCCAGTGGCCGGGCGGTCACCGCGCCGAGCAGCGCGCCGACCCCGCCGGCACCGAGGAACACGCCGAGGGCGGCCGCGCCCAGGCCCAGCTCCCGCAGGAAGACCACCGGAAGCATCGTGGTGGTCAACTGCATGGTGAGGTTGATGCCCGCGGTCGACAGGGCGAGGGGCCGCAGCAGCGGGTGGCCGGTCACGTGCCGGACGCCGGCGCTCAACCGCCGACCGAATCCGTCCGCCTCCCGGCGCGCCGGCCGGCGCGGGGCACCGGCGGGGATGCGCCGGAGGATCGCCGCGGAGGCGGCGAAGCTCAGCGCGTCCGCGACGATCGCGACGGGTGCGGTGAGGACCTGCACCACCAGCCCGCCGAGCCCTCGCCCGGCGATCTGGAGGGTGGCGTTCGTGCTCATCATCAGCGAGTTGGCCGCCACCAGCCGGTCCCGGCCGACGAGTTCGGGCAGGTAGCTCTGCGCCGCCACGTCGGCGAAGACGGTCCCGACACCGGTCAGGAGCACCACCACGTAGAGCTGTTCCATGGTGAGCCGGCCGGCCCACCAGGCCACCGGCACGGACGCGACGAGCGCCGCCCGCAGCAGGTCGGCGGTGACCAGCACGGCCCGGTGGGGCCACCCGTCGATCCAGACCCCGGCCGGCAGGCCGATCACCAGGAACGCGGCGGTGCTGAGTGCGCCCAGCAGCCCCACCTGACCGGGGCTCGCCGCCAGCAGGGAGACGGCGAGCACCGGCACCGCGAGGTGGCCGACGTGGAAGCCGATGCCGTCGACGAGGGCGGCGGTGTAGAGCAGGCGGAACGAGCGGGGCCAGCGGGGATCGGGGCGCCGGCCGCGGGCCGTCGCCGTCGCAGCGGTGATCATGCCGACCACCGTGCCGGCGGGGTCGCCGGGCGGCGATAGATTCGATCCTCGCCGAATCCACGGGGGCGGACGATGATGCTGGTCGGGCTGGGAGCGCGGGACCTCGCGACGACGCGGTTCGCCGTGTCGCCGCTGTGGGAGGTGGTCGCCAGCGTGCGGATCCTCCGGGGCGCGCGCCGGTTCCCGGAGCACCTGCCCTGGGTCGAGCGGGTCCGGCCGCGCCTGGCCGGCCTGGACTGGCGGATCCTCGCCGACCTGGTTCCGGATCCCGCGGTGGTCATCCCGACCTTCGTCTGCCCGCCGCCGGCCACGTCGCAGCCTACCCTCGACGTGGAGCTGGCGACCCTGGTCGCCACCCCGGCCGAGGCCGTGCGGGCCAGCCTCGACGGCCAGCCCGGGCCCCGTCCACCGCGGCTGACCGAGCTGTACGACGATCCGCCGGCCGGGTTGGCGCGGCTCGCGGCGGTCGTCCGGGCGTACGCCGACGTGGCGATCGGGCCGTACTGGCCGCGGATGCGCACCCTGCTGGAGCGGGAGGTGCTGCTCGGCGCGGCCCGGATGGCCACCGACGGGGTGCAGGGCCTGCTCAACCACCTCGACCCGTACGTCCGGCTGGAGGGTGACACGCTGCACGTCGAGCATCTCGTCGCCTCCGGCGAGGTGCGTCTCGACGGGCGCGGCCTGCTGCTGGTCCCGTCGGTCTTCGCCGGGCCCCGGGTCTGGTCGAACTTCGGCTCGCCTGGTGGGCAGCCCGTGCTTCGCTACCCGGCCCGCGCCGTGGCGACGCTGTGGGAACGGGACCCGACCCCGCGCGGCCGGGGGCTGGCCCGGGTGCTGGGGCGTACCCGGGCGGCGCTGCTGCACGAGCTGGCGGTGCCCACCTCGACCTCGGAGCTGGCCGACCGCTGCGGGCTGAGTCCCGCTACGGTGTCGGCGCACCTCGGGGCGCTGCGCGACGCGGGCCTGGTGGGCGCCCACCGCGCCGGGCGCTTCGTGCTGTACGCGCGGACGACCGCGGCGGAGGCGCTGGTCGCCGCCGCCCCGTGACCACTGGAGAAGGAAGCGACATGACCGCACGTACGCCGAAGGTCTCCTGCGTCTTCGTCTGCCACGACGGTGTCGGGCGGTTGCTGCTGGCCCGGCGCGCGGCCGGCGCCCGGGACGAGCCGGGGACCTGGGACACCGGCGCGGGGGCGCTGGAGTTCGGGGAGAGCTTCGAGGCGGCGGTCGGCCGCGAGGTCACCGAGGAGTACGCGGCCACTCCGCGGTCGCTCACCCTGCTCGGGGTGCGCAACGTGCTGCGCAACGACCCGCCCTCGCACTGGGTGGCGGTGCTCTTCGCGGTCCGCGTCGACCCGGCCGAGGTGGCGATCGGCGAGCCGCACAAGTTCGACCGGATCGGCTGGTTCACCCGCGACGCGCTGCCCGCGCCGCTGCACTCGCAGCTGCCGGCCACCCTGGCGATGCTGCCCGATCCGCTGCCCTGACCGGACGCATCGCCGCCGGCCGGCCGCCGGCGATCCGGGCGAGTTGGCCGACCGGTGAGTCGGTGAGCGTGCCGGTGAACGGGTGGGGGCGCTGGTATGACGATTCCGTTATGCCGTATATCGACGCCGTTCGCTCTAGCATTCACGTACATCGATGACCGGCGGTGGCACGCCGCCGGCCAACTCAGGGAGTGCGTGTATGTTCCGACGACAACTGCTGCGCGCGGCGACCGCCGCGCTGGCGGCGGTGCTGGCCGCAACCGGAATGCAGGTCGCCACCGACACGGGCGCGTCCGCCGCCGCCCGCACCGTCTACTACGACGCCAGCCGCGCCGGCGAGTTCCGCACCAACTTCGACCAGGCCGCGGCCATCTGGAACAGCCGGGTCAGCAACGTCCAGCTGGTGGCGCGTACGCCGGGCAACGTCACCATCTACGTCGACAGCGGCTGGCCCCGGGCGCAGGTCACCAGCCTCGGCGCCGGCCGGGTCTGGATGGGCTGGACCGCCGTCAACCAGGGTTACAACCGCACCCGCATCGCCACCCACGAGCTCGGCCACATCCTCGGCCTGCCCGACCGGCGTACCGGGCTCTGCTCCGACCTGATGTCCGGCAGCAGCGCACCGGTCTCGTGCACCAACGCCTACCCGAGCGCCGCCGAGGCGTCCCGGGTGGACCAGCTCTTCGCCGGCGGCCTGGCCGCCGCCGAGGCGCCCACCGGCACGTTCTCCTGGAACGACGGTGACGACATCTCGCCGTACGTGGTCGGCGGCCGGCCGGCCACCGAGAACTACCCGTGGATGGTGTACGTCTCCGGCTGCACCGGCACGCTGATCAAGGCCAACTGGGCGGTCACCGCGAGGCACTGCTCGACGCCGTCCTCGGTGCGCGTCGGCAGCATCTACCGCAACAGCGGCGGCACGGTGGTCAGCGTGGTCCGCGCGGTCAACCACCCGAGCGTGGACGTGAAGCTGCTGCAGCTGTCCAGCTCGGTCGGCTACGCCCCGGCGCCGATCCCCAGCACCTCGGGCGCGGTCGGCACCGCCACCCGCATCATCGGCTGGGGCCAGACCTGCGCTCCGCGGGGCTGCGGCGGCGCCCCGACCGTCGCCCACGAGCTGGACACCTCGATCGTGTCGGACAGCCGCTGCCTCGGCATCAACGGCCCGTACGAGATCTGCACCAACAACACCAACGGCAACTCGGGCGCCTGCTACGGCGACTCGGGCGGCCCGCAGGTGCGCCGGATCAACGGGGCGTGGGCCCTGATCGGCGCCACCAGCCGGGCCGGCAACAACAACTCCACCTGCGCCACCGGCCCGTCCATCTACGTGGACCTGCCGTCCATCCGGACCTGGATCAACACCCAGGTCGGCGGCCTGCCGGCCTGACGATCCGATCCTGGGGGGCGCCGCGTCGGCGGCGTCCCCCGTTCGTCTGTCCGGGGCGTCACGCGGCGAGCACCCGCAGTGCGGTACGGTGCGTGACACATCGACCCCTTCCGAGGTGAACCATGCCGGCCGTGGCCGCACTCGCCCTGACCCTGGCGCTCGCCCCCGCGCCCACGCCGTCGGCCTCGGGCGGGCCGGTCGGCGACCTCCTCGGTGGCGTGGGGCAGATCGTCGACGACCTGCTCACCGGCGGTGGCCGGGCGACGCCGAGCGCCTTGCCGACGCCGACGCCGTCCGGCTCGACCGCCCCGCCCGGCCCGTCGACGCCGGCCGGTCCGTCGGCGGTGCCGGCCGCGCCCGGCGCGACCCCGTCGGCCGCCGCGCCGGCTCCGGCCGCCGGTGCGGGCCGGGCCGCCGAGGGGCCGGGCGACCGCAGGGCGGCGGTGCCAGGCCCGAACGGGCGGACGTCCACCTCGGACGCCCCGTCGAGCGTCGGGGCCGCGCCGCTGACCGACGACGGGGGAGCGCAGCGGTGGCTGCTCTACGGTCTGGCGGCGGCGGCCGTGGCGGTGCCGGTGCTGCTCGTCGGCCGCCGGCGTCGACCCGCCGCGCCGGCACCCGCCGCCCCGGCCGGCGCGCCCGTCCCCACACCCGACCCGGACGGGGAGCCCGTCTTCGACAACGTGACCCGGCTGCCGACGAACCTCAACGCCATCTACGAACTGGGTCGGCTCGACGAGCGGCTCAGCCAGGAGCGCGACCGCCGGTCCTGACGGTGGAGCGGCGGCCCGGACAGCCGCCACCGCCCACCGGGCGCGGGCCGCGTCGGGCACGGCACGTGATCCGCTGCTGACGCTCTGACCAGCGTTTCCGTCGGTTGGAAACGTTTTCGTAACGGACCCTTGACCTGCTCGCCACGGGCGGCGCAGACTCCCGGAAACGTTTACAGAAATCAGGTGGAGGTGCCAGGCGTGGGTCGTAAACGTTTACAGGAGTCGGCCGACAGCCGGCCCACCGTCCACACCGTCGCCGCCCGCGCCGGCGTCTCCATCGCCTCCGCGTCCCGGGTCCTCAACGGCGTCGGCGGCAGCGAGGAGACCATCCGCCGGGTCCGCGCCGCCGCGGCCGAGGTCGGGTACGTGCCCAACGCCATCGCCCGCTCGCTGCAGTCCCAGCGCACCGGCCTGATCGCCCTCGCCGTCGAGGACATCGGCAACCCCGTCTACGTGTCGATGATGCGGGCCATCGAGGCGGTGGTGGCCGCGTCCGGCCGGCAGTTGCTCGTGCACGCCACCGGCGGGCGGATCGCCAACGAGACGGCGCTGCTGAGGCGGCTGGCCAACCGCTACGTCGACGGCATGATCCTCTCGCCGATCCGGGTCACCGACGACCACCTCGCCGCGCTGGTGCAGAGCCCGGTGCCGGTGGTGGTGGTCGGTCAGCTCGCCGCCGACGCGCCCGTCGACAACGTGCGGACCGACTCCCGCCGCGGCGTCGCGCTCGCCGTGGAGCACCTGGTGGCCAGCGGGCGGCGCCGCATCGGTTTCGTCAACGGCCCGCTGGACACCGTCCCCGGCGCCACGCGCGACGCCGGCTTCCGCGCCGCGCTCGCCGAGCACGGCATCCCGCTCGACGAGCGGCTGGTCGAGGTCGGCGACTTCCAGTACGCGCCCGGCCGCGCGGCGACCGAGCGGCTGCTCGCCCGGGCCCGCCCGGACGCCCTGGTCTGCGCCAACGACCTGATCGCCGTCGGCGCGCTGCACGCGTTGCTGGCCGCCGGGCACCGGGTGCCCGAGGACGTGGCGGTGGTCGGCATGGACGACACCGAGCTGGCCCAGATGATGTTCCCCCAGCTGTCCAGCGTCTCGCTCGGCTCGGCCGAGCGCGGTCGCCGGGCGGCCGAGCTGCTGCTGCAGCGGATCGACGACCCGGCCCTGCCGCCCCGCCGCGAGCAGGTGTCGCCCAGCCTCGCCGTCCGCGCCTCCAGCCGGGCGGCCGTGCCCGCCCCCCGCCCGTCCACCGAGGAGGTGCCGTCGTGACGACCGTCGCCGAGCGGCCGGACGTCGACCGGAACGGTCCGGGCCGGCGGCACACCCGGTCCCGCTCCGACCGGACCATGATCTACCTGCTGCTGCTCCCGTCGCTGCTGCCGATCCTGGTGCTGTCTGTCTTCCCCCTGGTACGCGGCATGTACCTCGGGTTCACCGACGCCCGGGCCGGACGCAACGTCGAGGTGAGCTTCACGGGCTTGGAGAACTACCGCGAGCTGCTCGGCGACGAGCTGTTCTGGAACTCCTTCCAGGTCGGCCTGCTCTGGGCGTTCGGGGTGACCGTCCTGCAGTTCCTGCTGGCCCTCGGGCTCGCGCTGCTGCTCAACCAGCGGCTGCGCTTCCGTGGCATGGCGCGCGTGCTGGCCGTGGTGCCGTGGGCGATGCCGCCGGTGGTGGTCGGCATCCTGTGGAAGCTGGTCTACCACCCGGACGCCGGCCTGCTGAACGAGTTCTTCCACCGGGTCGGCGCCGACGGTCTGCGGACCAACTGGCTCGGCGACTTCGGCACCGCCCTGCCCGCCGTGATCGTCGTCGGGGTGTGGGCTGGCATGCCGCAGACCACCGTCGTGCTCCTCGCCGGCCTGCAGGGGGTGGGTCGCGAGCTGCACGAGGCGGCGGCGGTGGACGGCGCCAGCACCTGGCACCGTTTCCGGCACGTCACGCTGCCCGCGCTGGCCCCGGTGATCGTGGCCATCACCTCGCTGGACTTCATCTGGAACTTCAACTCGTTCGGCCTGGTCTACGTGCTGACCGCCGGCGGGCCGGGCGGCAAGACGATGCTGCCGATGCTGTTCGCCTACGAGGAGGCGTTCCGCTACGGCAACTACGGCTACGCCGCCGCGCTCGGCAACGTGATGGTCGTGATCATCGTGGCGCTGCTGGCCGTCTATCTGCGTCGTCGGCTCAGGGAGGCGAACTAGCCATGGTCGGTGTCGGAAGTGACCCCGCGAGCCCCGCAGTCCTGATCGGAGGGCAGTGATGTTCGGAAAGCCGAGCCGCACCGGGCGGGCGTTGCAGTACGTCGCGCTGGCCGGCTACCTGATCTTCCTCGGGTTCCCGCTGGTCTGGCTGGTCTCGACGGCCTTCAAGCCGCCGCGCGAGCTGGTCCAGCTGCACCCGACGCTGATCCCCGCAAACCCGACGGTGGAGAACTTCGTCCAGGCGTTCACCGAGCAGGAGCTGGGCCGGGCCGCGCTGAACAGCCTCCAGGTCTCGCTCGCCTCGGCCGTGCTCACCGTGCTGGTGGCGCTGCCCGCGTCGTACGCCCTGGCGCGGTTCCGCTCGAAGCTCGGCACCGCGGCGCTGGGCTGGGTGCTGCTGTCCCAGCTCTTCCCGTTCGTGCTGCTGATCATCCCGATCTTCCTGGTGCTGCGGCAGGTCGGGCTGGCCAACACCCACGCCGGGCTGGTGCTGATCTACGTGGTGTGGGCGCTGCCGTTCGCGCTGTGGATGCTGCAGGGATTCGTGCGCAACATCCCGCGCGAGTTGGAGGAGGCCGCCTCCGTCGACGGCGCCAGCCGGGTGCAGATCCTGCGGCGGGTGGTCTTCCCGCTGCTCGCCCCCGGGCTGGTCGCCACCGCGCTGTTCTCGTTCATCTCGGCCTGGAACGAGTTCTTCTTCGCCCTCGTGCTGATCAAGACCCCGGAGCTGGCGACCCTGCCGGTCGCGCTGGCCCGCTTCGTGGGCATCGAGGGCACCGCCCGCCTGGGCCCCCTGGCGGCCGGTTCCCTGCTGGCCACCCTGCCCAGCCTGATCTTCTTCGCGTTCATGCAACGCCGGCTCTCGTCCGGGTCGCTCGCCGGCGCGGTCAAGGGCTGACACCGTCCCCCACCCACCACCAAGGAGGTACCCCCATGCTCCGTACCAGATTCCGTCGGCTCGCCGCGGCCGCGGCGGTCGCCGTCGTCGGCCTCGGCGCGCTCACCGCGTGCGGCGACGGCGGCGACGACGAGGCCACGTCCGGCCCGGTCAAGCTGCGCTTCCTCAGCCTGGCCTGGCAGAAGGAGTCGCTGCAGGCCAACAAGGACCTGGTCGCCAAGTGGAACGCCGAGCACCCGGACATCCAGGTCGAGTACGTCCAGGGTGACTGGAACTCGATCCACGACCAGTTGCTCACGTCCTTCGAGGGCGGCGACGCGGCCGACATCGTGCACTACGAGGCGTCCGCCATCGGCGAGTTCAGCAAGCAGGGCTACCTCGCCGACCTGTCCAAGCTCGTCTCGGACGACCTGAAGGGCCAGATCGACAAGGGCGTCTGGGACACCGTCACCTACGACGGCAAGGTCACCGGCGTGCCGTTCCTGCTGGAGTCGCAGGTCGTCATCGCCAACAAGAAGCTGCTCGACGCCGCCGGTGTCGCGGTGCCGCCCGCCGACGGCGGCTGGACCTGGGACGAGTTCCAGGCCAACGCGCAGAAGCTGACCAAGCCCGGCCAGTACGGCGCGGCCTGGGCGCTGAAGTCGCCCACCAACCGGGTGCTGAACCTGGCGCTCAACTTCGACGGGAAGTTCTTCTACACCGACGGCGGCCGCACCGAGGTCAGGGTCGGCGACGCCGAGAAGGAGGTCCCCAAGCGCATCCACGACATGATCTACACCGCGAAGTCGGCCTCCCCGGAGGCGCTCGGCATGAGCGGCGCGGACACCCTGCCCGGCTTCTTCGGCGGCAAGTACGCGATGCTGCCCGGCTCGGTGTCGCTGCGCCAGCAGATGGTCGAGCAGGCGCCGGCCGGCTTCGAGTGGGTCACCCTGCCGCCCATCAAGGGGCTGTCCAGCAAGCAGGCCGCCAACCCGCAGACCCTGTCGGTCGCCGAGGACTCCAAGCACAAGAAGCAGGCGGCGCAGTTCATCGAGTTCTTCCTGAACCCGACCAACATGGCCGCCCTCGCCAAGGGTGACTGGCTGGTGCCGACCGGCAAGAAGGCCAACGAGGAACTGGTCAAGCTCACCGGCGGCAAGCAGGGCTGGGACGTCGCCGCGGACAGCGCCGCCGACCTGACCGTCGCGCCGTTCCAGCAGGCCCAGGGCTACCCGGAGTGGAAGACCAAGTACGCCACCCCGGCCCTCCAGCAGTACTTCGCCAACAAGATCACCCTGGACCAGCTCGGCACGCAGCTGGTCGACGGTGGCAAGCAGGTTCTGAGGTAACGATGTCTCTCCTTCTCGACAAGTCGGTCGGATGTCTCGTCGGCGCCGCCGTGGGTGACGCCCTCGGCGGGGCGACCGAGACGGCGCTTCCGGAGCAGATCCGCGCCCGCTTCGGCGGCTGGGTCGAGGGCATCGTGCCCCCGTACCACGCCGACTGGGCGACCGCGCGGCCACTCGCGCCGTACCACAAGGGCGACGGGCACATCACCGACGACACGTTGATGACCCACGCCCTCGTGCGGGCGTACGCGGCCAAGCGCGACCACCTCGACGCGTACGACGTGGTGGAACTGCTCGTCCCCGACCTGATCGAGCGGGTGGTATACATCCCGGACCTGGAGCGCGAGGGGGTGACCTTCCACCGGCTCGCGGCCGCCGAGCGGTGGCTGGTCACCCGCCTGCACCACGCGCACGCCGACCCGCGCGAGGCGGGGGTCGGCAACATCGTCAACTGCGGTGCGGCCATGTACATGGCCCCGGTCGGCATCGTCAACGCGGGCGACCCGGCCGGGGCGTACGCCGAGGCGGTGGAGATCGCCGGGGCGCACCAGCACAGCTACGGCCGGGAGGCCGCAGCGGTCTTCGCCGCCGCGGTCGCCGCCGCGGCGGCCCCCGGCGCGGGCGTCGAGGACGTGGTCGCCGCCGCGCTCGACCTGGCCCGCGACGGCACCCGGTCAGCCATCGACGCGGTGGTCAAGGAGGCCCGGGGGCACCGGGACTGGCGGGCCGCCATCGGTCCGCTGCGCGCCGCGGTCGCCCCCTACGACACGGTGGGGGAGGAGTACCGCAGCCCCGGGCTGGGTGCCCGGCGGCCGAGCCGGCTGCACGCCATCGAGGAGCTGCCGGTGGCGATCGGCATGCTGGTGGTGGCCGGCGGCGACTTCCGCGAGGCGGTGCTCGGCGCGGTCAACTACGGCCGCGACGCCGACTCGACCGCCACCATGGCCGGGGCGATCGCCGGGGCGCTCGGCGGCACGACGGCCGTGCCGGCGCAGTGGTCGGAGGCGGTCGCCGCCGCCTCCCGCACCGACCTGGTCGCGCCCGCCCGGGCGCTCGCCGAGGTCGCCACGGAGGTCTTCGACCGCGACCGGGAGCGCTTCGCCCGCCGCGCCGAGCGTTTCGCCGGCCTTGCCGACGCCGTGGCCGGCGGCACGGTCGACGGACCGTCGGGGGCGGTGGCCGGGGAGCCGGCGCGGTGAGGATCACCTGGGTGCAGCCCGAGGACCTGCTGCCGCACGAGATCGCGGCCAGCCGGGACGAGGGGCGCGACGTCGACGCGATCGCGCGGGAGTGGAGCGTGGCCGGCGGAGAGCTGACCCCGCCGGTCAGCGGGGCCTCGCCGACGCCCGCGCCGGCGCGGCTGCGGGCGCTGGCCGCCCGACTGCTCGACGAGGTCGACGCGCTGCCGGGCGCCGGCGGCCCCGACGAGCCCGAGGACCTGGCCGGCGTCCGCGCCACCTGGCCGGCGGCGTGGTCGCTGCCCACCGGACCGGCCGCGTACGACCGGCTGCACGGCGCGTGGCTGGGCCGGGCGGCGGGCTGCCTGCTCGGCAAGCCGGTGGAGAAGATCCCCCGTCACGGGATCCGGGAGATCCTCGTCGCCACCGGTCGGTGGCCGCTGCGCGACTGGTTCACGGCCCGAGGGCTGCCCGCCGACGTGGCGGCCCGCTGGCCGTGGAACCGGCGCAGCGCCCCGACCAGCCTCGCCGAGAACATCGACGGGATGCCCGAGGACGACGACCTGAACTTCGCGCTGCTGGCGCTGCGCGTGCTGGAGACCCACGGGCGGGACTTCACCAGCGCCGACGTGGCGCAGGCCTGGCTGGACTGGCTGCCCGGCGGCCGGGTCTTCACCGCCGAGCGGGTGGCCTACCGCAACCTGCTGCTGGGGCTGGCCCCGCCGGACACGGCGCGGCGGCACAACCCGTTCCGGGAGTGGATCGGCGCGCAGATCCGCACCGACGTGTACGGCTGGGTCAACCCCGGCCGCCCCGACCTGGCCGCCGAGCTGGCCTGGCGCGACGCCACGGTCAGCCACGTCCGTGCCGGGGCGTACGGGGCGATCTGGGTCGCCGCGCTGGCCGCCGCCGCGACCGTGGCGGGCGACGTCGACGAGGTGCTCGACGCCGGTGAGGCGGTGCTGCCGCCGCGCAGCCGGTTCGCCGCCGCCGTCCGGGAGGCACGCGCGCTCGGCTCCGGCGTCGACGACTGGGAGACGGTGGTCGACGAGCTGTACGCCCGGCACGGCCACCTGCACTGGGTGCACGTGCGCAACAACGCCGCACTGGTCGCCGCCGCGCTGGCGTACGGCCGCGGCGATCTGGAGCGGTCGATCTGCGCGGTCGTCAGCGGCGGCTGGGACACCGACTCGACCGGCGCGACCGTCGGCGCGGTGACCGGGGCGCTGACCGGCGCGTCGGGGCTGCCCGAGCGGTGGGTCGGCCCGCTGCGCGACCGGCTGGCCAGCAGCATCGCCGGCTTCGACGGCATCGGCTTCGGCGAGCTGGCCGCCCGCACCCTCGCCCTCGCCGACCCGGCGCCCTCCGGCGTCGCCGCGACCCGGGGCGGGCTCGCGTGAGCGCGCGGGTGGTCGTGGTGGGCAGCGCCAACCTGGACCTGGTGGTCACCGCGCCGCAGCTGCCCCGCCCCGGCGAGACGGTGCTGGGGGAGGACTTCCGGACGGTCCCCGGCGGCAAGGGCGCCAACCAGGCCGTCGCCGCAGCCCGCGCGGGCGCGCGCTGCGCGTTCGTGGGCGCGGTCGGCGCCGACGAGTTCGGCCAGCGGCTGCGGGACAACCTGGTCGGCGCCGGGGTGGACGTCGCCGGCCTGCGTACCGTCCCCGGCCCCTCGGGGGTCGCCCTGATCGCGGTCGACCGGGCGGCGGAGAACTTCATCCTCGTCGCGCCCGGCGCCAACGCCGCCCTGACCGACCTGGACGCCGCCGACGCGGCGGCCATCGGCGCGGCGGACGTGCTGCTGCTGCAACTGGAGGTGCCGCTGCCGACCGTGGTGGCGGCGGCCGGCCTGGCCCGCGCCGGAGGCACCACCGTCGTGCTCAACGCCGCGCCGGCCGCGCCGCTGCCGGCGGAGCTGCTGGGGCTGGTCGACGTGCTGGTGGTCAACGAACACGAGGCGGCCGTCGTCGCCGAGGCGGACTCCGCCGAGCCGCGCGTCCTGCTCGACGCGCTGCTGGAGCGGGTGCCCCGGGCGGTGCTGACGCTCGGCGCGCGGGGCGCCGCGTACGCCGACCGCAGCGGCCTGCGGCTGGAGATCGCCGCGCCGCGCATCGAGGCCGTGGACACCACCGCGGCCGGCGACGCGTTCACCGGCGCCCTCGCCGTCGGCTGGGCCGAACGCGGCGGTCCGGTCGACGCCGACACGGTCAGCGCCGTCCTGCGCTGGGCGTGCGCCGCCGGCGCGGCCTGCGCCCAGCGCCCCGGCGCGTCGACCGCGCTGCCCGAGCGGGCCGCCATCGAGGCCCTGTACACCGCCACATATCCGGGGATGTCATGAGCTTCAACCCGTACGTGCCGCGCCCGATCGACCGGCCCACCGACGTGCCGCTCGGCGGGCACGCCGACCTGACCGCGCTCGACGAGGCGAAGATCTTCGCGGCGCCGGACGACCCGGCGCACTGGCCCGCCTGGCGCGAGCAGCTCACCCGCTGGCGCGCCGACGCGCGGGCCAGGCTGGGCTACACCGGCGCGCACTACGACGAGATCCCGCTGGACTGCTTCAGCGTCTGTCTCGCCTGGCTCTGGGACGAGACGCTCTACGACCACGAGCGCGGGGTCTTTACCGTCGAGGAGTTCCTCGACGCGGCCGACCGGGACTTCGGCGGCTTCGACGGGGTGGTGCTCTGGCACGCGTACCCGGTGATCGGGCTGGACGAGCGCAACCAGTTCGACTGGTACCGGGACGTGCCCGAGCTGCCCGAGGTGGTGCGCGCGTTCCAGGCCCGTGGGGTGCGGGTGTTCGTCGACTACAACCCGTGGGACACCGGCACCCGACGGGAGGCCGGCACCGACGCGCGGGAGGTCGCCGCGCTGGCCGGCAAGCTCGGCGTCGACGGGGTCTTCCTGGACACCCTCAAGGAGGGCGCCGACGAGCTGCGCCGCGAGCTGGACGCCGTCCGGCCCGGCATGGTGCTGGAGGGCGAGAGCCGGGTGCCGCTGGCCCGGATCGCCGACCACGCGATGTCCTGGGCGCAGTGGTTCGCCGACTCCGAGGTGCCCGGCGTGCTGCGGGCCAAGTGGTTCGAGCGGCGGCACGTGCTGCACCACACCCGCCGCTGGCACCGCGACCACCTCGACGAGCTGCACTCCGCCTGGCTCAACGGGGTCGGGGTGCTGGTCTGGGAGAGCGTCTTCGGCGTCTGGGTCGGCTGGAACGACCGCGACCGGGCGGTGCTGCGGGCGATGCGCCGGATCCAGGCCAGCCACGCTTCGTGGCTGCGCGCCGAGGACTGGGTCCCGCTCGCCGACCACCCGGGCACCGGCCAGGTGTACGCGTCCCGCTGGACGCACCAGGGCGTACCGCTGTGGACCGTGGCGAACCGCGGCGGCGACCACGACGGGCCGTGGCTGGTCACCGAGCCGCGTCCCGGGCGGCGCTTCGTCGATCTGGTCACCGGCGCCGACCTGACCGCCACGCCGACCCCCGACGGTCGGGTCGCGGTGGGCGGCCCGCTGCCGGCCGGCGCGATCGCCGCGGTGGTCGCCACCGACGCCGCCGTGCCGGCGCACCCCGCCCCGACCGGCGACCCGTCCTTCCCGGCCCGCGCCGCGGTGCGGGCCCGCACCCCGTGGGCGCCGCGCGCCGATGCGCCCGACGGCATGGTCGCCGTCGACGGCGGCCGGCGCGAGCTGCTGGTGCGGCACCGGGTGCGCGAGACCGGACTGTACGGGGAGACCCCGTACGTCGACGAGTGGAAGCCGCTGCCGCCCCGGCTGCACCACACCGGCACCCTGCGTCGCAACGTGACGCTGGGCCGGTTCGCCATCGACACCCACGAGGTCACCCACGGCCAGTACGCCGAGTTCCTGCGCGCCACCGGCTACCGACCGGTGCGTTCCGAGCGGTTCACCGCCGGGCAGGGCCCCGCCGACGCGCCGGTCACCGGCGTCGAACTGGCCGACGCCCGCGCGTACGCGGCGTGGGCCGGACTGCGGCTGCCCACCGAGGACGAGTGGCAGGTGGCCGCCGAGGCGGGACTGCTGACCCGCCGTGAGCCGCTGGTGTGGAACCTGACCGAGAGCGAGCACTCCGACGGGCGTACCCGGTTCGTCATCGTCAAGGGCGGCGCCGCGTACCGGGCGGAGGGCTCGGACTGGTACCTCGACGGCGGGCCGCAGCCGCCCGACGTGTCGGTGAAGCTGCTGCTGACCGGCGCCGGGACGAGCCGCTCCGACCAGGTCGGCTTCCGCTGCGCCGCCGACCTGCCGACCGGACGGGAGTGAGCTGATGAGCAGACGCTGGCGGATCGGCGGCGGCGTGGCCGCCGTGCTCCTCGCGCTCGGGCTGGCCGGCGCGGAGCCGGCCGCCGCGGAGCGGCTGCCCGCGGGCACCCTGACCACCGCCTCGGCGCCCTCGCCGGCGCTGGGCGGCGGCATCGACTACACCGTCTACCTGCCGCACGGCTACGACGCCGCCGGCGCCACCCGCTACCCGGTGCTCTACCTGCTGCACGGCCGGGGCGACACCATGACGGCGTGGACGCGGGTGAAGGCCGACCTGGACCGGCTGATCGCCGACGGCGAGGTGCCCCCGGTGATCGCCGTGCTGCCCGACGCCCCGTGGAGCAGCCGCGGCAACTGGTACGTCGACTCCGCGTACACCGGCGCGGACGACCCGGGCCGGCCGGTGGAGACCGCGCTCACCCGGGACCTGGTGGCGCACGTCGACGGCACCTACCGCACCGCCGCGCACCGCGGCGCCCGGCTGGTCGGCGGCTACTCGATGGGCGGCGCCGGCGCCCTGCGCTACGCCCTGGCCCACTCCGACCTCTTCGCCAACGCGCTGGTGCTCAGCCCGGCGGTGTACCGGCCGCTGCCGCCGGCCGACTCCTCGGCACGCGAGTTCGGCGCCTTCGGCTCCGGCGAGCAGCGCTTCTCCGACGAGGTCTACCAGCGGCTCAACTACCCGGCGCTGCTGCCCGGGCTGGACCCGGAGTCGCCGGTTCGGCTGTACATCGCCGTCGGCGACGACGAGTGGGCCAACCCGAACCCGGCGGACGCGGCACACGACCTGGACTACGAGGCGGCGACCCTCTACAACGCCGTGCGCCGCGCCGACGGGGTGGCCGCCGAGTTCCGGGTGCTCGACGGGGGACACGACTGGGACGTCTGGCGACCGGCCTTCGTGGACGGCCTGCGGCGGCTGGCGCCCACGCTGAGCGTCACCCCGCCGGCGGGGCTGCCCGGGCCGGCGTACGGCAGCGCGGGCACCGACTGGGCCGGCGGCGTCGCCACCCACCCGGACGGCGCCACCACCATCGGGTACGCGGCCTCCGGTCCGGTGGCCGGCCAGCCGCACGCGGGCGGACTGGACGCCGTGGTGAGCCGGCTGGACGCCACCGGCACCCGGTGGACGACCCAGTTCGGCAGCCCCGCCAACGACCGGCTCCACGGAGTGGTGCCGCTCGCCGACGGCGGCGTGGTCGCGGCCGGCTACACCCGGGGCGACCTCGACGGCCGGCACCCCGGCAGCCCCGCCGACGACGGGTTCGTGACCCGGCTGACCGCGACCGGGCAGCGGGCCTGGTTGACCCAGGCCGGCGACCCGGCCAGGGCGGACCGGTTCTACGCGATCGCGGCCGCCCCGGACGGCGGCGCCTACGTCGCCGGCTACACCAGCGGTTCGTTCGACGGGACGACCCCGGCGGGGGACAAGGACGCGGTGCTGGCCCGGATCGCCCCGGACGGGTCGGTCGCCTGGAGCCGGCAGTTCGGCGGCCCCGGCGAGGACAAGGCGTACGCGGTGGCCGTCGACGCCGGAGGCGTGTACGTCGCCGGCGGCACCTCGGCCGGCCTGCCCGGCACCACCGCGCTCGGCGGCACCGACGGTTGGCTGGCCCGCTTCGACCCGGCCGGCAACCGGGGCTGGGCGACCTCGGTCGGCGGGGCGGGCGACGACCTGCTCGGCGGGGTCGCGGTCAGCTCCACCGGCACGGTGGTGGCCACCGGCTCGGTCGGCGGCGAGGCCGCCGCGGGCGGCACCGACGTGCTGACCGTGGCGTACACGGCGGCGGGCCGGCAGCGCTGGCGGACGGTGACCGGCGGTCGGGGCGCGGACGGCGGCGCCGACGTGGTGGCCCTGCCCGGCGGGGCGGTGGCCGTGGTCGGCTTCACCGGCAGCAGCCTCGGGGTGCCGGTCGGGGGAGCGGACGTGCTGACGCTGCGCCTGGACTCCCGTGGCCGCCAGCTCGGCGTCGCCCAGTACGGCACCGGCCGCGACGACGCCGCGGACGCCTTCGGCGAGGAGAACGTCTACGCCGCCCTCGGCGCCGACGGGCGGCTGCGGGTCAGCGGGCTCACCGCCGGGACGGTGCCGGGCGGGGCGCTCGGCAACGGCGACGTCTTCCTGGCCACCATCGATCCGGCGAAGGGAACGCCATGACGACCGCAGCAGAACCGGCCCGGCCCGGCCCACTCGACGGGGTGAAGGTGGTCGACCTGGCCACCCTCTTCGCCGGGCCGCTCGCCGCGGCGTTCCTCGGCGACTTCGGCGCCGACGTGGTCAAGGTGGAGCATCCGGCCAAGCCGGACCCGTCGCGTGGGCACGGCCCGGCAAAGGACGGCGTCGGGCTGTGGTGGAAGGTGCTCGGGCGCAACAAGCGCACCGTCACCCTGAACCTGTCCGACCCGCGGGGCGCCGAGCTGCTGCGCCGGCTGCTCGCCGACGCGGACGTGCTGGTGGAGAACTTCCGCCCCGGCACCCTCGAGCGGTGGGGGCTCGGCCCGGCCGAGCTGCACGCGGTCAACCCCCGGCTGGTGATCGCCCGCATCAGCGGCTTCGGTCAGGTCGGCCCGTACGCGCGGCGGCCCGGGTTCGGCACCCTGGCCGAGGCGATGAGCGGCTTCGCCGCCGTCACCGGGGAGCCGGACGGGCCGCCGACCCTGCCGCCGTTCGGGCTGGCCGACTCGGTGACCGCGCTGGCGGCCGCGTACGCGGTCATGCTGGCGCTGCGGGCCCGCGACCTCACCGGGGCCGGGCAGGTGGTCGACCTCGCCATCATCGAGCCGATCATGGCCATGCTGGGCCCGCAGATCACCTGGTACGACCAGCTCGGCTACGTCCAGCCCCGGCTGGGCAACCGGTCCAACAACAACGCGCCGCGCAACACGTACCGCTGCGCCGACGGGCGCTGGGTGGCGGTGTCGACCAGCGCGCAGAGCATCGCCGAGCGGGTGCTGCGGCTGGTCGGCCGCCCGGAGCTGGTGGACGAACCGTGGTTCGCCACCGGCAGCGGCCGGGCCGCGCACGCCGACGAACTGGACGCCGCCGTGGGCGCCTGGGTCGCCCAGCGCGACCGGGACGAGGTCGTGGCGGCGTTCGAGGCCGCCCAGGCGGCGGTCGCCCCGGTCTACGACGTGCGCGACATCCTCGCCGATCCGCAGTACGCCGCGCTCGGCACCGTCCGCACCGTTCCCGACGAGGAACTGGGCGAGGTGCGGATGCAGAACGTGCCGTTCCGGCTCTCGGCGACGCCCGGGGACATCCGCCACGCCGGGCGCCGGCACGGCCAGGACACCGACGCGGTGCTGCGGTCCCTCGGCCTGACCGACGCCGAGCTGGCGGCACTGCGCGAGAAGGGGGTGATCTGATTGCTGCTGACCTGGCTCTACGTGCCCGGCGACCGGCCGGACCGGTTCGCCAAGGCGGTCGCCTCGGGCGCCGACGCGGTGATCCTCGACCTGGAGGACGCGGTGCTCGCCGACCGCAAGGCGTACGCGCGGCAGGCCGTCGCCGAGTTCCTCGGGCAGCCGCATCCGGTGCCGGTCCAGGTCCGGGTCAACGAGCTGACCGGCCCGGACCTCGACGCCGACCTGGCCGCGCTGGTCGGCCGCCCCGGGCTGGCGGGGCTGCGGCTGCCGAAGGTGGAGTCGGCGGACGCCGTCGCCGCCGTCGCCGCCCGGGTGGACGCCCCGCTGCACCCGTTGATCGAGTCGGCCCTCGGCCTGGAGTCCGCGTACGCCATTGCCGCCGCCGACCCCGCGGTGGCCTCGATCGGTCTCGGCGAGGCCGACCTGCGCTCCGACCTCGGCGTCGACGACGACGCCGGCCTGGCCTGGGCCCGTGGCCGGGTCGTGGTGGCGGCCCGCGCGGCCGCCCTGCCCCCGCCCGCCATGTCGGTGTACGCGCACGTCGCCGACCTCGACGGCCTCGCCGCCTCGTGCGCCCTCGGCCGGCGGCTCGGCTTCCTCGGCCGGGCGGCCATCCACCCGCGCCAGCTTCCGGTGATCGCCGAGGCGTTCCGTCCGGCGGAGGGCGAGGTGGCCCGCGCGGAGGAACTGCTCGCCGCGGTGGCGGAGGCGCAGACCCGCAGCTCCGGCACGGTGGTGCTGCCGGACGGTCGGTTCGCCGACCGGGCCATGGTCGCCGCCGCCCGTCGCACCGTCGACCTCGCCGCCCGCTACGCGGCCTGACGCGGGCACGACGAAAGGGCCGGCCCCTTGTCGGGGCCGGCCCTTGTCGTTGGTGGTGGTGTCGAGCGGTCGGTCAGGCGGTGTAGCCGCGGGTGGCGATCCAGTCGGCGAGGGTGTCGATGCTCATCCGGTAGGAGGCCTGGTTGGGGTCGGCGGAGTCGGCGATGGTGACGGTGTTGCCGTTGTCGCGGTAGCCGACGACGCTGATGTAGTGGCCGCCTTCGAAGGAGTGGGTGGTGCCGTCGGTGTCGGTGGCGGTGCCGGCGATGTTGGCGACGACGGCGTGGCCTTCGTCGATGGCGGTGACGATGTCGGTGCGCAGCTTGTGGGTCTGCTTGTCGTCGGCGGTGGCTTCGCGGATCTCGACGGACTGGTAGGCGTCCTTACCGGTTTCCTTGTTGAGGACGGGGGTGATGTCGTTGATGGAGTTGGTGCCGGCTTCGGTGGTGCCCATCAGTTTGGCCATGCCGTCGACGTCGATGTTCTTGCCCTGGACGCTGAGGGCGTTGCGGGCGGCGGCGGGGCCGCAGTAGTAGAAGTTCGGCTGGGCCTCGTAGCGGACGCCGAGTTCCCGCTCGCCGTTCTTGCGGTCCTGAGTGACCGAGACGGGATTGCTGCCGGTCGGGGCGGCGTGGGCGGTGGTGACGGGGCCGGCGATGGCGCCGCCGGTGAAGGCGAGGCCGGCAGCGGTCAGGGCGGTCTTACGCAGGATGTCGGTACGCATGGTGAGGTCACCTTTCGATCGGGGGTACGCGGACACGCCGGGGGTGGGTCGTGTCGCGGGTCGGGAAAGGTCACGCCAGAAAATGCAGGGTGCGCCCCTTGCGGTGCGGGGTGGGGCGCGGGGCTTCCGGGGGAGGTAACCGGTGGGGGTGGGCCGGGTGTTTCCGGCGGCCGCCGCAGCCGGCGGTGTCCCTGGGTCCGGGGGATGTAACGACGTGGGTCCGGCCGGCATTCCGGCCGCCGCCCCGGGCCAACGCAGGGCCGGGGGGTCACGCGCTCACGGGTGGTTACAACGCCCCGCGTCGGCGGGCGATGCCCGCCGGGCCGGTGACCCCCACCACCGCAATCATGACGAACCAGACAGGCGTCACATCATCCCCACTGCGCCGCCCCCCGAACCGGACATCCGTAGCGTCAAGGGGCGGGCGGGAGGTGGCGTTCGATGGTGACCGTGGTGCCCTCGGCCGTCGACACCATCCGCACGTCGGCGTGCGCGTTCATCAGCGTGGCGCCGCGCCCCCGGTCCATGGCGGGCCGGCGGTCCCGCCAGGTGCCGAAGTCGCGTACCGAGATCCGGACCGTGCCGTCGGCGACCCGGAGCCGCACCCGCACCTCGGGCCGGCTGGGGCGCTGCGCGTGCTCCACGGCGTTGTTGACCGCCTCGGAGGCGGCCAGCAGCA